>CAYFHW010000027.1:10256-15814 GCA_964343095.1 uncultured Anaerolineaceae bacterium | reverse complement strand
AAGTAGCCTCCCATAAGCATCTGTCCCATCGTATCACCAAATGTTGGCGTGGTTCCGTCACCTTTTTCTGGGATTTGGCGACCTTTTGGGATTTCATCGAATATTAGTCTTTCAGTTTGAGTTTGTTGTAACAGGCTTGTGAGCATTTCATATCCAGAAACTGCTCTTAAGTTCTCATCATCATCAGACTCTTTCTCTTGGACTTCTCCAATAATGTCGTGACCAGCTTCGAGACCTTCAATAATTATTCCAAGTTCATCACGATAATTTTTTAGCCAAGCAGTAAGAGCAGTCTGGTTTGTTTCAATAATGCCACGGCCCATTTCAGGATCACCTTTGGCCAATCTAGTCATTTCATTAAAAGCGGGACCTGCAAGAACTGAAGCATCGTCCCAAAAGTTACTGTCTCGAACCATCCTAAAAAGTGCTACGGCAAGGAGAAGTGGAACGTGGCTAACACTTGCAACATGTTGGTCATGCTCTATTGGGTCTACAAATACTGGGTATGCTCCTGTTTGTTCGATCAGGGCCAGGATCGTTTTAACTGATGTTTCTGATGCAGTGGTTGATGGCGTTAATGCCCATGCAGCTCCTTCAAAAAGGTTGATATTTGCAGCACTTGGACCGCTTTCGTCTGAACCTGCCATTGGATGACCACCAATTATATTTACAGACTTAGGAAGAATTCGGATGGCATGCTCTAGAAATTCTGCTTTTGTGCTACAGGTATCAGTAACCAACGCGTCTCCATGAACGTAATCTTTTAGTTCTTCAAGAACAGTTTTTGCTGCAAGTGGTGGCGTTGCAATTATGACTACATTTGCATCAGTAACTGCTTCTTTTATACTCCTGCTGCGCTTGTCTATTGCGCCTGCTTTTTCTGCAGTGCGTTCTCGCCCACGTTCAATGTCGTAACCTACGACGGTGTAATTGCGTTTCTTATTTTTTGTAAGGTTTAGTCCAAATGATGTACCTATTAGACCAAGGCCAATAACTGCAATTTTTGCTTGTGTCATTATTCCTCCTTTAATTCTGTGCGTCTGCACGCTGTAGCAACTCTAGCATCGTATCAGTCCCAGGAGGTTTATGGTGCAAGCGTGTCAATTCGATTACTCTGGGTGATGCGCCATATGTCTCTAATTTTTGGGCGCCTAATTCACTATGCTCACGACTACGTGCTACAGCACGCCGGAGTTCTATAGTGGATGTGTGTTTTCCTATTATTTGCCCTGTTTGATTCCAGCTTGTCAAAACATGAATAACGCGATCACGAGTTCGTTGTTTCCCTTTCCCTATATCGTGTACTAGTGCAGCAGCAAGAAGTTCCGGATTTTTCTCACCGTTAGTTATCAACCACTGTGCAGTACGTGCACCGTGTCGTTGATCACGGGGATGCTGCTCTAGGAATAAAGATAATAAAGGTTCTCTTAAAATTTCATGTACAAGCTGTAAGTCTTGAGCACTTGGTTGAAGTGAAGCTTCTCGAAATTGTCTAATCCGCTCTCTAATCATGGCAAAAGAATATTTAGAATAAAATTGGAAAGATCACTTGTAATCCATCGAATAGGACTATATGAAGGTGCAATAAAAGAAATTGCTATGAGTAACATTAATAGTGCGGGTCCCCATTTACTAAGTCTTGCAAGTGGATTGGCGAGTTCATTAGGCAGAATTCCCAAAATTACCTTAAATCCATCAAGTGGATGTATTGGGATAAGGTTGAAAAGTCCAAGGATTACATTTAATTGGATGATCATCAAAAGAAAAAATCCAAAAATTTGCTCCCCGCTCGCATATTTAATGTAATCCAAGTTAGGGAAATATCCCATATCAACCCAACCAAAAAGTAAAGGGAGTGCTGCAATTACTGCGAACAAAAAGTTTGATAAAGGTCCCGCAACAGAAACCAGCAGGTTGCCAGTCTTTACCCCGTAGCGCAGTCGATAAGGATTAACAGGGGTAGGCTTCCCCCAACCAATTCCGACTATCAGGATAGCGAGAGTGCCAAATTTGTCTAGGTGCGCCAATGGATTTAAAGTGAGCCGTCCCTGCAGAGCAGCTGTATTGTCACCTAACTGATTTGCAGTCCAAGCGTGGCTAAATTCGTGGAAAGCTATACCAGTTACAAGGGCAACAAGGAGAGCTCCCGCAAGGGCAACGAGAGCAGTAGGATTGTCGGCTAAATTTGCTAGTTGATAAATCAGCATCTGTCACTCGAAATAAAGCAGTGTATCTCAATAGTACACTGCTTCTTGAGTAACCAAATTTAGTTGAAATAAGTTACAGCTCTTTTCTTAGCTGAAGAGGGTTAGATTAAATTGGTCTGGAGGACGTTGAAGGCCGTGCGTGCAGTTTACTAGGTAAATTACCTTTAATATATATATATGAGTGGTGCACTGGCTCAGAGGCTAGTATTTCCAGTTTTAGCGGCTATTATCGTCGCCTCCTTAATCACCGCTTTTCTTTTTTTCCAGGATTCGGATTCAAAAACTGCTTTCGCAGATGCTGATGCAGGTATTTATGCTGTAGTTTCGAAACCGGGGCTAGCAGTAGATACGATAGCGGTTGTTCGTGCAGGAGATATTGGATACGAAGAAATACTTATAACGATTCCTCACTTACCAGGAATGTCTGCGAGAGGCGTAACATCGCCAGACGGTACAAAGGTTGCCTTAATTGTTGCAGATCAGGGTGATATAAAGAATCCAGTGGGTTCACTCCGGATTTTAGATCTAATGACTGGATCTTATACAAGATTAGCCACCGGGGTTGATTTGCTCCAAAAGCCAATCTGGACCCCGGATTCAGAAGCGATTCTCGTTACAGTTAGCCAACCTAGCAAGGTGGAAGGTTTTGTGGACACTGCTATTTTATCGTACCCGGCAAAATTTTCTAAGCAGGAAGAAGCAGAAGTCTTGAATATTTTCCGTGCAGTGATTTTGGCTGTACCACTTAGAATTGATCAGTCTGGAGATTTATTCACGGTAGCTATTAATGAACGGGGTTCTCTACTATTTTTGGGTGATCAAAAAATCCGTGTTCTTAGCCGTTTTTTCACACGAGACTGGGCGTTAAGTTCCAGTGGAAGAAAAATAGCATTCATTGAAGTTAATCTTGATGCTGGGTTGCAATATTTGCCTCGCGTAGAAGCAGTTTTTGGCGGTGGTGTAGTAGCCGCTACAGTTCAAAAGGGGGCACGTCAAGCATTAGGGGTAGTGTGGAAGCCGTCAGAATTGGAACAGGTTGCTTTTGGTGATGAGCCTGTTGTAGTTGAGGGGCAGGTGTCAGCAGCAGGTTTTTCATCCGGATTTGATATTCCTTTATCTTGGGCAGAAACTGGCGATGCTTTGCTTGTTGAACATTGGAATGGAGCAAATTTTGAAGAGCCCGGTGATGTCCAATTACAAATTGTTTTAGCTAATGGGAGATACTCAATTGAGGGTTATTCTAGGTTCTTAGGTTGGGTTGTGAAGTGACAAAAGTATTGTTATTTGGGTTGTGCTTAGGTGTATTTTTAGTAACTGCGCTTACTTTTTTCAAGACTTCTAAAACCGTGGATGCTTGTGGGGAATACGGACCTTTTAACTTTGAAACTTTTGAGGCTGAGGATAATGTTGCGGTGTATTCGCTTGCGATTGAATTAGCAGTAGAGGGTCGATTAATTACCGAACAAAAGCAACCGCGAGGTTTGGAGTTATCGAAAGTTTTGTACCCAGGATTACTTAAAGGTTCTCGTTATAACCGTTCAAGTTCTCCAGATATGAATAGTTTTATACCTCCGACTGTTTTGAAATCAATTTTATGGGTTGAGTCTGGATGGCAAAATGCTGCCCGAGGTATTCCATGGGGTGGGGTGGGTCCTACATTAAGGTCTTTTGATTGTGGATATGGAGTAGGGCAAGCAACGACCGGTATGGAAAATACTGCAGATAATCCTAGTGTAGAGCAATCAAAGGTTGGAACTTCTTTTTACCATAGCGTTGCAGCTTCAACTAGAATCTTAGCTCTAAAATGGAATGACAGATACAGGCCAATAGCCGGGCAAGGGAACCCGGAAAATTTGGAAGATTGGTACTATGCGATCTGGAGTTACAACGGTTTTTCGCCCATTAATCATCCGTTATTTAACTACACTGTAGTAGATGCTGACGGGACTCAGCATGGCAATGATTGGAATTGGCGCAACCATCCACTCTATCCTGCGCATCATCCCTTTAGAGGCGAAGTCTGGCATTGCAACGAAAAAACAGCTTCCACATATGTAGATGGCGGTGATGGGGCACCTTTCTTTGATTATCTTGATTACACATACCCTGAACGTATTTATGGGTGTATGCGTTATCCCCCTAAAATTGCGAAGAGAGTTATTACGTTGCGTGAGCAAAATGGGACAGAATCACTCTTAAATTGGGCTGATCCGTTGGCTGTCGCACTTTCTACAAATACGTCCACCTCGTCGTTCAAACCAGTGCTTGATGGTGAACGCATGTGGGACCCTGTAGCTTTTAGGATGCCTAACCTTGCAATTCCCCAAGTGGCAGCAGCTTTTATGCCTGAAAATTTTGTTAATTGTGAAGCAGTTGCTTTCAGTTATGGATGTCCTTCGATGGATTTCCCTACATCTTTTCCGGAATTATCAATACAACCTTTTCAAGATCCGACACCAACAGTAGACGCCAATATCGATACGATGCTTTTATTTGCTTTACTCGGTGCTCCCCCTCTTCCACTTTATCCAAACATGTATGTGGATGCCTTCTCAATTTCAAATTTATCTGCTCTTCCAGATGGAACTTCTGAATTTGCTAATGTTGCCGTAAAGAGCGGTGTTTTTGGTTTAATTCCATTTCGAATCGTAACATCAGATCCATGGGTTTTTGTTACTAAGCAGGAGTCCGAAGCAAGGATTCATGCAGGTATTGTTATTGGGAGTGGTTTCGAGGTAAATCTAAGTTCAAATGTTGCTCAACAGGGGTATTCTAGTTGGTTGCAGATCAGATTTGATCCCCAACTGGCTCCAAGTGGGGATTCGGTCTCAACAGTGAGGTTCGAGTCACTTATTGATGATTCAGTAAATACAATTAAATTATATATTACAAATCCTGAAAACTTTGATGCTGTAGAAGAAAAAAATGAGCCTGAGCCAGAACCATTGGAGGAAACAAAGCCTCCGCCTGCTAGATTCGCAGGATTTGTAAAGATTGATGGTGAGCAAGCTTTGACGGGTGCTTTAGTAATTGCGTACATAGCTGGACAAACGTGTGGTGTCTCTGTAATTGATCTAGATGGTACATATGTTATTGATGTTGAAGGTGGGTCGAAGTGTGGTAGTGCAGGCGATTCAGTTCAATTTACCGTAAATGGATTAGGCGTTTCTGAGATTGGTGTTTGGAGTAATGTGGTTTTAAACAAAGTTGATTTGAATGCAAGTGTGGATAATCCTGTTGACATTGGTGTTGCGCAAGAAGAAGAGACGGAATCTGTGAGTAATGGAGTAGAAGAGGCAGAGCCAACGACGACCCCTGTGGTGGTTGAATCAGAGCCTAAAGTTGAGATGT
>CAYFHW010000027.1:0-10156 GCA_964343095.1 uncultured Anaerolineaceae bacterium | reverse complement strand
ACTTAATGGGCTTACCGAGCCTGATTGTTGGAGTCTAGAGATTGGGCAGATTTTACGAATTGCAGAGCCAACGACGACCCCTGTGGTGGTTGAATCAGAGCCTAAAGTTGAGATGTATGTTGTAAGTGCTGGTGATACATGTAGTGAGATTGCTTACGACAACAATTTAAAGCTGAGTGAGTTATTAGCACTTAATGGGCTTACCGAGCCTGATTGTTGGAGTCTAGAGATTGGGCAGATTTTAAAAATTCGAAATTAGCTACCAGGTGAGGTAAAAGGTTTTTGATTACTTTTCTGCCTCATCTGTGTCACCAATTACACGCTGTGCGATATTTGCAGGTACTTCGCCATAGTGGTCAAAGGTCAGCTCAAAAGCACCTCGACCTTGAGTTAATGATCGGAGATCTGAAGCATATCTTTGGACTTCTGCTAGTGGTACCTCGGCATCTACAACACTAATATTACCGTTTGGACTAATTCCATGAATTCGTGCACGTTTGGTATTTAAGTCTCCTACAATATCCCCTGCAAACGATTCAGGTGCTTGGACTCGAATAGACATAACTGGCTCGAGAAGTAGACCGGTACCTTTCTGTACAGCATTTTTTAATGCTTGTCCTCCAGCAAGCTTAAAAGCCATCTCACTTGAATCAACAGGGTGATGTTTTCCGTCATAGAGGATGATTTCACAATCAGTAAGTTCATAACCTGCTAGTACACCATCATTTGCCGCTTCGGTTACTCCTTTTTCGACCGCAGGAATAAATTCTTTTGGTACTGAACCTCCAACAACACGATTACCAAATTTTAATCCTGATCCACGTGGAAGAGGAGAAATTTCAATAGCGACTCTTGCATATTGTCCATGTCCGCCGGATTGCTTTTTGTGCGTGTAGTCAGATTGCGACAACTGCGCAATTGTTTCTCGGTAGGGTACACGAGGCAATTCGAGTTCAACCTCAAGGTTAAATTTCCGAAGAAGTTTTCCTATGGCAACTGCTAAATGTGTATCTCCTAAGCCTGAAAGGATCGTTTCTCCAGTATTTGGATCTCGTTCGAGACTTAAACCTCGGTCCTCTGTAATTAGTCGCTGTAGGCTCGGACCAAGTTTATCTATACCAGTCTTACCTACTGGCGTGACAGCCATACTATAAACGGGGCTGGGAAAATCTATTGATTTTAATTCTACCGGCGTTTCCTTATTTGTTAAAGTGTCACCAGTTTCCGTTTCAGACAATTTTGCGACAACACCTATGTCTCCAAGTGGTAGATTGCTGGTTTCCTCTTGTTCTTTGCCCTTTGGTATATAAATCGTGCCTATTCGCTCTTGTTTCTCACGATTCACATTCCAGAGATGGCTGTCAGAAGTCAATTCTCCACTAAGCATTCTGAAGTAATTAATTCTGCCAACGTAAGGATCTGTAGCTGTTTTAAAGGTTAGAATAACCGGCGTTTTTGCCCCATCTAATTCTAGTTTTTTGCCATTTGCATCGATAATTTTTCTTTCTAATGGCGATGGTCCGATATTTACAAGTGTTTCGAGTACTTGATGGACCCCTAATTGTGGTGAAGCGGCGGCACACACAAGGGGTATAATTGTCCCTTCGCAAAATCCTTGTTTGAGTGCTTTATTAAGTTCTTCTTCCGAAAGTACTTCGTCGGCAAAATATTTCTCCATAAGTACTTCGTCGTTTTCGACAATTCTTTCGATAAGTTCATTTTTCAACTCATCAACTTTTTCCATGAGTTCTTCGGGAATATTTTCGGTCTTATTATCATTTCCAGTAAATGCAGTTTTACTTAAAAGGTTGACAACTCCAGTGAAATTTGATTCCAGTCCGATAGGAATCTGAATTGGAGTAACTCCAGTCCCCCATTTTTCTTGCAATTGTGTGACAACAGTTTCAAAGTTTGCATTTTCACGGTCCATTCTGTTTAGAAGAATCATCCTAGGTAGTTCGTTTTGTTCTGCCAAATCCCAGGCTCGATCTGTACCTACTTCGGATCCAGCAATTGCATCAACTACAATTAGTGCCACATCTGCTGCTGCCATACCGCTGCTAACTTCAGCTACGAAGTCTGCGTATCCTGGGGTGTCAATTAGATTGATCTTATGGTTGTTCCACTCGACTGGAAGAATTGATAAGTTAACGCTGAATTTTCTTTGATGTTCATCCTCATCGTAATCGCTAACAGTGTTCTCTTCTTCAACGTTCCCCATACGTGTGGTTGCACCTGTTACAAATAATGCAGCTTCTGTGAAAGTTGTTTTTCCCACGCTACCATGGCCCGCGATTACAACGTTACGAATTTTTTCAGAAGAAAAGTTTTTCATGTTTACCCTCTTTTTCCCACATTAATAAGCTGAATACCCCTGATACAAAGAGCACATATAGAATGCTAACAGGAGGTTTAGCCGATTACATCCTTAATTTCTACTCCATATTCGCGCGTTTGTGTTGCTTTAGACCTAGAAACTACTGGGTTAAGTCCGAAAAAAGATGCAATAACCGAAATTGGTGCTGTTCGGTTCCAGATAATAAATGGAAAATTGAAAGTATTCGATACATTTCAGAGTTTTGTGAATCCTCATCGGGGGATCCCATATTTTGTTCAGAAGCTTACTGGTATTACGGATGTTATGGTTCGTGATGCTCCAGACATCATTGACTTGGAAGAAAAAATTTTTTCTTTTATTGATGACAATCCGATTGTAGGGCAGAACATAAAATTCGATTTAGGTTTTTTGTCACAGGTAGGTATTGAATTTTCTACAGGGAGTATCGATACAAGTAGGCTAGCTCGTTTGCTGATGCCGAACCATAAATACGGTGGGTTGGCAGGCCTTGCGGAAGGCTTAGGGGTGGATTTTCGAGGTGAGAGTCACCGTGCACTTGCTGATGCAGAAACAACAGCTGCAGTCTTTGTTGAACTGTGCAACCGGCTTTCGGTGATATCCAATGAGGAACGTCTGAAACTTGCAAGGCTAGTCGCATTTGAGTCATCTGGTTTAGCGACTGTAATTGCCGGGGAGGAGGTAGGAACTGAGGTTACTGTTGGGAAAACAACGAGTTTCTTGCCGGAAAAAGTAAGTATGCCTGCCCGTTTAGAACCCGTTGATGATGGTGTAAAAATTGATCCCGTAGATTTTGAGAAAGTTTTTAATGGTGCCAAAAATGTGATTGAGAATTTTGAAGAAAGACCTCAACAAAGTGATATGGCTGCAATTGTTAAGAAGTCACTAGAAACAGAAGGACGTTTTCTTATTGAGGCAGGTACCGGAGTTGGTAAATCTTTAGCATACTTACTGCCTGCGGCTTTATTCGCTTTAAAAAGTGGTAAACATGTTGTGATTTCGACAAATACAATTGCTCTACAAGAGCAAATAATTAACAAAGACTTACCAGCTGTTCGAAAAGTGCTTTTACAGGAAGGGTTTATCCAGGAGCCTGAAGAATTTCGTAGTGTTTTGCTAAAAGGGCGAAGTAATTATTTGTGTACCAAACGATGGTTTGAGCACCCTAAGGCTTTAAATGATTCAGATATTGGAGTCCTTGCCGCATCTCTTTCACTTTGGTTACCTGGAACGAAGACAGGTGATCGTGCTGAACTTCGATTAACACCGACTGAACGGACAACATGGAATCGATTTTGTGCAGAAGGGGCTGATTGTCTTAGTGAACATAACTCATTTGTGCGGGAGGGGAGATGTTTTCTTTCACGGGCAAGGCAGGAGGCGGATGCAGCGCATGTAATAGTGGTTAACCACGCGTTATTGCTTGCTGATGCTAAATCTGCTGGAAGTGTGATTCCTACTTATGATCATCTCATACTTGATGAAGTACATAATTTGGAGCAGCAAGCAACTCAACAATTCGGTGTGAATATAGGTAGTCGCGATATTCAGAGAGTTCTGGACTTGCTATTTAGATTTGGTTCTTCGGATCAGCGACCTTTAGGTGTGTTTTCTGAGGAGGTTTTTCCTGAGATTGCCTCTTTGCCTGGAACAAACGATATTTGTGATTCAATCGTTTCTATCCGAGAAAAAAACCAATCTTTTTTCCAAGATTTGTACGTTGTTGTTGATGAATTTGGTGTATCTGGAAGACTACTATTGACCTCATCTATGGTAACGAGTTCAAGCTGGGAAAAAGCTTACGGGGACTGGCTAGAACTGCAACACTCTATACAGGAGTTAGTCAGTTTGCTTACAGCACAGGTACAGCTTATTGATACATATGATTTTGAGTCTGCTTCAGTAGTTAAGGACAATATCACATCTACCGTGGACATTCTGGAAGAATTAATTGAACAGATAGGTAATTTCTTTGAGAAATTACCTTCATCGAATTTTATAGGATGGATAAGTGGTGCCCGCAAGGATAATGTGACTCTAAACAGTGCTCCTATCTCAGTGGGACCAGTCCTGGAAGATGTGATATTTTCGCGATGCACTACAGTCGTGGCTACTAGCGCAACCTTAACTGTCAGTGGTTCTACAAAGTTTACCGCGGATTCATTAGGGTTGTCGGATGCAGAAACACATGTATTAGGTTCCCCTTTTGATTACAGGGGAACAACACTTTTAGCGAAGGTAACCAACATTCCTGATCCGCGTGAAATTGGGTACGCACAATCAGCAGCAGATGCAATCATAGAACTGGTATTGGCTTCGGCTGGCAGAGCTCTGGTTTTACTAACATCACATGCTGCTATTGACGAACTTTCCAGACTAACAAGGGATGCATTGGAAAAGGGCGGAATTACTGTATTACGTCAAGGTATAGATGGTACACCTGTTAGGTTAGTTGAACATCTCAAAACAGATCCTAAGACAGTGATTTTCGGGACGGCATCGTTATGGGAAGGCATTGATATTAGAGGCGAAGCACTTTCACTATTGGTAATTGCACGCTTACCCTTTAATGATCCAACTGATCCAATTCATAAAGCGAGAAGTGAGATCTATGAAAATGGTTTTTTAGAGTATGCACTCCCTTTAGCTATATTACGGTTTAGACAAGGATTTGGAAGGCTTATCCGTGATCGTAAAGATGTTGGTGTCGTTGCGGTTTTAGATAGTCGTTTGACCACAAAAAGATATGGAGCCACCTTTGTAAAAGCATTACCTGATTGTACTGAAATCTCTGGTTCTGCTAGGAATATTGCGAAAGAGATTCAGAGATGGTTGAACCGATAGCCAACCCGAGATTGGAGCTTGAGGGGCAATTTGTAAAATTGTTGCCCGTTACGCAACTGGAACGACAGCTTGAATCTCAGGAGTACAAAATATTTTCTAAAAAGAGTGGGCTGGAAATAGGCGTTGTCGTAATTAAATTTGAAAAAGAAACACCTATAGTGATGTCGATATGTATTGAAGAAGCTAAACGTGGCTACGGGAATGGAACAGATGCACTTCTTACACTCTTATTGGATATGGCTAAGTCTTATAAAGTTGTTAAAGCATTTGCGCCATCAGATTTAGGTTTGGCAGCCTTTTTCTGGGTTCGCATGGGATTTCATCCATGCTTTGGCAAAGCACCTGATGGTGGATTGTGGTTTATGCGTAACCTTACTGAAAGCTTGACGTATAATCCGTTGGAGTCGTAGAAATAGTTAACATTTTGCATCAAGAGAGGATCTCAAATGTCTAAAATTCCTGTAAAAGAACCAGTTGTTGAACTTGATGGGGATGAAATGGCCCGCATAATGTGGGGATTTATCCGAGAAAGATTGATTCTTCCATATCTTGAAATTGATCTTGAATATTATGATCTAAGTGTAGAGAAACGGGATGAAACGAACGATCAAATAACTATTGACTCAGCAGATGCAATAGCGCGTCACGGGGCAGGTGTAAAGTGTGCAACTATAACTCCGGATGAAGATCGTGTGGTGGAGTTCAACTTAAAGGAAATGTGGAAGTCTCCTAACGGTACTATTCGAAATATTTTGAATGGTACTGTTTTTAGGGAGCCTATTATTTGTAACAACATTCCAAGATTAGTTCCTAATTGGGAAGAACCAATTATTGTTGGTCGTCATGCACACGGTGACCAATATCGTGCAACGGATTTTTTGGTTCCAGGTGCAGGAACTTTAACCATGGTTTTTGAGCCTGAAGACGGAGGTGAGACTGTCTCGCAGGTTGTGAATAATTTTGATAGTTCGGGCATAACGATGGGTATGTATAACACTGATGAATCTATTCGTGGTTTTGCTCGTTCGTGTATGCGGTATGCATTAGAGCGAGGTTATCCTCTGTGGCTATCCACTAAGAACACGATTCTGAAGCAATATGATGGTCGATTTAGGGATCTTTTCCAAGAAGAGTATGACAAAGATTATAAAAGTGCTTTTGAGGAAGCTGGTTTGGTCTATGAACATCGTTTGATTGACGATGTGGTCGCACAGGTTATGAAGGGATCTGGTGGATTGGTTTGGGCTTGTAAAAATTATGATGGAGATGTTCAATCGGATGCAGTGGCTCAAGGTTTTGGCTCTTTAGGGCTTATGACCTCTGTCTTGTTAACCCCCGATGGCAATGTTGTTGAAGCTGAGGCTGCTCATGGGACAGTCACGAGACATTATCGACAGCACCAGGCAGGTCAAGAAACATCTACAAACCCAATTGCATCGATTTTTGCATGGACTAGAGGTTTATCTCATCGAGCAAAACTTGATAGCAACGATGATTTAGCAGGATTTGCGAACACTTTGGAGCAGGTCTGTATTGATGCAGTCGAGTCTGGTCAAATGACTAAAGATCTTGCGCTTATTGTTGGTGCTGATCAAGAGTGGTTGACCACGCAAGGCTTTCTAGCTGCTCTAGATGATCGCTTACAAAGTGCTATGGCGTAGGGTTAGTAGCTAACTTTCTAAGTACGAACTGTAGAATGCCACCGTTTTGGAAATAGTCTAATTCAACAGGAGTGTCTATTCGTGCCTGTGCAATGAAGGTATTTTTTGCTCCAGTTGTTGAAGTCAAGATAACTTCAACGTCGCTTCCCGGTTGTAATTTCCCTTTGGTTAAGCCCTTGAAATCAAAGGTTTCGTTTCCTTGAATTCTTAAACTTTCTGCGGTATCGCCATTCTTGTACTGCAGTGGAAGAATCCCCATCCCAATAAGATTACTTCTGTGAATACGCTCAAATGATTCTGCTATAACGACTCTTACACCTAGAAGCATGGGGCCTTTAGCTGCCCAATCACGGGATGATCCTGTTCCGTATTCTTTTCCTGCCAGAACAACAAGTGGGACATGCTCTGCAATATAACGTTTTGAAGCTTCAAAAATTGTTAGTTCTTCGTTGCTTGGAAAATAATGTGTGAATCCGCCTTCGGTGCCAGGAGCAAGTTGATTACGTAAGCGAATATTTGCAAAGGTGCCACGCATCATTACTTCATGATTACCTCGGCGGGCTCCGTACGAATTGAAATTCTGCGGTTCAACACCATTGGCCATGAGGTAATCAGCTGCTGGGCTTACTGGGCTGATAATGCCAGCTGGTGAAATATGGTCAGTAGTCACTGAATCACCAACTTTGACTAAAGCCCGGGCATTGGCAATGTCATTGATTTCAGGTGTTTCCAATGAGAATTGTTCAAAGTAAGGAGGGTTACGAACGTAGGTAGATTCGTCAGCGAATTCATAGAGTCCGCCAGAAGGAGTCTCAAGATTTTGCCATAGCTGATCTCCTGTAAAAGCCTGGTTATATTCTTCTTCAAAGAGTTGGGACGTTACAGCTTTTTCGATTGTCTCAGATATTTCTTTTTGTGTAGGCCAGATATCACGCATAAAAATATTTTCTCCGTCACTATTCGTCCCAATACTGTCGTGGAATGGATCAAAATCCATATGGCCTTTCAAAGCATATGTGACAACTAATGGTGGTGATGCGAGATAATTTGCTTGGACAACTGGATTAATGCGTCCTTCAAAGTTGCGATTCCCGGAAAGCACGGCAGCGACAACTGTTTCGTTGTCAGTAACGGCTTCAGCTATATCAGATTCGATTGGTCCAGAGTTACCAATACATGTTGTACAACCATATCCGACAAGGTTAAATCCAAGTTTATCTAGGTAAGAGGTTAGTCCAGCAGCTTCTAGATAACGAGTAACAACTTTCGAACCTGGTGCGAGACTTGTTTTAACCCAAGGTTTTCTTTCTAAACCAGCCTCCACTGCTTTCTTTGCAAGTAATCCTGCACCTACCATAACCTCTGGGTTTGATGTATTGGTACAGCTTGTTATTGCAGCAATAACTACTGCTCCATCTGACAGTTGAAAACTATCAGCGCCACGCTGGATTGTAGTGGCTTCACTGGTTGATGCTTTTGTTTCTGCAAGAGTTGCATTCCAAGATGTTTTTGCTTCACTTAACTCAATCCGATCCTGGGGACGCTTAGGACCCGATATAGACGGTTGTATAGATGAAAGGTCGAGCTCTAATGTCTGAGAGTAGTGAGGGTCAGGTGTTTTTTCGGTACGGAATAAGTTTTGAAGTTTACAGTAGGTCTCAACTTTTTGTACGAGGTCTGTGTCTCTTCCAGTTAACTTTAGATATTGCAATGTTTCTTGATCTATGGGGAAAAACCCTGCAGTGGCCCCATATTCTGGAGCCATATTGGAGATAGTTGCACGTGTTGCGAGAGGTAGGTTGCTTAATCCTGAGCCGAAGAATTCGACAAATTTTCCTACAACACCAAGCTTTCTCAGTTGTTCAGTAATAGTTAGTACGAGGTCAGTACCTGTTGTTCCTTCAGGGAGCTGTCCAGTAATACGAAAACCTACTACTTCAGGAACTAACATAGGTACTGGTTGGCCTAGCATTGCAGCTTCAGCTTCGATGCCGCCAACTCCCCATCCAAGTATGCCTAGTCCGTTAATCATTGTGGTGTGTGAATCAGTACCTATAACTGTATCTGGATAGGTCATGCCTTCATTTTCAAAGACACATTTGGCAAGATGCTCTAGGTTGACTTGATGAACAATGCCGGTTCCCGGTGGGGTGACCTGGAAGTTTTCAAAAGCTTGTTGGCCCCATCTCAAGAATAGATAACGTTCTAAGTTTCGATCGTATTCCAGCAGAACATTTTCGTGGAATGCGTTTTCTTCAGCGTATTGATCAACTTGGACTGAATGATCAATGACCAAGTCTACTGGTTGCTTTGGGTTAATAAGATTAGGGTTTCCTCCAAGATCACGAAGTGCTCCTCTCATCGCAGCTAGATCAAGTACTGCCGGTACCCCTGTGAAGTCTTGGAGCAAGACTCGGGCGGGGGTGAAAGAGATCTCTTGGGGAGTATTTGAGTTTGGTTGCCAATTAGCCAATGCACGAATTGAATCTTCGGTTACGTTTGCGCCGTCTTCATTCCTAAGTAAATTCTCTAAAAGTATGCGGTGCGTAAAAGGGAGTTGATTGATTTGGCCTATGCCGAGTTCTTCAAGTTTATCAAGTCTAAAGTACTCAAAACTTTGATCGTGCCCCTTGTTATCGGTGATAAGAAATTTTGCCCTACTTGAGAAGCTATCCACGGGTTCTCCTGGTTAAATCTATATATCCTAATTATACACATGCTTGTGGTGTCTCCGCGCTTCTTTCGATTTAGCCCCCTATACTGAGGGGTATTGGGGGCCTGTAGCTCAGTGGTAAGAGCGTCCGGCTCATAACCGGTTGGTCGGTGGTTCGAATCCACCCAGGCCCATGTCCCTTAAGTGAGTTAGTTCCAATTTGATGTTTAGAACTTTTAAACTGCTGGATCCTCTAGAAAAAAACCGCAACGTTATTTACCTGTTGGTATTTCTCTTTTTTGTTGCAGTTGGGGCCACTTTCCTCATTCGTATTGGGGATGGGGGCTTACCTATAGGAATGGTTTTTATCTGTTCATGGTCTGATGTTCCTGTACCTGAATTTCCAGAAGTTTTATTAACATTTGCAGTCGAGCCAATACCTATTTATTTAATTTTTGTGGGCGGTGTTGCTTATTGGCTCTTGGTTAGGCAGACCATTCCACATATGCAAAAACGGAAGGTCAATCAGTCCGCAAACATGTTACGAAATCAAGTTTCTGTACTTGTGACTAGGCGCCAAATCATTTGTTTTTATATTGGCTTGGCTACTATATTACTTACCGTTTTTGGTCCCATTGCAGC
>CAYFHW010000026.1:0-16000 GCA_964343095.1 uncultured Anaerolineaceae bacterium | reverse complement strand
AAAATCTAGGAAAGAATCCATTGTTCAAAGAAGGACAGTTACATTAGCAGCACAAGTGGATTTGTTAAAAACACAATTACAAGAACAACCCCAACTTTCATTCCGTGCCACCCTTGAGCAATGTCTGACTCGTTTAGAAATAGTCATGACCTTTCTAGCTTTACTAGAACTACTAAAACTTGGCGTATGCGAGGTTGTCCAAGAACAACATTTCGGGGATATAACAATTGCAGCATTGACTACCGAGCCAACCTAGATCTCAAAAAAATGCAGAACCTCGCACAAAAAATGCCTAAGCTAGCCCCAAAAACATCTATATAAAAATCTTTAACTGAAGCTTGCCTACCATCAACATAACTTTGGTGAATTTCGTCACTTGCAGCATATAAAGCAACCAAAAGCAAAGGAAACCCAACTAAAAAGATTAAGTTTGAAAATCGATTTGTACGGTGAAATGCAATCGCTACTAGGAACGCCAAAACTATGTATTCAACTAAGTGGAAAGCTATCGAAAAAATTATTGAAGATCCAAGATTTAAAGGATTTTGAATCGAAGAAAGCACGAAAATAATGATCGCCCAAATCAAAATCAAAGCATAAAGGAACATCAATGACTAGATTACACACCCTTAGCAGTAGAAGATGGGGTTAAGCGGCAGTAATTTAGGGAAAGTTATGTCAGTAACACATTTGGTTCGTACACAGTTGGAGGCGTTTAAGTCCACTGCCAATACAGCAGTAACGATAGGTGTTCTTGACGGAGTACATCTTGGACATCAAGCTCTTCTAAAGTGCCTCTATGATGAGGCAAGCAAAAAAAAATTAGAGCCAGGAGTTATTACGCTTCACCCAAATCCAATCACCGTCTTGAAGCCGGAAATACATGCACGTTACCTTACATCTCTTGAAGAACGTATCACATTGCTAAAAGAAAATGGTGCAAAATGGGTCGCGCCTCTCACATTCACTTCTGAACTTGCCGAGATCACAGCTGAAGAACTAGCTGAAGAACTTCATCAAACATTGCGGATGCGTCTGCTCGTATTAGGGCCGGATGCTGCCTTTGGTCGAGGAGCTCCGGGCGACACGGTTCAGCGAATGCAAATCCTTGGGAGGAAAATTGGGTTTGAAACAATTACAATACAGCCGTTTTTGGTTGGAAATGAACGTTGCTCATCCACGAAAATCAGAGCTAGCCTTGAGCAAGGGTCATTAGAAGAAGCCAAAACATTACTTGGCAGACATTATCGACTAGCAGGACCAGTAGTCCATGGATATGAGCGTGGACGTATGCTTGGATTCCCAACTGCCAACATATCCGTTGCTGCAGACCGCTTCCTTCCAGCGTTTGGGGTTTATGCGACTAGAGTTTTTATAGAGAATGAGAATCATATCTACCATGGTGCAACAAATATTGGGGAAAGACCTACATTTGATGAAGGACATATATCAATAGAAACACATATCCTAGATTTTGAGGGTGACCTCTATGATAAACGCATAGAAATAGAACTAATTACTAAAATTCGAGGTGAAAAAACATTTGAAGACCTTAAAATGTTGAAAACACAAATTGAAAAAGACGTGACACATATACGGGATATCATGAATGACTAGGAAAATGGCCCCTGTTGAAGAACAACTTTATGTTCTAATGAGTGGTGTTGACTACGGTGATGCAGGGCTCTACAAAACGTTCTCAGCAGAATTAAAAAGTTTGTTAGAGGAAGATAGACCGCTCAAGGTCTATCTCGGCATAGATCCCACTGCAAGCTCTTTGACCCTAGGTCATACAGTACCTTTGAGAAAATTATCCCAGTTCCAAGAGTTTGGACATTCTGCAATTTTCTTAATTGGTGATGCAACTGCATTAATAGGAGATCCTTCAGACAAAAACAAACTGAGGCCACAGTTAACCTCACATGATATTAAAGCCAATGAAAAGGCATACTTTTCACAAGCCACCAAATTTCTGCATCCGGGAGAAACGGAACTCCGGCATAACTCGGAATGGTTAAGTGAACTCAAGCTAACTGAACTTATTGAAATGCTCTCAGACTTTACTGTGGCAGAAATGCTTTCCCGAGACAACTTTAAAAAACGTCAACAAAGTAAAGATGCAATCTACCTCCATGAATTTCTCTACTCACTTATGCAAGGCTACGATGCAATGGCCCTCGATTGTGACGTACAAGTAGGGGGCACAGAACAATTGTTTAATTTGATGGCTGGAAGAAAAATTCAAACGCTACATGGTCAGCGAAAACACGTCCCTATAACAATGCCTATCCTAGTGGGCCTTGATGGAAAAGCTAGAATGTCCAAGTCCTTAGGGAATTTTATTGGCCTAGACGATGAGCCATTTGAGCAGTTTGGAAAAGTGATGTCTATACCTGATTCAGCTATCCCAGACTACCTAATGCTTGCAACAAATCGTGATCGGAGAGAAGTCGAGAAAATAATAGGAAAACTGGAATCAGGTACAGCTGATCCTATGGAAGAAAAACAGAACCTAGCACTGACGATCGTCAAAGAACTACACAACTCTACAGCCGCAAAACAAGCAGCTGAACATTTCAAACAAACTGTTCAAAAAGGACAAGAACCTGACGAAATACCAGAATTTCACGTAACGGATGACTACTCTCTAATTGATATTTTGACCTCAGCAAATTTGACTGAGTCTAGACGAGCAGCAAAACGCCTCTTGTCACAGGGTGCGGTTTCAATTGACGGAAACCCTGTCTCTGATGAAAACCTAACGGTAATACCCGGATCAGTAATTCGTGTTGGCAAAAGACGATGGATACGATTAATTAAAGGAAGCTAGACCCAAGCCGACATAACCGATACGATTCCTACCTACACAAAGCTGTTAACTTATGATTGATAATTTAATCGAAAAATACTTAGATTTCTTAAAAGAAGAAAAACTGGCATCAAGCAACACTATGGAAGCATATGCCACTGACTTAAATCAACTAAAAAAATTTCTTACAAACTACGACTCTAATGAAACAACCACTCCTGAAGATAAACTTACCAAATCAAAAATCCAAGCTTATCTAGTATCCTTAAGAGAGCGCAACTATAAAGAAACTACTTTGGCTCGCAAAACAGTTGTAGCACGCACCTTTATAAAATTCCTCGTTGGTGAAGGACACTTATCAAAAGAACTTATTGATGGTCTTGAATCCCCTAAAATGATCAAGGGCTTACCTAAATTTCTAACCGTTGAAGAAGTCGATGATTTACTAGAACAACCTGCACGAAAAAAAACACCTGAAGCTCTACGCGATAAAGCAATGCTCTCATTAGCATATGGCACTGGGCTCCGAGCATCGGAGTTAGTTGCACTTGACCTAGAAGATATAACTATTAGTAGCTCACCTGTAACATTGCGAACAATTGGAAAAGGTGAAAAAGAACGCATACTCGTTCTAGAACCATCATCCATCGAGGATCTAAAGCGCTATCTCAATGAGGTACGCCCTAAATTTGAAAAAGCAAATAAAGGAAATCCTGACCCAGCACTTTTTCTAAACCGAAGAGGAGCGCGCTTAACTCGTCAAGGGTTTTGGTTAATTGTCAAACTATATGGGCAACAGGCTGGTATAGGATTTACTGTAACGCCTCATATGTTGCGTCATAGCTACGCTACACATCAATTGAGCGGTGGCCGTAACTTGAGGGAATTACAGGAAGCACTCGGTCATGCAAGCCTTCAAACAACGCAAATCTATACACAATTGACAAATGAACACCTTCGGGAACAATACGACAAAGCTCACCCACGAGCTTAATTTCCATAACCAACTGACCAATCAGTTATTTAAAGCCTTACACTCTCGTGACTCAGAAAATGCTCTACGCGAAATGGACGACACAGGTACGCTCACAACGATCATACCTGAACTGGAAACAGGCCGAAATTTCATACAACCAACCCTCCATTACTACGATGTACTGAATCATAACCTATGCACCGTAGGCGCCTTTGATCGATTATTAAAACAAAATGATTGGAGCAATATTTTCCGAAAAACTATCAACTGGGATGAAATCAGTACATTGTTAGAAAAAAAAATTGATGGGCTACCAATAGAAGTCTTACTGCGCCTCGGATGCCTCTTACATGATGTCGGTAAGCCAGAGTCCGCAATCGAAAAAAATGGACGCATTATTTTCCCAAAACACGGCTTAATAGGCGCTGAACTTATATCTTCACGTTTAGAAGAAATTGGCTTGGAAGCATCTTCGAGGAAATTTGTTAGGCTACTTATCCGTTATCACTTAAGAGCAGGGAGGCTTGCGCAATCTTGGCCACCTCCCAAACAATCTATTCAAAGCTTCCTTCAAGATGTAGAGGGCTGGGTCATCCCAATTTTACTCATTCAATTAGCAGACGGCATGGCCACCAAAGGGCCATATCAAACTTTGGACAGACATTACCGGTACTGTGAATTCTTTGCAAGGATTCTGAAATTGTGTAATTTAAACACTTCTGGATAAAATCAAATTTTTCAGCGATACGCGCAAAAGAGAAGTTACAGCTATAGTTAATATATCCAGGCTAGACAAGTAGGGATAGGAGTCGACTATGGGTGTAATGTTCAGCATCATTTTCTACACCGTCCTTGCGGTGGTAGCCTTTTACTTTATTCTTCTACAACCAGTTTTAAAACAACAACGGAACCGTAAACGAGCGATGAGCGCAATGCAAATTGGCGATGAGATTGTAACGACGGGAGGCATAATTGGCGAAGTAAAAGAGATTTTAACGCCTGCTGAAGGAAATACTGAAATTTTGTTGGAAATTGCACCTGATGTTCAAATTCGTACAACTCTGGATGCGGTGGAACGTAGGCTTACAACACTGGAGCCCATCGAAGAAAATGAACCTGAGCAAATTGAAAATACCTCAAAACAACAAAGGGTCCATTAAGATTTATGCGTAGTAGATCGACGGTTTTTTTGTTTGCGAGCATTATTGCTGTAGCTGTATTTTGCCTCGTAATTGTATGGCCAAGTACACCTTCTAGATATCTCCCGGGAAATTTTTGGCCTGAAGGAAAAGGCTTTTCCGTAGGAGGATATGAACGAGAAACCTTACGATTAGGGCTCGACCTACAAGGTGGTGCTCACCTAGTTTTAGAAGCAAACCCACCTGCAGGCTACCAGGGGGATTTAGATTCTGCCCTTGAAGTGGTAAAAACAGTTATTGAACGACGTATCAATGAATTCGGGGTAGCGGAATCACAGGTTTCACTGTCTAGTAATCATCGCCTAGAAGTACAGCTGCCTGGCATAAGCCTTGAAGAGGCTGAACGGCTAATAGGAAGAACTGCTTCTTTGGAATACTTTGTTTTTAATGAAAATGGAGAAATAGAGCCAGCAACTGGAGAGATCAACGGCCAAAGCGTTGCAATGACTGGCGAGCATTTAAAAAACAACACTTTCCCCGAACGAATTGGAACAACTTTCCAAGTAGTTTTTGAAACAACTGAAACTGGAAGCAAATTACTGCGTCAAATTACATCAAATGCACTCACTTTTGAAATCAATGATCAACGTCGCCGAATGGTTATTTTTCTTGACGGTGAACTAATTTCCAACGCAGTTATCCAAGGAGTCATCAGCGACGTAGGTGTTATTACAGGTTTGGAAAGTTTTACAATTGCATCTGAATTATCAAAACAATTAAATGCAGGCGCATTGCCAATCCCATTAAAAACAATTCAATCAAATGAAGTCAGTGCAACTCTAGGTGATGATTCAGTTAAGAAGTCTGTAAATGCTGCTGAAATTGGATTATTAGCAGTATTAGCTTTCATGGTATTGGCTTATCGACTTCCTGGAGTCCTTGCTTCTGCCGCACTTCTTGTTTATGTAGCACTAACTCTCGCTGTTTTTAAACTTTGGCCTGTTACCTTAACCCTTTCTGGAATTGCGGCATTTATTCTTTCCGTAGGAATGGCAGTTGATGCAAATATTTTAATTTTCGAACGGTTGAGAGAAGAACTTAAAAAAGGACGCCCCCTTTCAAATGCTGTCGAGACCGGCTTCAAAAGAGCTTGGCCTTCTATACGAGACTCAAATATTTCGACATTGATCACATGTTTTATTTTGTTTTGGTTCGGCGAGCAATTTGGTGCCTCTTTTGTGCGAGGGTTCTCAATAACCTTAGCAATCGGCGTTCTTATCAGTATGTTTTCAGCGATAATAGTTACAAGAACATTTTTAAGAATGATAGTAGGAACTCGCTTAGGAAATTCATTAAGCCTTTTCAATATCTCATCTTCTACCGATGGACAACGAGATAAACAACGACAGTGGTTGGAATTTTCAAAACGTCGGTGGCTAACAATGGGACTATCAGCAATAGTCCTTATTTCTGCAATAGTCATTCTTCTAATTCCTCCACGTCTCAACCCAGGTATCGAATTTACTGGTGGCTCTACTTTCACACTTGAATTCAGTAATGAAATTGAACAATCGGAACTACGTACTGCATTAACAGAGATAGGCTACGAGGGAGCACAGATACAAGGAACTGGGTCCTCATCCTATCTGATTCGTACGCGAGAACTCGAAGGGTCCCCCCCCATTACCGGCGATGTTGGACCACTTCCACCTGGGGAAATAGACACAATTATGCGTGATTTAGAAAATCGTTTTGGCGAAGTAAAAAGATTAGATTACGCAACAATTTCCGGAACTGTTTCACAGGAAATCGCACGTGATGCCAGTATTGCCGTCGGAGTAGCAGCTCTAGTAATTCTTCTCTATATTTCCTTTGCATTTCGGGGTGTTCGGCGTTCATGGCGCTTTGGAGCATGCGCAGTTATTGCTTTAATCCACGATGCATTATTTGTACTGGGACTTTTCTCACTACTTGCCAAAGTTTCAGGAACAGAAGTAGATACAGCATTTATTGTTGCAATGTTAACTGTGATAGGATTTTCCGTTCACGACTCCATCGTTGTATTCGACCGAGTACGTGACGTATTAACAAGAAGTCCTGATACTCCCTTCGCAACTGTTGTAGACGTTAGCCTTACAGAATCTCTAGTCCGTTCTATTAATACATCGTTCGTAACCCTATTAACGATAATAGCTATGTTCCTAATTGGGGGATCAACAATAAATGTTTTCCTTTTAGTAATGCTTGCTGGTGTTGTCGTGGGAACTTACAGCAGTATTGGACTTGCAGCGCAAATTCTTGTCGCATGGGAGCAAAAGGACTTTTCTAAGTTTTATAGAAAAATCAAGACAGAACTAAAAGGCTCACCTGCAAATAGTTAATCTGTATCCGTTTAACGTAGGAGGCGTACATCTCCTGTACGCCTAGTTATCTGCAAAACATCCAGGTGCTCTAATATGGCCTGTGCATATTTACGACTGATACCTAGTAGATCACGCACTTCAGCAAGACTAGCCGAACCATTTTCTAAAATATGCTCTTTAATTTCTTTCTCTATTTCGCCAAACACAACTCGGTCATAATAAATACCTGATCCTGTATCCACAATGACATCTCCTTCAATAAGCCACGCAAGCAGCTCATCCTCAATCACGATACCGGTAGGGGGACTCATTGAACCCTCGCGTAAAATAGCAAGGAACTCCTCACTTGATTCCTTTTGCTTGTCTGTTAAAGAAACGACGCGATCCGGTAGCATCAATTCACCACTCCTTTGGCTATCAGATATCTCAACAATACCTTCAGCGACAGCACTCTCTATAGCAAAATCAAAGTGGACACCTGAAATTGCCACATCACTTTGCACGTAATTCCTTGGTGCACTTCGCTTTAAAGGGTGGTTTAAAAAATAATTCTGCAAGACATCATGAATTGAAGTAATCGCCGCCTCAACCCAATTGGAACCATAAAGAAAACCTTTATATTCCGTAACCTCAGAATTTTTGGCACAGTTTTTGATCGCCAATACGGCAACACTTTCACTCACACCTAATAAAGAAGCAATCTTATCTTTCGGGTAAGGTTCAACGGCAACCGAACTGATTAAACGGCCTTCCACACTCCCCTCCAAAGTATGTTTGAGAACTTCTATCACTGAGGAATCATAACGACGATATTTACGGGGATTAATTGTAACAATCGGCCCTCCGGCAACGGTATCATTAGGAGTTCTCAAAATACAATGATCACGCACAAGTACAGCAACATCTTGATCCAAAACAAGTTGTGCAAAAACAGAATCACCTGCCTCCAATGTATCCTTATTCAGTAATCTCACCTTTGCTTGAGTTTCTGAAGTAGCGGACAAAAAAGTGAGTACTGCATTATTTTGAATAGGATGCTTCAAATTCGTAGACCCCTTCAATAAAACATCCAGGCTATGTGCAGAAATCATCGTACCAGGCGCAGATAAAACCATACCTCGTTGTAATTGTTCAGTACGAATCCCACTTAAATTAACCGCAGCCCTTGTGCCCGGATCAAGTTTTTCAACACTTGTTGCATGTCTCTGCAAACCACGTATACGTCCATTCAGACCACCAGGCTGAATATGAACATCTTGCCCGAGAAATAAAGGTCCATCCAAAAGTGTGCCAGTCACTACTGCACCAAAACCTTTAATAGTGAACGCACGATCTATCGGAAGACGTGGACGTTCAAAGTCACGTTTCGGAGGAATATTGTCTAAGGCACTATCAATTACATGACAAAGATCAGGCAAACCTTCAGAAGTTAATGCATCAACTCTCGCTATCGGAGCATTTTTAAAACGAGTTTCCGTCAAAACTTCGGAAATCTCTTCTTGAATTAAATCAACAAACTCGCTTTCAACAAGCGCGCACTTAGTTATCACAATAATAATATCTGGAATATCAAGTAGCTCCAAGATCTGTAAATGCTCGATTGTCTGTGGCATCGGACCTTCGTCCGCAGCAACAATTATAAGAGCTAAATCCACACCACCAGCACCAGCTAACATGTTTTTTATAAAACGTTCATGCCCAGGTACATCAACAATACTAATAGAACGACCTGAAGGAAGTTCCATCCAAGCAAAACCCAAGTCAATCGTTAAACCGCGAACCTTTTCTTCACGCAAACGATCTGGCTCAATACCCGTAAGAGCTTTTACTAAGGTACTTTTCCCATGATCCACATGCCCTGCAGTGCCTATGACATACATTATTTTCAGCCCTACACCTTCCTGACATGTTTCGTCAAATCAAAGCCACTTAAATACACAAGAAATTTTACGGCTACTTCTGAATGCAAAAGCCTACCTCGGGAAGTTAACCGAATCGTCGAATTAAAACGCTCAATTACGCCAGCTTCGCAAAGTTCAGAGAGGATTGGTCCTGCAATTGTCTCTATTTCTGCACCAAACTCCTCATAAAAATCTCTTTCCTCAAACCCCTTGATTAACCGGAAATGTGTAGTAATCCAATCAGAAGTAGAGACTTCAGGGTTAGGCCTCTCTCTTTTCAGAATTACTGATTCAGGAGTCGGGCCTTTTTCTAATGCATCTATATATGCACCAGGATGTGCAATATTTTCAAATCGAAAGCCTTCTAAAAAACCGTGTGCCCCTGCACCTACTCCAAGATATGGTTTCCAAGTCCAATAACCATAATTATGTTTCGATTCATGACCTGGTTTAGCCCAATTAGAGAGTTCATAGTGCACATAACCACTGTTTGAAAGTTCTTTACATGCATACTCATAGAAATCAGCAGAAATATCGTCACTAGGCAAAGTAACTTCCCCTTGTTTTACTCTCTTGTAAAGAGGAGTTCCCTCCTCCACGGTGAGATTGTATAAGGAAAAATGATCAGGCTTAAGTTTACAAGCAGTTTTGAGATCACGATCCCATGCATCCAATGTTTGCTCACGCAAGCCATACATAAGATCTAAATTAATACTTGTAAAACCTGCTATTTCCGCAAGATCCAAGGATGTAGCTATAGTCTCTGCCGAATGAATACGGTCTAAGAACATTAGATTTCGATCCGAAAATGACTGTGCACCAAAAGAAATTCTTGTAAATCCAGTACTTACAAAAGATTTCATGGAATTTGAGGTGGAAGTGCCCGGATTAGCTTCCAAACTCACTTCTGCATTCTCTGAAACAAAAAAATTTTCCTTAACTGCATCAAGTATCGAACCCAATTGTTCAGCGGGCATCTCACTAGGGGTACCACCACCAAAAGAAATTGAGTCCACAACACATTGGGGTGCCTTTTGTCCCCAACCTTCGATTTCTTTAATCACTGCATTTGTATAATCCGATTTGAGATTGTCCAATCCGGAATAGGTATTGAAGTCACAATACCCACACTTTTTTATACAAAACGGGATATGAATATAGATACCCAAGCTAGGTATTTTATTGGTTACCTCGAAAGTATCAATCATCTTGGTACTTCTTTAACACTTCAATTATCCGCATAACATCCTCATTAGAATTATCCGGTTCCATTTCAATATACTGTTGTAAATCCTCAAGAGAATTTTTAAATTCCCTGTTGGTAAAATGAACCATCCCACGCTCAAGAAAAAGAGCGGAATTCCAAGGTTCGAGAATCAATTGCAACTCAGTCACCGGAAGCCAACGTTCAAAATCATTAATACGACGGAGAGCAATTCTTAAATTGGTAAGCATGCGCTGAAGTATTTGCCGTCGCGTAACTGCAGCAATAAAAGATTCACCGGAATCACCAAGAAACCCTTGCTCTTTTAAGCGAAGAAATAAGTCTTGGCGTGACATTAATTTACCTTCATTAAAAACATCTACGTACAATTCCGATTTCTCACCTCCACATCTAATAAGAAAATGTGCCGGGAACCCGATACCATCACATTCGAGTCCAATACGTTGTGCAACCTCCATATAAATAACTGAAAGCGTAATTGGAATCCCCAAACGCAGATCAAAGACACGACTTAAATACGAATTATCAGGGTTGTAATAATCATTTTTATTACCTCGAAAACCTTGATTTTCAAACAATTCAGTATTTACCAAAGAAACTATTTTTCTCGCTGACATCGCCGAATGCATTTGGCTTTCAACCGAATCGGAAAATTGATCTAGTTCTTTTAGATAAATTGAAGGTTCGATATCGGAAAAACCCACTGAGCTAATAACCATAGCAGCACCAAACAAATCAACATCGTCATCAATACCACTGATTGCTTCTCTAAAAGTTGTGTTACTTTCTTCAAAACGTTTACTCATACATTTATCGTAGTACAAGAGAAACTTTTTATATATTTGTGTTTCTTAGAAAATAAAGCCTTAAAGTTCAACGGTGATAAAAATAATCAGAACATGGCTCGGGCAAGCACCATACCCTCTTGCTGCATCTGTTCTTTTCGCACAAATTGCTCTAGGCATAGTGCTATTTGCGATTTTCCAAGAATTTGTACCCCTAGAATTAGAAGCACGAGATTCATGGACTGGCTATTTACTTGCCATTTACGGAGGTTCCAGGTTCATTTTTGAACCTTTCGCAGGTGCTCTAAGCGATCGTATAGAACGAAAACTCGGAATGGTACTTGGATTCAGCTTAATGCTAATCGGGTTAGTTCTAATGGGAATCTTTTGGGATGCGCATGCATATCTTATTTTCGCAGCAGTATTCGGGCTAGCAACGGCATTTTTATGGCCCGCAGTTTACGCAATAAGTGCGGACTTTTACGAAGCATCAGATAGAGGGAAAGCTGTCGGTTTCTTAAATGTAGCGCAACTAGTAGGTTTTGGAATTGGTGCACTTATAGGAGCATTTGTAGTAAATCAGCTACCAACACTGCTCTTTATATTAGCTATAGCAGCAATCGCACTAGCACTGCTAATAGCTATTTTCCGCATCCCTGCATATCGTGGAGGCGGCATAATTCCGAAAGAAGAACGGGAAAAACGACCACCGTTAAAAACAACATTATCTAAAAAACTCATATTTTGGAGTTCTCTTGTTTTACTGATAATGGTTGGGGTGAGCATTATGATCCCTGCAATCAGAGCATATGGCACAAACCAACTAGAGGTTTCTTTTACAACATTAACCCTCCTCCTATTCCCATCCATAGCTGCAGGTGCTGCTTTATATATACCCTCAGGACATTTTGCGGATAGTGTAGGGAGAACACTTCCACTCATCATAGGCCAACTGTTTGTTATCGCCGGAGGATTCATAGTGGCAGCAACGCGAGACCCCATCATGGCATCAGCATTTACGGCTTTCATCTTTTGTGGATACGTCCTTTCAGTCCCCTCTCTCAGCGCAGGTATGATGGATCTAGCCCCAGCTAGTCATCGCGGAACATTAATTGGATTGATGGTGGCTTTGAGTGGACTTGGCTTGGCAATCGGACCAGCAATTGGTGGAGCAATCATCGACTCATTTGATGCACCACAGGCATTTCAGGCAGGTAGCATTGCAGCTGCAATTTCTTTAACAGCCATAGTTATTTATGGCCTGATATACGGATATGAACGGCCTTCTTCGCGGCATTCAGAAACAAATCATAAATAAGTCGTAAAAAATCGGAAAATTATCTGAAGTCAATAAATTTTTGTGGACACTGCCCTTAACAGCACGTAATACTCGAACTAACTAATGACTTCCAATACTTCTGTTCCTCCAAAAAACTTAAGCGAAATGAGGAAGGACCTCTACATATGGTTTAAAAAAAATGGCAGACATGATCTTCCTTGGAGAAAAACTGAAAACTCTTATCAAATCCTGATCTCTGAAATTATGCTCCAACAAACTCAAGTCGAAAGAGTAAAACCACACTGGGAAAATTGGATTACGAAATGGCCAAATATCAAATCCCTTGCTTCGGCACCGCTCAATGAAGTAATTAACGCATGGTCAGGGCTCGGTTATAACCGTCGTTCAGTTAACTTACATCGAACAGCACAGCTCATTGAAGCACAGTACGCCAGTAAAGTTCCGATCGATGAAAAAAAATTGCTTGAGCTTCCAGGAATTGGATCATACACAGCAGCTGCAATCAGATGTTTCTCCGCAAACAAAAAATCATACCCGGCAGATACCAATATCACACGTGTGATAGCTAGAGCTTTCTTTGGTCTTCAAAACTCATCTCCTGATTCGAAAAAGATAATTCAAAAACAACTCGAGGAACTCGAACCAAGCCGAAACTTCCGAAAACATTACCTAGCACTTATGGACCTTGGCGCACTACTTTGCCAATCACGCTCCCCTTCTTGCGATTTGTGCCCTTGGCAAAACAACTGTCATTGGTTAGAACGTGGTAAACCCTCTCTACAAACATCTACGCAAAAATCGCAACCATTTGAATCAACTGCCAGATACGCTCGGGGCCAAATAGTAGAACACCTTAGAACAAATCCTTCATGTACAACAAATGAGATCCGTCGCTTACTACCAAGCAATCACAAAAAGAACACCGCTATCTATTTGGAAACGCTAGCCAAGGAAGGTCTCATTGAGAAAAATAAAGCTGGCTGGAGCCTGCCTAGCTAGGACTCTCCGTTACCAGGAATTATAAACATTGCATCTCCAAATGAATAAAATCGGTAGTTTTGCCTAATTGCCTCGCTATAAGCATCCAAAAGTCGATCTCGACCAACAAATGCTGCCACCAACATCATCAAAGAAGTACGCGGTAAGTGGAAATTGGTGATTAGAGCATTAACCGCCAAAAATTTATGGCCAGGCAGTATAAACAAATCACTATGCCCTTCCTGCGCTTTTATTGGCCAGCCCTTTTGCAAAACAAACTCTAAAGTTCGCACCACTGTTGTACCAACCGCCACGATACGACGTCCATCACGATGAGCATTATTTAGAGCTTCAGCAGTGCTAGAAGAGAGTTCGAAATGTTCAGCATCAAGGACATGTTTATTTGGATCATTCCCTCTAACAGGAAGAAATGTTGCTGCACCAACATCAAGCGTAATACTAGAAAAATGTACACCTTTACCCTTTAGTTCTTCGATAAGTTCTGGAGTGAAATGCAGACCTGCTGTTGGCGCAGCGGCTGAAGTAGGTTGATGGGAATAAACAGTTTGATAACGTTCATTCTCACCAACATAATTTTTTATATACCTAGGAAGAGGCAGCAATCCGTCGTTATTCAAATCAATATCTCTGTCCAAACGAACAAAAACATAGTCACCTTCTCGTGAAAGAACTGTAGCTGCTAAGGGGCCTTCCTTTGCTTCTAACACCAAACGTACACCAGGCCGTGCGATACGTGCTGGACGCATCAAAGCCCTCCACTCGCGAGATTTTTCTAAACGGTTTAAAAGTAAAAGTTCGACTTTTGCACCCACCCCATTAGTTTTCTCACGAAAACCTAAAAAGCGAGCAGCCATCACACGTGTATCATTTAAAACAACTAAATCGCCTGGGTTCAAAATTTGAGGCAAGTCAAAAAAATGACTGTGTTGCAAATGATCCCTTGGCACATTCAAATAAAGCAGCTTTGAGCTATCCCTAGGCTCCACTGGAAACTGTGCAATTCGTTCCGGGGGAAGAAAATAGTCAAAATCGTCAGTCTTCAATTTTTCCGTACCTAAAACCTTAGTTCTATATTATCCAAAAGCCTTACAGAGCCTAACTTAACTGCAACCATAATTAATCCAGGCCGCTCTATCAAACCTTCAACTTCTATTAGGCTTTGATCGTCAGTAAGACTTACATAATCGATCTCGAACAATGATTCCTGACTCAAAATTTCACTCACAGCATCACGAATTAGGTTTCCGCAGCGCTCACCATTATCAAAAAGAGAGCGTGCCTTCTGTAATGACTTATATAACAACGGTGCCACTTTTCTTTCCTCACTCGATAAATGAACATTACGACTACTTAAGGCAAGACCGTCAGATTCACGTACCGTGTCACATGAAATAATTTCCACCGGCATATTCAAATCTGCAACCAATCTCTGAATAACCCGTAATTGCTGAGCATCTTTTTTACCAAAATAAGACCGTTCAGGATGAACAACAGAAAACAGCTTAGTTACAACGGTAGCCACACCACGAAAATGATTTGGCCGAGAAGCACCTTCCAAATGTCTAGTTAAACCTTCTAAAGAAACAAAGGTCTGAAAATCAGGAGGATACATAGAATCTGATGAGGGAATATAAACAGCATCAACCCCCATCTCAGTTAATAATGCTAAGTCTCGCTCCTCATCACGAGGATACACAGCTAAATCTTCACCTATCCCAAATTGTGTTGGATTAACAAAAATACTCACTACTGTCTTAACATTTTCAGCACATGAACGGCGAATAAGGGATAAATGACCTTCATGGAGATACCCCATTGTTGGCACCAACCCGAGCTTTACAGGATTCTCATCACGCCATCTATGCATCTCCATAGGAGTACGGAGACATTTGGGGGCCCCACCAAGATCACTCAACTATGCTACCTGAGGCTTGTGTCAGCTCATGGAGTACATCTTCATCCATGCTAAACGCATGTTCTGAAGTTGGGAAAGAACCTTCCACAACCTCGTCAGCATACGCACGGATAGCACCACGAATAGACTCACCAAGGTTAACGTAACGCTTAGCATGATGGAGAATGCGAGAATCATCATATATACCCAAAATATCATGTAAAACTTGCACTTGAGCATCACAGCTAACACCTGCACCGATCCCTATAGTAGGAACTGAAAGTCTACTTGTAACCATGGAAGCAAGCTGCTCAGGAACGGTCTCTAACACCAAGGCAAAAACGCCTGCATCTTCCAATGCTTGTGCATCATTAAGAATTCTTGCTGCTGCTGCGGGCGTCCGACCCTGTATTTTATGGCCCCCAAATTGATTCACAGATTGGGGAGTTAATCCCAAATGACCCATAACAGGTATCCCAGCCTCGACCATTCGATGAACGAGTGAAACAACAGGTCTTCCACCTTCTAGCTTCACTGCAGTTGCGCCAGCTTTGAGAAACTGTCCAGCATTTTCAATAGCTATAACCGTATCTTTATCACCACCTATTT
>CAYFHW010000025.1:0-17387 GCA_964343095.1 uncultured Anaerolineaceae bacterium | reverse complement strand
AAACTGCTGAAATTGTTAACAAAATTGCTACCAAAGCAAAGGGAATTACAATAAACCGAGGTAAAGTATCTAGCTCTATTCCATTTGAAGAGTGGTATGCAGCACGCAACCAAGTTGCTAGAAGAAGAATACTTGATAAGCAAAAGGTAACCGAATATGCACCAACATCACCTTCTGCTCGAATCAGTGTCAAAATCCAGGAAAAATCAAAAATATTTACATCGCCGGCTAACTCAATTCGTAAACATAATGCCAATACAAGTAAACCAATTAGTGTTGATAAAACCACTCTTTTAAATGCATCACCAAAAAAGAAGAAGCTTACTTTGGGTGCTAAAAATCCAATAAAAGCTATCGCTGCTATCGAAAAAAAAGAAAGTGGATTTCTAGCTATTTCTTCAGGAATCAGTGCCACATAACGGGCGATCATGAAGAATATCAAAATCTCTGAAAAAATAACTAAAAACACTGAGAAGGAAGCAATCATGTAGTTATAGGTTCCTTCTTAAAATGTTCGTCTATCGCTTGAATTGGTACCGTACCTAGATCTTTAAAAGTAGTTTCAACAGATGTTGAAACTATACTGACTCTATATCCAATATTTTTTAGATAGCGTATCTCAGAGGCTAACTCTTCAGGAACGTGTGCAGCCACTAACACGATCGTTGAGCCAATCGGCAATCGGCCTACTTCACGCCTTATGCTTCCAGTCAAAGTCCCCATTGTAAGTGGTTGAATTGCAGCAAGTGATTCTAATATTTTTATAATTTGAACTTTCGATCTCGAGGGTGGAAGCCTTAGAGGACGATCTGAACCTAATAAAGATCCATTTGCCAAAAGACCAACTGCAAATTTATTGTTGGTGGCCCAAACCGAAATAGAAGCAGCGACTGAAATTGTTCTCTCTAAATGCTCTGGTAAAAATCCTTCCCACGAATGACTTAAAGTATCTATATTCATAAATACATAGAGATGTTGAGCTGCTGAAGGATCGTAAACTTTGGATTGTATCTCACCCCTTCGTGCAGTTGCTTTCCAATCGATTCTACGCAGGGAATCACCAGGTTCATAATCACGTAATCCAGCAATTCGTAAAGGATCCTCAAATAGTTGATTCCTCCCTTTGCTTTCACCTAAGGGTCTATCTGCAGGAAATCCAAAATCGTTTAATTCTATTATTTTTGGATAAACGATTAAAGAAGTCCGTACATCAAATTGCTGCTTTCTAGGAAATAGTCCAAATAAATCTGAAGTATGGATTACTGGTGATTCAATTCTGAAATTACCACGATGTTTCGAAGTAATTGGTACTTTCCAGCTCTTTTTTTCATACCACCCTATAGACCCACGTAAAACAACAGTTTGATGCAAATCTCCAGTGATAGTTCTAATGTTATCACTAGTAATTTCAAGTTCATTGCTCAGCTGAACAGTAATTCGTAACCAGGGAAGTGGTAAAAATTTTCGATTTTCCAGCTCAACTAAAATGTATGTTTCTTCCTCTTGATACATCCTAGAATTAGTAGTCGTGATATTTAAATCCAATCGATTAAATAATCGCCGACTCCATAGGCGAGAAAGAGCAATGGCTATAGTAATAATTAATCCTATCCCGGTTATTATTGGTACATCAGCTGCCAACCCTACGATGACAAGAGGGATGCCTAAAAGAACCCATAAGGAACGGAAATTCATTATTACCTTCTATAGCTCTAAAGGTATTGATACACGTTCAATTACTTCATCTAAGAAATCTTCGACTTGTCGTCCTCGCAACCGAGCTTGGGCAGAGAGAATTAATCTATGTGCCAAAACATGAGGTGCCATTTTCTTTACATCATCAGGTAAAACATAATCTCGTCCATTAATAGCTGCATATGCTCGTACCGATCTAAATAAAGCTAAACTTGCCCTTGGACTTCCTCCTAACTCAAATACAGACTCGTCTCGAGTAGCACGTGTTAATTCAACTACGTACTTGCGGATTGAACTATCTACATGCAAGTTTTTTAAGGCATCGGCCATTTCAATAATTTCTTCAGCTTCAGCCACTGGCTCCAGACCTGATAATGGATCTTCATGCTCAAATCTCTCCAGAATAAAATCCTCCTGAATTTCGTCTGGATATCCCATTCTTAATCGTAAAAGAAACCGATCAAGCTGTGCTTCTGGCAGCGGAAATGTCCCTTCCAATTCAACTGGATTCTGTGTCGCAATCACCATAAACGGACGTGGCAATTGGTTAGTTTCACCCTCAACGGTTAGTTGTCCTTCCTCCATTGCTTCGAGTAAAGCCGATTGTGTGCGCGGTGTTGCGCGATTGATTTCATCTGCTAATACAATTTGGCTAATTAACGGTCCTTCACGGAAAACAAAGTCTTGACTCTTTTGATCAAAATAATGGATTCCAGTTATATCAGAAGGCATTAGATCTGGAGTAAATTGAATTCTTTTGAAGGAACAACCTATTGAGCGGGCTAAAGTCTTCGCTAACATTGTTTTTCCAGTACCTGGAACATCTTCTAGAAGAATATGCCCTTCACAAAGAATTGCTACGAGCGCAAGGTTAACAATATCGCTTTTTCCTACAATCACTTTTTCAACATTATTGTGCAATCTCTCAGCAATATTCTGAATACGTAAAACATGATCACGCGATAATCTATCGGAGTTGCTATCGGGTTTTTTGTCTTCCGAAAGTACTTCTGTAGCTTTATCTACTTCGTCAGATCTAGTTTCTTTAGCCGGGTCAGACCATCCTGTTTCTGAATCCATTACTCCCTCTTTCTTAAAACGCTAGAAATTTGTACGTTAACCTTAACCTATGAACAAAGTCCAAGTTATTCGATTATCAGATAATTCAATCTATTTGATAAGTTGCAACAATGAAAATCTATTAGTTGATACAGGACCAAATTATAGAGGGGCGTGGACGCATATTCAGTCGGAGATAAAAACTCTCCAGCCTAACCTTGTTTTTATCACACATGGACATCATGACCATGCCAGTTTGGGAAGTAGTTGGAAAAACAATGCTATCCCCGTCTGGATAGGAACTGCTGATCAAAAATTGGTTACTGAGCCTATTTTTTCAAATCCAGCAGAATTTTCAGCAACGATACAGTGGCTAGATACCGCAGGAGTACCGGAACCTTTAATCAGAATACAACGTGAACTGTTAAACAAACGTAGGACACAAGCACAACGTGCTGCTAAAGGCATTCAAGATAGGACTCCCTCCGGTAGGTGGCCAAGCACGCTAAGTTTTACCCCTTTTATGCCTGATAGAACTGTGAGCGAACAAACAAACTTAGAATCTGCAATACTCATCCCTTGCCCAGGTCACACAGTCGGAAATTTTGTCGTTGCCGTTCCTGCGGAAGGGTGGTTGTTTTCAGGAGATCAGCTTTTACCTGAATTTGATCCAACCCCATCTATCCAGTTCATACCGAATGAAACAGGCGAATATATTCGATTTAGATCACTGCCAGCATTTGTAAAATCGCTCGAACAGCTATTAGCTTACAACTTCACTTATTGTTTTCCAGGACATGGAGCTCCGTTTGAAAACCCTAATACCAGAATTAAAACTGCGTTAACACGGGTTGAAAGAAGAGTTACACGAATTGAGAAGGCAATTAATAGTGGAATTGCACCTATCGCATACGCTTTAGCTCAACATCTTTACCCACATGCTATAAAGACATCACTTTGGCCATTAATAGCTACCACCCAAGGCTGCTTAGATATAATAGAAAATAAAAATAATTAACGAAAAAATGTCGCTTTGTTCACTTAAACTTGTTATTCTGGGTACTAATACAGCTTCTTAACAGCGCAAGTGGAGAGAATATGACAAGCTCAGTATCTAAGCAACACATGCAGGAATCGAAGGATCCAAGGTGGACATTAATGTCACCTCCTGAAGAATATAAAGACATGATTGAGGCCGAAATAAAATGTCCGGTGAATCTAGAGGAAATTGACCTTTTTGCACCTGGAGCACAGGAATATTGGCCAGAAGCCTATGAAATTCTTCACGCAGAATCACCGGTGACTCGTATCCCCGGCGAAGGAACTACTCCTGATACTGATGGTTTTATAATTTCGAAGTATGCCGATATCTATGACATTATTCGTGACCCTATAACATTTCCACAACCTAGCTACCCAGGTACAGGTGATGAAACACCCAATACCGGTATGAGGAAGAACTCCTCACAACTTTCTGATGCAATGGCTCGCAATACATTGCGACCAACGCTCGAATTACACAAACAGCATCGCATAGAGCTAACTGACCCATGGGTAGGAAACATTGGAGCACCACGACATCGTGAAATGGTCACAAAATTTGTTGATGAATTAATAGACAATTGGATCGACGATGGTGCAGTAGATTTTGTAGGCGAATTTGCCGCGCCTCTTCCTCAATTTGTAATGACTACCATTCTCGGATGGCCACTGGATGATCTTCCTAAGCTTAGAGAGTGGGGAGAGGCTCAGGTTCGCCGTTTTGTTTTCGGGCAAGGGCATAGAAATATGATGTCTCCAGAGGAAGAACAGGAGAATGCTGAGGATTTAGGAAAGTTTATGGAGTATGTCCATGAACAAGTCAAATATAAGCGTGAGAATCCTGGTGACGATATGACTACTTTTCTGACGCAAGTTGAGTATAAGGCCATGGGTAGAAAATTAACCGATCAAGAAGTTATTGGTGTACTTTTCGGCATGCATATTGGCGGACTAGAGACGACTCAATATGCGATAGCTGCACAAGCTGAATTAATAGCTCAAGATCCTGCATTATTTGCAGAATTAAAGGCCGATCCTTCAAAAATTCGTTTTTTCTGCGAAGAGGGAATGCGTCTCCATTCACCAACACAAGGGCTATCCACTCGAATGGCTGCGAAAGATGTAGAAATTCGAGGTGTAAAAATCTCAAAAGGTTCCATACTTCACTTACGTTATGGAGCTGCAAACCGAGATGAGGAAGAATATCCAGATAACAAAGAGATAAAACTAGATCGTCCTAACATTGGCAGACACATGACATTTTCACAGGGTATTCGTGTCTGTCCTGGTGCTGGTATCTCTAGACTGGAGCAAAATATTGCTTGGGAAAGGCTAACCCAGAGACTGGAGACCTTCACTCTAGCAGAGGGAAAGAATGATTTCCGTCATCAACCGGGCATCATGAAGGGTCTTTGGGCTCTACATGTTGAATATACAAAAGCATAAAATGACGCATTCGTATCGCAAGCAAATGCGTCCAGGTTCGCATGTTTTTATATTAGAGCCAGATGATGCACCAACTGCACAAGCTGATGGGTTAAAGACGGATGACGAGGCTAGTGAAACTGGTGAAAAATTACAAAGTTCACCTGAACAAAGTGCGGTCTTACAGTCCTTAGATCCTTTTTGGACTCGTGGTATCGTTGATAGTTAATTGATAGAGTCTGGCGGAGAGGGTGGGATTCGAACCCACGGTGGTTTTGCCACGCACGTTTTCAAGACGTGTCCCTTAAGCCGCTCGGGCACCTCTCCACTATCATTGTAACGTTTGTTGCGAAAGCTGCTTTACCTTTGACGCCGACAATTAGTTAGCCCAATATATTCCTAGGATAAACATCGTGCCAACTTACGAATATCAATGTGACAAATGCCAAGCAAACTATGATTTGCGTGAAAGTTTCTCTGCGGCTACAACTCACACTTGCGAAAAATGTAAAAAAGGGACTGCAAAACGTATTCTTCATCCTCCAACTGTTGTTTTCAAAGGTAGCGGATTTTACGTCACGGATAGTAAAAGTAAAAGTAAATCTGAAACGTCCCCATCCACCAAATCAACTTCATTGCCAAATAACTCGGATAATAAAAACAGCAATTCAAGTTCTGAGAAAAAATCTTCTTCATCAAATTCTTCCTCCTAATGCGTGCAGTAATACAACGGGTCCACTCTGCATCTGTAAAAGTTGAGACTTCTTTAATTTCCTCAATTCGCAAAGGACTTTTAATTCTTGTAGGAATAGAGATTGAGGATACTCTTGAAGAAGCCACATTAATGGCTTCAAAAATTTCAAAACTGCGTATTTTTGAAGATAACGAAGGTAAAATGAACCTTAATTGTTTAGAAGCAGGTGGTTCGACACTGTGTGTTAGCCAATTCACTCTTTTGGGAAATGTACGTCGAGGTAACCGTCCATCATTTAAACTCTCTGCTCAAAGTAAAGATGCATATCCGATATGGAAACATTTTTGCAGCTCTATACGTGATAATGGACTACGTTGCGCTGAAGGTGAATTCGGGAGCAACATGTCAGTTCAGTCGGTTAACTACGGTCCTTTGACCCTTGTTATTGACAGTAATGATTTAAAGTTACCGCGTCGCAGTTAAAAAGTTGGTTTCATGTACCTAAGTAAATTATTTAACAAAACACTACGAGAGGCACCAGCTGAAGCAGAATTACCTAGCCATAAGCTCTTGCTCCGAGCAGGATTAATATCCACCCTTGCTACCGGACTGTATTCATTTACCCCCCTCGGTTGGCGCGTTTTTCAAAATATCGAAAATATTATCAGAGAAGAAATGAATCATATTGATGGGCAAGAAATTCATTTACCCGCACTACAACCGACCGAAATCTGGGAGAAAAGCGGAAGGTTTAGCGGATTTGGTAATGTGCTATTTAAACTCTTAGATCGACGTAAAAGAGCCTTCGTATTAGCACCGACTCATGAAGAAGCAGTCTCTAATCTTGCAGCACAAAACCTTCAAAGCTACCGAGATTTACCAATTCTTCTATATCAATTTCAGCGTAAATTTCGTGATGAGCCTAGATCTCGGGGCGGACTAATTCGAATACGTGAATTTACGATGAAAGATGCCTATTCATTTGATACAGACTGGGCAGGATTAGATCATTCTTATGATCGAGCATTTCAAGCATATACAACAATCTTTGAACGACTAGAAGTAAGTACTATGCCCGTGGAAGCGGACTCCGGGGCAATTGGGGGGAAAGATAGCCAAGAGTTTATTTTCCTAAGCGAATACGGCGAAGATTCTATTTTGCACTGCTCGCAATGTGGTTATGCAGCCAATTCGGAAAAGGCTACTTATACTGCATTAGATAATGCAAGGGAACCAGAAAAAGACTTATCCGATGTAGCAACGCCTGGAAAAGAAACAATTACAGATTTATCAGAATTCTTAGGTGTCGGAGAACAAGATATTGCGAAAACAGTTTTTTATAAAGCTGATGAAAAAGTTATTTTTGCAGTGGTTCAAGGTGATCATGAAGTAAATGAAACAAAATTACAAAACCTATTAAATACAGAAAAACTGGAAACACTAACTAATGAACAGCTTCAAACAATGGGGCTTGCAGTTGGTTATGTATCACCAATTGGTATCGAAGATGTCTATACAATAGTAGATCCAGCCGTTGTCCAAAGTAAAAATATGATCGCAGGGGCTAATAGGGAGGGCTTCCACCTCACAAATGTTAACTACGGTCGTGATTGGAAGGCAGACTTAGAAACAGATATAACCCTAGTAAAGGCTGGTGATCAATGTCCAAACTGCCCTGAAAAATTGATGCTGCGAACTGGGATTGAGTTGGGGCATATTTTTAAATTGGGTACAGCCTATTCTGACACATTTGATGTGACATATTTAAATAACCAAGGGATCGAACAATTTGCAGTAATGGGCTGTTATGGCATTGGTGTTGAAAGAGTATTAGCTGCAATTATCGAAGCTAACTCTGATGAAAAAGGCATAATTTGGCCAAAGGAAATTACCCCGTATCAGATACATATAGTTGTTATAAATCCCGAAGATTTAGAAATTCAAGAGGTATTGAAAAAAGCGAAGGAAATTGCAAATGATTATGCTCTAACATTTCTGATAGATGATAGAGATGAATCACCTGGGAGTAAATTTAAAGATGCTGATTTACTTGGTATACCGATTAGACTAACAATTAGCCCCCGTTCCCTTGAAAAAGGTGGCGTCGAATTTAAAAGCCGGTCTGAAGAAGCAATGCATATTCTTGATCTTGAAGATGCATTGCTCAATACGAAAAAGTGGTATTCTTGACCCTCAGGTGTAGCAGTAAATAGGATTACCTTGTGCTGAGGTAGCTCAGTTGGTAGAGCACCGCGCTGAAAACGCGGGTGTCCGCAGTTCGATTCTGCGCCTCAGCACCACTTATTTGTTTAGGGATCCGCATACTCACGATCAAGATCATCTAACATCGCCTGTTCACTTAAACTATCAATTTTTCGTAAATTTTCGCTAAGCCCAAAAAATACTGCTGTAAGCAAAAGCATAAGCCCTGCAGCAGATGCTACTGCAATAGGTGCACCATATTTTTCAGCAAGTGCAGCCATCGGTAAAGTTCCAAGAGGCGTAAGCCCAAATGACATCATAAGTATTGCCATTACTCTTCCTCGTACCGCATCTGGAATAAGTAATTGGATTGCAGTGTTATTCAATGTCATAAAGACAGTCACACCAATTTCAGCTGCAAAAACCAGTGGTAAGGCCAATAAAAACCATGGACTATATGCAAAGCCAACCAGAGTTCCTGCAAGAATTATCAACGAAAATAACATACGTCGATATCTTTTATTAGAGGTGCTAATCCAGGCAACATAAAAGGCTCCTGCTATACCCCCTACACCAGCAGCCGCTTGCAAAACTCCAAAACCAATCTCACCAACCACCCATACCTCTTCCGCAAATACAACCAATAATGCTTGAAAAGGCATTATTAACAATGTTGGTACTAGGCCAAGCACAAGCAAAGTAAATACAGGTCGATTGATCTTTAGATATTTAAATCCATCGACTATATCTCCAAAAATTGAACGCTTTCTAATATCTTCATCTGGATATGATGGATGCACCTTAAACATGCATGCAATTGCAACAAGGTACAAAACTAAAGCAACGCTAAATGTGCTGGTATAGCCAACAAATGCAACAAGAACGCTAGCAACAATAGGACCTAAAACTCTAGTAAGATTCATCCCTCCCATTTGCATTGCCATCGCATTAGGGAGTCCCCTCTTTCCTACCACATTGACGATGATTGCCTGTCGTGCTGGCATCATTAACGGAAACAAGGCACCTAAGATCGCACTTAAAACTAATAAATGCCATAAATTGATCGAGCCGGTAGCTATTAGAATTAAAGTTATAACTTCATCTACAAGAACCAGTATTTGTGCCAGCATTATCAATCGCCTTCTATCAAGACGATCTGCTAAAGCACCACCTATGGGTGAAATAAAAAGCATCGGGATTGCCACGACAAAACTAAGTACACCAAGTGCAAAAGGGCTTTCTGTTAAATCATAGGCGAGTATAGAACGTACCAAAAACTGGCCCATCATCGCAAACATAAAGCACATATTGCTTAGGTAAAGCCAACGAAATTGACTATGTGACAAGCTACTAAAAACTTGAGTCCAGCGACTTGGACGGTTTTTTTTAGGAAGATGATCAGACAATGCTATTCCAACTGATAATTACTTACCAACCCAGTTGGGAGACCGTTTTTCAGCAAATGCACGAGGTCCTTCAATAGCATCGGGACTTTGCCTGCGTCGTGTCTCTTGTTCAAAAACAAGCTTTGAAACTTCTGAAAGATCCGTACTTAACCCTCCTAAGGCTGTTTCTTTTGTTGATCTCACCGAAAGTGGAGCACATCGCAATATGTCATCAATATACGACTGTACAGTTTCATCCAGTTGTTCACGAGAAACTACTTCACTAACTAAACCAAGCTCAAATGCACGTTTCGCAGGAATATGACGTCCTGTAAGCATATACCCCATAGCTGCTTTTAGAGGGATTTGCCGCGGCAGTCTATGGACACCCATAGCGCCAGCTATCAGACCAACTCTTGGCTCCGGCAACCCAAGATAAGCATGATCAGCAGCTATTATTATGTCACATGCAAGAGCCATCTCTAGCCCACCACCAAGTGCAAATCCGTTTACTCTTGCAATAATAGGCTTTACCAAATCAAACCTTGAGGTAATACCACCGAATCCTTGAGAGGGATGGTGAGCAAGCTTAGGTCTGTCCTCCGGTGCCATCCTGCTTAGTTCAGCAGAATACTTTAAATCATTGCCCGCACTGAACGCTCTTTCTCCCTCACCTGTTAAAACAGCAACCCAGAGGTCATCATCAGCAGCAAAATCATCCCACACACCATCAAGTTCTGCGTGTGCAAATTGATGCAATGCATTCATTACCTCAGGTCTCGTAATTGTTATTCGAGCCACATGGCCATCTTTTTCATAACGACAATATTTTAGATCCACAATATCCTACTTTTAAAAAGAAACTGAATTCTCATTCCAGTAAACTATACCTATGGTAGCCATTATACTTTGGTTATTCTTTTTACCATTCCTTGCTTGGTCATGGTTTAAAAAGGGAACAGATGAGGATGCAAACGCAACGCTTTCAATTGTTGCATGGGCATTTCTTATAGGTACGCTAATATTATGTATATGGTTATTATTTTAGGCCTATTATGTTAAAACCACCTATTTCACCATATGTTGTTACTGGCCGAATTGTTGCTATCATCGGCTTATCTTTCTTTGCAGCAGCAGGCATCCTTCTTTTTATTGGTGGTCTCGTATTTTGGGGGGTTTTATCAATCTTAGCTGTTGTCCCTTTTTTACTTATGATTATAGTAATTGAGAAATATTCAACAGCTAAAGGCTGGATTGGAATCGATGTTGAGGATCCCGAGACCGACTGAACCTCTTTTGGCAATTTTAGCTTTAGTTGCTATTAGTCTGATGTCCGGTTGTGCCAACCCTCAACAATCCTTTGAATTAGAAGAGGGCATTTGTTTCGATTCACAGCTTTTCCCGCTTCTTGACTGGAAAATTGGTGGCTATATCCAAAAAGATGAACTTTTACAAATTGCTCAGAAGCTTAATGAAGAAAACTCAAAAGTATCAGAAGAAGGTAAAAGTATCCAAATTGGTTACTTTAATTACTATAAAGAAAAAGTTAATAATCCCCCGTTTCAATATCCAGCAGAACTCTTGTGCCAAACTCTTAAATTTAAAAAAGCTTCAGACGCAGTATTGTTTGAAAAATCACTTAAAACTACACGAAGTAGTCTTGCTATAACTGGGCCAGGCTTAGGTTATGAAAATTCGATCAGTATTAGTCAAATAGATCTGATGAATGGAGAGATGTCTATTTCATCCATCTATGAAATCAGGCTTTCATCCGGAGGAAACCGATTTTTGATAGTAACTGTTCATAAACAATACGTGTTTATCACACATTACGGGAATATTGAAACACCAGTTGCACAAGGGATAGCAATTGAATTTCATAACCGTATTCTTTCAAAAATTGACTCGCAGGTTAAGTAACTTAACCACTATTCCCAACAGCACCATCTTGTAAAAACATATCAATCTGTTCGTTTGAAAAACCTGCCCAATTTAAAATTTTTTCCGTCTCGCTACCAAATCGTTCGGGGAAAGGAGCTGCAACAAAACCATCTTCATCTAACGAGAGAGGCGTATTTAAAAAAGCAATCTCCCCAGCTGCCTCATGTTCTCGATGTAATACTAAATTATTCGCTTCCACCTGAGTGTCAGTAAGCATTTCAACAGGGAACTTTACTGGTTGTGCAGGAATTCCTTCTAAAGCGAATATCGATACCCATTCATCGGTATTTTTATTTAAAAACATTGCTTCAATTTTTTGTCGCAAAACCTGGTAATAGCTACGTACCTCATCTTTTGTAATAGAACCTTCAAGAACTTCATCCTTCATATTTAAAGCAGTTAGAAGTCGTTTCCTTAGGGGGACACTAGCACAAGCAATGGCAATAGCTGAATCCTTAGTTGTATAAGTTCTGTAATAGACACTTTGTAATAAACTGTCGCGCACGCCAGGCATTTTTTTAGCTTGTTCAGAAAATGGAATCCCGTCTTTCCTTGCATCTTCGATCCAATTTAGAAAACTATCGTATCTTTCAGCATCAAGACTCTCTAATCTTGAAATCATATTATTTTGCAAAACCAAGGAAGACATTAGTAAGGAAACATCTACATAACCACCTTTCCCTGTTTTTTCTCTACGGAATAAAGCCGATGTAATTCCGAAAGCTAATATTGAAGCGCACATGTAATCAATAATGGGTGAGCCACCAGCAGTCGGACGGCCATCTTCCATGCCACCATTCATTGCCATTAAACCGCTTCGTGCTTGCACCGCAAGATCCATTCCTGGCAACGAAGCATCTAAACCATTTTTTCCAAAAGCAGTAACATTTCCAGAAATTATTTTAGGATATTGTTTTTCTAACGAAGCATGATCTATGCCCAATTCTTCTGCTAAACCAGGCCTTAAGTTCGTAAGTATTACATCGCATTTTCGTAAAAGCCCGTGAATTATTTCCTCGGAATGTTTATTGCGTAAGTCTATTGGTAAACTATGTGAACCTCTGTTTCTGATCAAAAAATGTCTAGTTACTTGCTCGATTGCTGGTCCTAAAAATCTAGCAGATTCACCTTCTCGAGGTTCAATTTTAATAATATGTGCCCCACCATCAGCTAACATTTGGCTGGCATAAGGCACAGCAACAAACTGTCCAAATTGTAAAACAGTTACACCCTCAAAGGGCTGAATTCCCATTAACTATCCTTAGAAAACATAGCTATGTACTAGAAACTTTTCTTTTAAAGTATAAAATTTCTCTAAACAACATCGTAGGGCCAATCCAGTTTTCAACACGTGCATCAGAAACCATCTCCCACCCATCATTTCCCAGATCACGTAACACAATTGCGAGATCATTTTCCCCATAATCCCGATCATTTTCGGCATCGTGGCTAAAATTTAAAGCTATAGGTTGATCAAGACCACTTACAACAACTCTGGCGTACTGCCATATTTCTTTAGTCAAAATGACACCTCATTTAAGTAACGTAGCAGATTTTAGACTATAACGAGTCAGAAACATATAACTCTGAAGCATCATAAAAATTTTGTAGTTTCCCTTCTGACAACCCAAATACAGGACAAAATTTTCCTGCATGTAAAACATCAACAAAATGCTTAGAAGATTCTATAACTTCATCACAAGCTATCGAAAAATAACCAATCCCTTGACTAGAGTGTGCATCAGATCCGCCTGTACCTGGCTTTCCAAGATTTCTTGCAACTTCTAAAGCAAAAAAATTCTCTTGAGGGGTATTACATCCATTTAAAACTTCAATTGCATCAACATATTGAAAAACGGGTAAGTTAGCTGCTTCAGTTGGTGTCATTTTAAAAGGTTCAAGACCTCGACTTGTAAAATAAACTGGATCAAAATAATGCCTGAATGGGTGTGCAACTATTAAAAAAGCCCCCTGCTGATTAGCTACATCTCGTAATTTTTCCAGTTTTCTAATACCACTTTGATAACCACTCAAGCCAATAGCTAAAATATGCCCCATATCAGTCGCCACCTCCATGCCATTATTTATAAACAATTCAGGATTGCGATCTTTAAATGGAGTTATATCCCATTGGTCCCACATGCGATCGTGTTCAGTGATATTAATTCCAGTTAACCCAACATTTTTAGCTTCTTCAACAAGGACATCAGGTTCCAACATCGAATCAGATGCACCCTTAGTAGTATGCAAATGCATATCAATCAAGGTACCTCGGGGTTCAAATTCACTCACAAAAATCTATTTTAACTCCTATAAAGTTACAGGCTGAAATTAGATACAGGCTGAAATTAGAGAGATGCTAAAAGTGGAAGTATCAAACCGAATAAAGTTATAACGAAAAGGCTTTGACTCGTCCACAGAAACCATCGGTTAGGCCATATTGAAATTAAAATAATTAATGCGACTACAACTACAATTACCAAAGTTATAAAAAAGCCAAAAGCAAAAGGATCAGCACCAAGACGTTTAACTATTGCGATATGGTACAAAGCACCAATGATTAAGCCTACAATCGTGCAAAGAAGACTAGCACCAAGATGTAGAAATACATACAAAAGACGTTGATCTAAATCAGGATCAAAAAAATTACCCAATTGGTTATCCTGATTAGACTTTAAGATGATCCATGCAAGAGACACTGTCACACTTATACTCATCACATAACCAGCAATCCAGCCCGCAAAAATAGTCCTCATAAAACAGGTTCGCTAAACGTACTTGTCTGTATTATTTGACATGGCAGATTATGGTCCTGAAAATTGCTCTGCAAAGAATTTACGTCCATACCAATCCAAAATAAAGTCGGCCCAGCACCAGTTAAATGAACTGGTGCTTTTATCCTCTTCTCTATGTTTACTTTCAAATCTCTAAGACCTTCGAAAAAAGTAAAGGCCACTTGTTCAAATGAATTAAATACTTCTTGGATATCTACATTCCGAGGCACACTTCTCGCAAATTCCAACGATCGTTGTCCTGAATCAAAAGTTTGTCCTTTAAACAACTCGAACATTCGCTGAGTCTTTTTATTTACATGCAGTTCTGGAACAAACAAAATCACATCATGCTTAGGCAAGGAAGGCAATTGTTCTACGAGTTCACCACGCCCACTTACTAACGCGGTCCCACCATTTAAAAAGAATGCCTCGTCACTCCCTATCAGTGCGGCAATTTTTGCTATATCAAATTCACTGATCTTTGGAAAATATTTTCGTAATTGTTTGAGGACTGCAACAGCGTCACTTGAGCCACCACCAAGCCCGGCCGCTGGCGGTATATTTTTTTCAATCTCAATTGAAAATTCAGTTGGATTAAAATTATGTAAATCTGCTAATTTTAGAAGTGCTTGATACGCTAAATTTTTTTCATCTGTGGGTACACCAAACTTATACGGTCCACTAACCTCCACTCTTCCGAGCCCATCATGAATAATTCGAACACGATCAGCCAAATTTACAGTTTGTAAAATACTTTTAATTTCATGATAACCATCTTCACGATCAGAAATTATTTCTAACATCAAGTTTATTTTTGCATACGCTTGAATTTCATAACTATTGCAATTTTTTGATGCATTTATACTCATTCTTAATCTCCCAGTTTAATACCAAGAGTTGTGAATTCTTCAAGAATCAGAATCCATTCCTCTATGCTCAATGTTTCAGGACGCCTAGAAGAGTCTACCTTTGCTCTTTCTAAAATAACCCTAGCTTCATTCAATCCAAAAGTATCTCCAGCCCAGGGAGCTGCAAGTAAAGCATTATGTAATTGTTTTCGAGGGTTTTTAAAAACTCCTTTTATTAAAGTAAAAAAATCTGGGATTAGTGCAAATGGAACCAGTGGTTCAGAACGCAGTTCTAAATATAAAACGGAGGAAACAACTGATGGGGGAGGGGAAAATGCTTCTGGCAAAACATCAAATAAAAAGCTTACCTTTGCATAAAGTTGAACCGAAATTCCAAGAATTGAAAATTTTCCACCTTCAGCCACCATCTCTCGAGCAACCTCTCGTTGCAACATAACCACCATATTTTCAGGTTTTGGATTAGATTCTAAAAACCTTCGAATTATTGGATTCGCAGCATAATACGGTAGATTCGCTACTACTGAGTACTGTTTATCTTTTAAAACTTCAGTCAAGTCATATGACCTCGCATCACCTTCTAGTACACGAAGCCTTTCAAAGTTAATAGCCTTTTTATCAAATTTATTAGCTAATTTTTTAACTAATCGGGAGTCTATTTCAATCGCATAAACTTCAAAGCCTTTATCAAGTAATAGTTCCGTCAGATTACCTGTACCTGGACCAATTTCAAGAACGATATTATTTGATGGTTTAACCAGACTGGCAATTCTTGTAAGAACAGCCTCATCGTGTAAAAAATGCTGTCCTAAAGGACGCCGATTTCTTTGACGTTTGGATATCTTGTTCAATTAGTACCTGTAAATGTTAATTGCCTTAATTATCTTAATTCGGGTAAAAAGACCGTGCACCAATCTTCGAATTACATTCCAAGCTTATGACTTACTAGCTGGCTCAAATTCAGCTCCCCTGCGGTACCCAATAAAACTGCTTATGGCTGCTTCCTTCCGGACCTGACCAGGTTCACAGCTTATTGCTACGCAGGACTAAATTATCAACACTGCTCGGTAAGGATAGTCCTCAAAAAAGCATCCTCAAAAAGGTATTCAACCCCGCTAAGCGGATTGCGGGTTCAGGATACCGCTAACTCCCCGTCTAGCACGGTCTCTCCTAAGGTAGGCCGTCGAACACTTTGGGGTCAATATATTTATTTTTTTACGTGCTCGAAATACGAAGAAGTATCTGCCCTTCTTCCACTTGTGCGCCAACATCTAAATTTAAACCTTCAATATTTCCAGAAGTAGGAGCCGTAATCTCGTTGTTCATTTTCATAGATTCTATAATTAGGAGAACCTCACCGCTTTTTACGGGATCCCCATTACTCACCAAAACCTCACCCACAACCCCAGCCATAAATGCAGTTAAAACAGAATCGCTCTTATCACTTGATTCAACCAAAGCAATTTCACCCTGATCAATCCAAGGAATTGGATTAACCAAAAATGTTTCACGACCAAAAACTATTTCCAGTTCTTCGCCTTTTGACTCAATATGCAATTCATAGGGAACTTTATCGATCATCAATAAATAAAGTCCACTCAAACCGACAGGTTCAAGTGTAGCCACATGATCGGTACCTTCTTCAGTTAAGTCATCATGTACATAAACGCTAGATTGGCCCTCCAGACTTTTCATAGTAATTCCGATGACTTCTTTATTAAGTTGAACTAAATATTTCTTATCCATCGCCCCATCGCCTTATTGCCATATTCACCTTGCGCAGCACGCCATTTATTTACTTTTGGTTGATGCAAAACCTCTCGTTTTTTCATTTGAATATTTGATTCTGAGTGTTTCATTAGAACCGCTGCTATGCCGATAATTTTATGGGCATCAACTACTGGTTCGAGAGGGGTTAACTGATGACTATCCAGAAAGTGAGTATCTACATTCCCTAATATAAAGTCAGGATTATCAAGAATTTGTTGTAAATAAGGAATATTTGTTGCGACACCAACAACTCGAAATTCTTGCAACGCTCTTTGCATTCGTAAACGAGCACTTTCCCTATCGGGACCCCAAGCAGTAACTTTTGCAAGTAAAGAATCATAATATGGTGTTATCTCAATACCATCATATAAAGCACTCTCCACACGAATCCCAGGTCCTGCAGGTTCCCGTGAAAATACCACACGGCCTACCGATGGTCTAAAATCTTTAAACGGATCTTCAGAAACAACACGGCACTCGATAGCCCAGCCCCGTCCTAATAAATCACCCTCATCATAGGAAAGCTCTTCATTAG
>CAYFHW010000024.1:0-17625 GCA_964343095.1 uncultured Anaerolineaceae bacterium | reverse complement strand
AATTGTTCAATAGCTTGCTCTAAGTTATTGACTGAGTAAGACAAAAGGAAAACCACCTCACCACGTTGATTAGCAAACTTAGCCACTGGTCCCCCATCAGATAACGGTTCTATAAATTCAAGAGCACCATCTTCAACTTTTAAAAATGCGTTCTTTATGCCAAGAGCCTGGTTAGCCCCACCACGTGCATCATCTTGACCAAAACCAAAATGCTCTGTGTACGTTTGTACAGCCGTTTCAATTTTTTCAACTACTATGCCAACATGATCCACAGCCTTAACTAACGCATCTTCATTAGGCAAGGTATGAGTTACTTCTTGTGGTTGTGCATATTCAATTAGTACACCGTGATTTGATTTAGGGTGCAGGAATCCAATCAAACCTGCCAAACCATTCCTCGGAGTCTCATCAATCATTTGAATACCCTTTTGGGCTGCATTGGTTAAATCAGAAGAAACATCGGTGGAATTAAAACAAATATGGTGAAAACCTTCACCACGTGTCTCTAAGAACCGAGCGATCCCTGTCCCTTCAGACACAGGCTCAAGTAGTTCAATTTCAGAATTTCCCCCAATTGGAAGCAAAACCCCTCGAACACCTTGTTCTTCAATTACTCTATCAACACTGACAGGTAACCCTAAAATGTCACGATAAAAACCTAGAGACTCATCGATATTACGTACAACAAAACCATAATGGTGAATATGCGTTAGCATTCACGACCTCTTTTCAAAACACGAAAATTGAGAATAGCGGATTAATCTCATTCAAGCGATCCCTGCAAGTAAAAAGATTGCTTTAAGTATTACCACTACCCGCCAAGACCAGCTAAATAGGCCGCTATCAGGCGCCAATGTTCACGATCGTGCATAAAGACCGCACTCACCAAATCGCGCTCTTTTGTACCATCCTCACCAAGATCATTATCGGTTAACAAAGACACTTCACTCATCAATGTACCGCGACCTTCATTCAATTCATCCAATAGCTGCCAAAACAAATCAGGCCTCCGTCTTGAAACATTTTCTTCATTCAAAAGCTGTAGCTCTGATTCGGAAATCGTAAAAATTTGTGAAGAAGTATCCCTACCTTCACGCAAGTTAATTAAATTAACGGTTATTCTCGTTTCCCAATAGGTAATATGTCCCACGATATCCTTTAAAGACCACTCACCAACAATAGGACTCTCAATATCTCTGATCCTACAGGTTTCAATGTTCCTTAATAACTGCGCACGATCCTTTTCCAATTGACCAATAAGCCGCCGCCTCTCATCTGCATGTGTTCTAGTATCATTTTCAGCCATAACAAACTATACAACTACAATTTCTTGGTATTCACCCCAGACGCGCCTTAGTGCATGGCTAATTTCCCCCAACGTCGCACGTGCCTCCACACATTGAACAATCAAGGGAATCAAATTTGTTGTACCTGACGCACCTTCTTCAAGCTTTTTAATAGATGCATCAACTGCTTCATTATTTCGAGCAGCCCTCAGTGCTTTTAATTTTTCAGACTGGTCATGTCCAATAGAAGGATCTACGCGTAAAAGCTCTGGTGCAGGCTCATTTTCAACTTTAAAATCATTTACTCCAACTATCACTCGATCGTTTGCCTCAATCTCGCGTTGATAACGATATGATGCCTCTTGAATTTCACGCTGTTGAAATCCTTGCTGGATAGCAGCAGGTGCACCACCCATTGCTTCAATCGTCTTAAGATACTCGAGAACCTCAGCTTCAAGTCGATCTGTATGGGACTCAACAACATACGAGCCACCGAGAGGATCAATTACATCACCCACTCCACTTTCATGAGCAATGACCTGCTGTGTTCGCAATGCGATCTGCACAGCCCTTTCGGTAGGCAAACTTAACGCTTCATCCATCGAATTCGTATGCAAGGACTGTGTACCACCTAAAACGGCAGCCAATGCCTGCAAGGTTGTTCTTACAATATTATTTTCTGGTTGCTGTGCTGTTAGCGTAGCCCCACCAGTTTGTGTATGAAAGCGCATCATCATTGAACGCTCACTTTTTGCTTCGAAACGTTCCTTCATAATTTTTGCCCAAAGCTTACGGGCTGCCCTAAATTTTGCAACTTCCTCGAGCAAGTTGCTATGGCAAGCATAGAAAAACGACAGTCGCCCAGCAAAAACATCCACATCTAAGCCAGCCTTTACTGCAGCATCTACATACGCAATACCATTGGCCAAAGTGAATGCAACTTCTTGAGCTGCAGTGCTCCCTGCTTCACGCATATGGTAGCCAGAAATAGAAATCGTATTCCAACGAGGAACCGAATCAGAACAATACCTAAAGGTATCAGTTATTAATCGCATACTCGGTTCCGGAGGAAATATCCACGTACCTCGTGTGATATATTCCTTCAAAATGTCATTTTGAACAGTCCCGCCTACTTTATCGGATGTAACACCTTGCTCTTTACCAACAGCTATATAAAAGGCCAACAAAATTGAAGCAGTCGCATTTATTGTCATCGATGTCGTAACACGATCTAAGGGGATTCCTTCAAAGAGAGTCCGCATATCTTCTATAGAATCGATCGCGACACCAACCTTACCAACCTCCCCCGCTGCCATAGAATCATCAGAATCGTAACCTATTTGAGTAGGCAAATCGAAGGCCACAGAAAGACCAGTTTGACCTTGATCTAAAAGGTATCTGTAACGGCGATTAGACTCTTCTGCCGTCCCAAACCCTGCGTACTGTCGCATAGTCCAAAAACGTCCACGATACATAGTTGGCTGGACCCCACGCGTAAAGGGATACTCACCTGGAAAAGTATCTGCATTCTCACTCTTACTGATATCTTCAGGTGCATAGACAGGATCTAAAACGGTATCTCCTGTCGCGCGAAAGTTCTCTGCACGTTCAGGATTTCGTTCTATTGCTTTTTTGTAGGTTTTACCGAGCCAATCACTCTTTGAATTACTTGTCATATATTTCAACTAACCGAGGTAGTATATGACCCTATTCTTACCCCAGCAAACCATTTTCTCCAACTACAGCGGTGCCCACCAAGATCCTTCCTCAGCAGTACCTTCACTTTTACCAATAAGCAAAGTCGTAACAAAACCACAAGCTGTAACAACTGCTGCAACCAAAAAAATTAACTGGAACGAAGCAACACCAAAGTTCGGTATTGACTGGACTGCAATTTTTAGACTTGAATCAGCAGCTTCTGTTAATAACTGATTTAAAAAATTATCGATAAATAATGAACCCACAACGGCCGCCCCAATGACCATTCCAATAACCCGACTTAAATTTAACCACCCCGCTGATGTAGCACGTTCATTACTAGAAACGGCCTGAAGAACAGCTGATCCTAATGGAGCAATTATGAGACCAAATCCAAACCCTCCAAGAACCAAAGGAATAGTTCGGGTCATCTCATTTATTTCCAGATCCCAACCTGCAAGACCAAGAAAACCTACACAACCTAACAACATACCTGCGGCAGCTGTAATCCGAAGGCCTATGCGCTGGGCAATCCAACCCCCTAGTAGTGCCCCAACAGGAGTAGCAGCAACAAAACGCATCAATACAAGTCCCCCATCTAAAGCAGTTGAACTATTCTGATCTGAAAAGTCACCACTTATTAAAAAAATAAAAAATGGAATAGCATAAAGGGCTACTATCAAACCAAATCCAGAAAAGAAAGTAGCTAAAAAGGATGTCCAAACCGCTCTTAATCGGAACATTGAAAGACGCACAAGCGGTTCTTTTATGCGATTCTCCCACCAAATAAATACGATAACTAACACTGTAGAAATTCCGTAGAAAATACCAGTTAACCAGTGCGGACGACGGTCTAGACTATTATCAGAAATAGTAAAAACTAACAGTGTCAGTATTGAAACCAAAAATACAGCACCCAGCCAATCCACGTGTCCCTTTACCTGCGTAGAACGTCCACGAATCAAGAAAAACACTGCAGCCAATATGGGAAGAGACATTGGGATATTAAGCCAAAATACCCATCTCCATGAAAGCAATTCTGCAATACCACCACCCCAAACAGGACCTAACAATGCTCCTATTTCAGATGCAGCAGCGATCAAACCTAAACCTAAGGTACGTTGTTTTGATGGCAAAATCCCTACAACTATCGCCATAGCTGCGGGCACCACCGCACCACCCCCAATAGCTTGTATAACTCGTGCTAATAATGCTGTCTCAAGACTAGAAGAAACTGCAACAAAAGCACTGGCAGCCATAAAAATAACTAGGGCGAAAGCATAAACTCGCTCATATCCATAAATATCTGCAAGTCTGCCTGCGATAGGCATTGTTACGACAAAACCTATTAAATACGCATTGATAATCCATAAGGCTTCATGGACTTCTCGAATTTCGATTCCTAAATCAGGAACCATTGCGGGCAAAATAGTCACGACTGATGTCTGATCATCAGCAGCAACAAAAACCCCTAAAGCTATTACTATTAAAGTGAGCAGATCTCTCCTGCTCAGCTCCCTCATAAGATACTTTTCTTCGTTAGCATCTTTTTAAAAATCACTGCTAGGGTGCCTCGACTTCAAAAGGTACATCAAAATCCCAGAATGTAATTCGCCTAACGATATTGTCAGCATCTACAGCAACAAGAGGACCGTCTATCTGAAGCTGAACTATGCGATCATCTGAATTTCGCAACCAAACAGAAACTTCAACATCTCCACCAACTAGATCCGATTCAGCAGGTATCCCCCATATTTTTACAGCGAGATCAGATGAAATTGTTCCTGTGATCCTTTGAGCTTCTTCATCACGAATTTGCTCAATATCAGCTAAAACAGGATCAATTATTTGCCGAATGATTTGTGGGGTTGCTTGGGAACCAGCAAAAAGAGCATCAATTGCTAAATCTTCCTCCTCCCATTGATTAGTCAAAGGATTCGTTAACCATGCAGTCCCTTCCAAGACTCTCACTTGCAGATTGACACGAAAACCAAAGGATTCTGCCACTATTCTTAAAGAGAGTGCTTCAGTTCCCCTAACTGCACCTTCACTTGAAATCATAACTGTATCAGGAATAACCTCGGTACCACCGTTTTCATGTTCGATACGAAAATGGACAGAAGTGTTTTCTTCATGCATTGAAGCAGCAGCATCCAAACGAGTTGGTAGATCAACTTCTTTGACAACTGTTGTTGCTGTTGCTGTTGCTGTTTCAGTTGCAGTGGTATTAGTTGTTGCTGATTTTTCATCATTACCACACGCCAAACTAACGCAAACTAACAAAAGCCCTATAACTGCAAAAAAACTAAATCTCAAAGAATTCATAAGCTACCCCTAATAAACAGGCGAAGGATAACTGAAACCCGAAGAAAGGCTGTTACAAACATGTTAAGAAGAACCCGAACAATCAATCTATAGCGATTAATCTGTAGACTTCACCAGTTGCAAAGCTTCAAAATGATGCCTCATCTCTGGGGGAGTCTTAATTCCGTCAAATGAATAGGTTTCACCTTCCGAAACAATTGATTCCATATCAAATACATTTTGCAGCTTGTGTGATGTCTCAAGTGTGCCTACAAAAATACAAATTTCAAGTATTTGTGGCTCTGTGTAATGCAACTTCAAATCTTCAATCAGTTGATCAGAAACATGCCCGTACTCAGTCAGCCACCCTTCAGCTAGGTCCAATGCAAGCTTATACATATCTGGCAAATCACTTGAAGCATGATCAACAACCTTAGAAACCATATCTTCGTCCATACCTTCACGCTGCGCCGCAGCGTCGCGGGCAGGTACTCAGACAGGGCAGCCCATAGTAAAAGCTGACTTTAACCGACATAGTTCTCTCGTCAACGGATCGAGTGTACCGAACTCCCACAGTGCACCATATGTGAACTCCATAGCTTTATGCAGCTCTGGTCGCTGCATATAAACACCTGTAAAACCTTTATAGGGTGCGATTTCTGAAATACGCGGCATAACACTACCTCCACCGTCAGTTTAACTGATTTAAACGTAATTAATCACCTAGATTGATTTACCCCTCTTTACGCTTTCGCGAACGGACAAGTTGACTTAAATCAACCTTTCTCATTCGGACACATTTAGGGGTTACTTCCAAACACTCATCTTCTTGTATTAATTCCATTGTTTGCTCTAAAGAAAGACTGCGGAATGGGGTAAGCTTTTCAGTTTCATCTTTCGTAGATGAACGAATGTTTGACTGTTTTTTTAATCTTGTCGGGTTCACATTCATATCCTCTGAACGAGGATTTTCACCAATTATCATTCCTTCATAAACTTGCTCTCCAGGTCCTATAAACAAAACGCCACGCTCTTGCAAACTAATCAACGCATAGCTGGTACTAACACCACTGCGATCAGCTACCAAGCTGCTCGTCTGATTAACCCTTAAATCACCTTGCCAAGCTTGAAAATTTTCAAAACTATGATTTGCTACACCTTCACCTCTTGTCTCAGTAAGGAAAACAGTCTGAAAACCTATTAAGCCACGTGCAGGAACAATAAATTCCATGCGGACACGACCACCACTGAGATTATTCATCTGCTGTAATTTTCCTTTTCTTGTGGCTAGTAATTGAGTAACTGAACCTACAACATCTTCTGGAATATCTACAATTAAACGCTCCATAGGTTCATGCAAAACACCATCAATCTCCCTGGTCAAAACTTCTGGTTTCCCCACAGTTAATTCAAACCCTTCCCTCCTCATCGTTTCTATGAGAACTGCCAATTGCAACTCGCCACGTCCTTCCACAATCCAGGTATCTGGTCTTTCAGCTGAAATGATGCGAAGCGAAACATTCCCTAGCGCCTCCGCTTCTAATCTGGCTTCTAACAACCTCCCTGTTAATTGCGTCCCCTCCAGTCCTGCCAACGGCGAAGTATTTATTCCAAGTGTTAGTGAAATACTCGGCTCATCAACTGAGAGCACTGGTAAAGGCTTTGGATTTTCCAAACTTGTGATTGTCTCCCCAATAGTAATATCGGGAATACCAGCAATAGCTATAATTTCTCCCGGACCCGCCTCTGAAGCAGTCACTCGCTCTAATGCTTCGGTAACATACAATTCCGTCAATTTTACTGGCTCTTGTGCACCATCCTCTTTACAACGCATAACTGTTTGACCATTAATGATCTTGCCTTGAAAGATCCTACATAGAGCTAATCGCCCCACATATGGCGATGCATCCAAATTCAGCACCTGTGCCTGTAAAGGATGATCTTCGCTATATCTTGGTGCAGGTATTTCTTTTATCAAAGTTTCGAAAAGTGGGATTAAATCACTGCTCAAAAGCTCTGAGTCGTGTGAAGCATACCCAGACCGTGCATCACAAAATAAAATGGGGAAATTTATCTGTTCTTCTGTAGCTTCGAGGTCAAAGAACAATTCATAGACCTCATCTACAACTTCCTGGATACGCGCATCCTGACGATCAACTTTGTTCACAACTAAAATTATTGCCAAATCAGCATCGAGTGCTTTCTTTAAAACAAATCGCGTTTGTGGCAACGGACCTTCACTTGCATCTACAAGTAATAAAACCCCATCTACCATTTTAAGAGCTCGCTCAACCTCACCACCAAAATCTGCATGCCCAGGAGTATCTAAAATATTGATTTTTACGTCGCCATAGTAAATAGCAGTATTTTTTGCCAAAATTGTGATTCCCTTTTCGCGCTCGAGCTCCATAGAATCTAATACTCGATCTGCAATCACTTGATGTTCCCTAAATGAACCTGACTGATGAAGCATGGCATCAACTAAAGTCGTTTTTCCATGATCAACATGCGCAATTATCGCGATATTCCTAATATCAGTTCGCTCTGACACTCATAGATCCTTATTTCTTAATTTAAAAACGTATAAAAAATTGTTTTTATAAAATCATTCTTCTGGATTTTTATGAAATCCGTTACTTCTTGGACAAACATGTCCTTCTGGATCGATCGGCCCTCCACACAACGGGCATGGCTGACGACCAGCTGCAACCACAGTTTCAATCTGTACGCATAATGCTCTTGCACGGGCATAATCAAATTCCACAGATAGAGAAACCGCTTCCTCTTGAGAAACACCTGCTGCAATTAGTACAATCAAATCTTCTGCATCTTTCAATCCCAAAGATAAATTACCTGCTCTAATATCAAGCTCCACATCAACATCAAGAGGAAATACAGACTCCTCCTGCTGTGTGGGTATTGGACTATGATCATATTCGTCAAGAATTGTGACTATCGCATCTTTTAAACCTACTAATTGCTCTTTTTCCAACCAGACATAGGCATACTGAGGGGACTGTGTAATTAAACGCAAACGAAAACGCCTTTGACCTGGTTGGCCAACAGCGTCTGCAGAAATATGTTGCAATATTCCAAGGTTTTGTGTTTCTGGCATCAAATAACCCCTTATAAAGTAAACTGTCTTTGCATTGCATTAAAATTTTAACCTACAAACACACAAATAGTATGCCTATGGAAACTCATTCAACACGAATCCGCCAGCGAAGAGAAAAAGTTCTACAAGATTGGTCCGACAGTCAGAATATCATTCTTGTGCCCTCTGGCTTACCAGTTCCTATAGCAGGTACCGACCAGTTTCATGAATTCCATGCACATAGCGAACACGTATACCTTGCTGGAGCACATTTCCCGCGAAGCGTCCTCACATATTCAAAGGATTCAGATTGGACACTATTTGTTCATGTAGCAGATCTTGAGGAAAGTATCTGGACCGGTGAAAGTGAGCCACTTTCAGCAATAACTAAGAGGGTCGGCATGGAAGTGCAACCACTTACAAATTTAAAAAGTTGGCTTGAGAAATCCAGAGGCACACCAGTATGTCTTATAGGAAACAAGGATTTTGAGGATTCCCCTGAACAATATGACCTCTCTGACTGGCGCTCACTTGAAGCAACTATTGACTACGAACTTAGTGAATCATTAAGCCAGCTTGTTAGTGAAAAAAGACGTGCCAAAGATGCAAGTGAGCTTGCACGCATGGAAAAAGCAGCACAAATAACTTATGCGGGACATATGGCTGGTCTAACTAAGGCCCATGCGGGAATGACTGAAAGAGAACTACAAATAGAGATAGAATCAACGTTCTACAGGTCCGGTGCCTCGAGGACTGCTTATGGAAGCATAGTCGGCAGTGGAAGTAATGCATCCATACTCCACTTTGCCCCTACTAAAAAGAAGTTTAGAAGCAACGAAATAATTTTAGTTGATGCAGGTGCGGAATTTGAAGGCTATGCAAGTGATGTGACACGGACATATCCAGTCGGAGAAAAATTTACCGGAATTCAAAAAAACATCTATGAACTTGTGCTTTCTGTTCAAGAGAGCGCAATTCAAAAAATTGAACCAGGAGTTGAATATAAAGAGCTTCACTTAAATGCTTCTCTCGAGATTGCCTCTGGCTTAAAAGATTTGGGGATATTAAAGGGCACACCTGAAGGACTAGTCGAACAAGATGCTCAAGCAATCTTTTTCCCACATGGACTTGGTCACTTATTGGGCCTAGCAACACATGATGCAGGTGGTTGTCTAGAAGGACGTCTTCCAAGTGAGCGCGCGAGCCTTCGAAATTTAAGAGCTGATTTACCACTGGAAGAAAACTATGTCGTTACGATTGAGCCAGGGATTTATTTTATAAAAACACTTCTTGAAGATTCGCAGACTCGTGCAATACATAAGGAAACCGTCGCGTGGACTGTAGTTGACCAGCTTAAAGATTTTGGAGGTGTTCGTATCGAAGATGACATTGTAGTTACCGCGGACGGAGGTAAAATTATCGGGCCAATGGTGCCAAAAACCATTGACGAAATTGAAAGCATACGAGCAGCAGCACTACAATCCTAAAATGCAAGATTCCGTACAAAAACTTACTTTCAAGGAAGTCTCAACTTACCCCCGCCCAGGCACCTCTACTCCCACGAACTTTAAATTCTTACCGGATGGAAAAACGCTCACCTTCCTTCAATCAGAACAAAACGGCCTTATTCAAAGTCTTTGGTCATATGACCTTGCAAGTGGAACCAAAAAAGTAATTGCCGGACCCAAAAAAATAGATAATCCGGCTAACCTCGAAGAAGAGTTACAGCGTGAACGCACACGCGAACGCAATCTTGGTGTTACTTCTTATCAAGTTGCCGGCGAAAACACCCAAGTAGTTCTGTTTATTCCAGGGCAGCCAGCAAGATTATTAAAAAATGATAAGGAAACTGTAGAAATCCCTTCCCTTGGAACAGCAATAGCCCCACGTATAAATCAGTCCGGAACTCAAATAGCCTACGTACAAGAAAACAATTTATGGGTAATGAGCCTGTCAGATCAACAATCAACCCGTTTGACTCATGATGGCGAACCTGCATTTACAAATGGCTTGGCAGATTTCATTTCACAAGAAGAATTCTCACAACCAAATGGTTTTTGGTGGAGCCCAGATGGATCGAAGATAGCCTTCATTCAAGCAGATTCGCGACATATTGAAAATTTTCCGATAGTACATCTAGGTAATGAAACGATTTCCACAGAGCATCATAGATATCCATTTGCAGGAGAAGAAAACCCAAAGCTTAGATTAGGAATCATCAACTTAGTAAATAATCAAACGCAGTGGCTAGATTTGGGTCAAGAAACTGATTTCTACATTCCTCGAATTGCGTGGCGTAAGGATGAAATGTTAGGTGTCCTAGTTCTCTCTCGTGACCAAACCTCGCTCAAATTTCACCTCTTTGATCCTGAAACCGGAACTGCAACATATACATTAAACGAGGAAGGTACTCCTTGGTTAAATATTGGACAATTTGATTTTTTGGACGACGGAAATTTGTTGTGGTCCAGTGAAAGATCTGGATTTAGACACCTCTATTTGTACGACAAAGAATTTTCTTTACTCAATCGAGTAACCGGCACAGAAAAAGACAATTGGTTAGTAACACGCATTGTGCATTCCGATATGCAATCACGTTCAATATATTTCGAGAGCACTCGTTCGAGTGCACTTGAACGCCATCTTGAAAAAGTCTCTTTTGATGGTGGTGTTATCACAAAAATTACTCAAGATGAAGGATGGCATTCCACATTAATTTCAGATAATGGTGAATACTTATTGGATTCATTTAGTTCTACCAAACATGCTCCAAAAGTCAATTTAGGTAACCTAAATGATACGAATCAGGTCAAGCAAATCACACCTAGCCCTACTTTAATTGGTAGCGATTTAGGATTAGATCCACCCATATTCCTACAACTACCAGGTGCAGATGGGACCCTCCTTGATGCTGCGCTTTATCTTCCAGATAAAGCTGAAGCATCTCCACTTATTATTTCAGGATATGGAGGTCCACACGCTCAACGCGTAATGAATGAATGGTCATTAACTGTCGATTTACGAGCACAATTTCTTGTTCAACAGGGATTTGCAGTTCTTAAAGTTGATAACCGCGGCAGTGCAAATCGTGGTCTTGCTTTTGAATCTCATATTTTTCGCAACATGGGAACAATAGAAATCGATGATCAAGTAACGGCTCTTCAAGCACTTTCAAAAAATAAAAGAATTGATATCACAAAAGTGGGGATCTATGGGTGGAGTTACGGAGGATATCTAACTTGCATGGCGTTAATGAGATATCCAGATATTTTTCAAGTTGGGGTGGCTGGAGCTCCTGTAATTGATTGGGCGGGATACGATACGGCATATACCGAAAGATATATGCAAAAGCCATCTGAAAATCAAGATGGTTACTCCAATGGTTCGGTTCTCCCACATGTTAAAAACCTTTTAGGAAAACTACTCATAGTTCACGGACTCATAGATGAAAACGTCCACTTCAGACATACAGCACGTCTCTTAAATTCACTCAGTGAGCAACAAAAACACTATGACCTTGTTCTTTTCCCTCAAGAACGTCACATGCCAAGAAAACAAGTGGACTTAGAATATCTCGAGGCTCGATGCATTAATTACCTGATGGAGCACTTACAATAGAACGGAGAAAAAATCGAGAATATTATGGAATATAAAAAACCTGAACTCCTAGCAGAGCCAGAATGGCTATTAAACAATCTAAATGACCCAAGTAGCAGTGTACGTGTAATTGATTGTTCACCACTGGAAGCATATCGACGTGCACATATACCTGGAGCCATCCATCTACCAGTTCATAACTACATCAAGGAAAAGGGTGAACGTGAGGGCGGGGCAGGCATGTATGTAATGCCACCTGAAGATTTCACAACACTAATGAGTGAAATAGGAATTAGCAATAGTACAGAAGTTGTCTGTTATGACGATAACAATGGGCTCGTAGCAACAAGATTATGGTGGGTTTTAAATTACTACGGGCATGAAAAGGTTCGTGTTTTAAATGGTGGGTGGCATAGGTGGTTAACAGAAGGTCATGAATTATCCTTTCATCGTACACAAACGGACCCTCAAGAATTTTCCGTTTCTATAGATCCATCTCGAATAGCTAAAATAGACGATTTACTCCCCCTAAAAGAAATACAGCATTGTACAGTCATGGATGTTCGTAGTAAGGGCGAATGGGAAGGGAGTAATAGTCGTGGAAACTTACGAACAGGGCATATTCCTGACGCACTTCATTTGGAATGGACGGATATGATTGAACAAAACGACAAACGTAAATTTTTAAGCGCTAGCGATATGCATACCCTGCTTAAAGAAGCAGGGTTTCGTGAAGGAGAGCCGATAATAACATATTGTCAAGGTGGTATCCGAGCAGCACATATGGCTTTTGTTTTGGAATTACTTGGCTACCCCGATATTCGTGTATATGACGGCTCTATGTATGAATGGGCTAATCGAGACGACACACCTCTGGTTTAAATTTTATCATCAATAAGCCGGTGTACTGGACGTGATGCCCACCCACCAAAAGCAGCAGAAAATTTTCCCGCTTCGCTCCCAGCAACAGCAACATGAATATGTTCAACACTGGAAAATTTTGATAAAGGTTTATCCATCTGCTCGTCAGTTGGACCATCCGGTCCAAACATTGAAAGTTCTAGCCCTCCATAATCACTCGTCGACAGCCAATCTTTAGTTGGCTTAGTCGTTACTTCGATCATATATTCCCGTAAATCACGCTTGCTCCAACCGTCACGAGCAAGAGTATCCGCATGCTCAGGGCACACAACCAACAAGACATGTCCAGTAGGCATATTTAGATTTCCAATACCACAAAGCGTTAGCCCAAACGAACCCGCAAGTTGACGTGCTGAGCGAGAAGTTTGATCAACAACCACATAAGGACCACTTGTAAGGGGGAAAATAGAAAGTACTGAATCGTCTTCATCATAACCGTATTCGACATGTAATGGTTCCCAAGGACTGCGCTCTTCCCACTCAGCAAAACCATGTGTGTATTTCATAGCATTCCCAAGTGTGGAACGTTCTGTTCCACTAGGTTTTGCACCGCCTAGATTTCGCATTACCAAACGAACTGCACGGCCTATAGTTGCATTCGCTCTGTGCCCTTGCCCTAATGCTCCCAATTTCATATTCATCTTTACTTCATGTCTTATAGGACCATTTAAAACCAACCCTGGCGAAGCGCCCATTGTAGTTGCCCATACACCGTGAGCATTAAATTCATCAGAGACGCATGCCTCCAGCATTGATATCACAACGGGCATATATTCGGGACGACAACCAGCCATCACCGCATTGATCGCAACCTTCTCTACTGTCACAGGGGAGAGGTTGGGTGGTGCTGTAATTACAATTTCTTGAGCATTTCGAGAAATTCCTGACAGCATCTTCAGAACTCTTTCTGCCGTTGGGGGAATCACAGGGAGTCCATCTGTTAATCCTTGGTCATAAAAGAACTCATGAATATCATCCCCTGAAGCAATCTCCATAGGACGAGCACGAAGTGGGCTTCCACTAGATTCAGCCTCTAATTTTTCTGCAATACCTGGTTCCACTGATAAAGAACCACATCCCGGGCGACTTTCCGGATAGTCATCCCAATTGATTTCTGGCGGCAGTATAGTACTCAACTCAGCAAGATGCGCATACAAAGCACGCCAATCATCACGTCCAAACCCAACAAAACGGCGCATCTCCTCCCCAGATTTATCAGCTAATATGACGGTTGGAACTGTATCTAAATCGTAAGAAAATGAAGTACTTAAAGCTGAATCATCGAGTACAGGGACGGAAAGATCGTATTGTTTTATAAGTGCTTTATTCCCCTTTTCTTCTTGTCCAATCGCTAAAACGTTAATTTTGGAACCAAATATTTGAAAAGCATTTTCAACTAAGGGCATGCTTAAATGACACGTAGGACAATCCTCTTTCATGAAAACAAGAAGCGTATAGTTGTCGGAAGGAAAACTATGTTCTTTTGAATATGCATCAACTAACCTAAACCCCGGTAAAGTCATAACTACTCCTTCGCTGAAAACATTGTAAAGAAAAGAAAGGCATAAAGGAGAACGATCCTGTACATTCAAACAATGAGGTGAAAAAATGATTGGAACACCAGAGTTTGACGAATTTATCTCAAAGCACCGTTGGGCAATTGTGACAACGGTAAGAGCTAGCGGTCAACCAAGTAGCTCCGTAGTCGCTTACGCACGCGAGGACGATACTTTGATTATCAGCACTACAGCTCCTACTTTAAAAGTTAGGACTCTCGAACGTGATAATCGAATAACGCTTTGTATTATTAATAACCAAGAGCTCTTTAATTTTGTGACTGTAGAAGGAACCGCATCAATTGAGAGAACAAACCTTACTGAGTCTACTAAAAACCTTTTTGAAAATATTGAAGAAGTTGGTTATACCTTGCCACCTCAACTTGAACAGTGGCTGGAGGAAAATAAACGAGTAATCCTCCGTGTTACTCCTGAACGAGTTTCCGGTGTAATACGTTAAGTACACATACATAGGAGAGTAAATGCCAGTATCTTTTGAAAAGGGAGACATCGCTCCGGATTTCACTTTGAACGACCAAGATGGTGAAAAACACACCTTGTCAGAGTACAAAGGCAAGAGCGTTGTACTCTATTTTTACCCGCATGACGATACACCTGGATGTACGAAACAAGCATGTGGCTTCCGCGATAACTATGCAGATTTATTAGCTACGGGTGCACAGTTGTTTGGCATTTCAACGGATTCGGAAGAGTCTCATATAAAATTTAGGGAAAAATACTCCCTTCCGTTTCCCCTTTTAGTTGATAACGATGCAAAAATTGCAACGGAATATGGCGCTTGGGGAGAAAAAGTTTTATATGGTCGTAAAAGTATAGGTATGACCCGATGCACATTTATCATAGGACCTGATGGAAAATTCCAAAAAGTGTGGAAACGTGCCCAAGCAGCAAAAAACCCTGAAGCAGTCCTCAAAGAACTGCTTAGTAGTTAAGTGACAAACGATCCTTTCGCGGCAACAAAATCAGGGGAGTCATCAGGATCGAGCATACCTCAAAGAGGAAGCTTTAGAGGAAACAGAAGTGCCGTCGCAGCAGACCATCCTCTAGCTGCATCTAGCGGAGAACATATTTTGATGGAGGGAGGTAGCGCAGCAGATGCAGCAATTGCAATGAGTGCTGTTCTTACGGTTGTTCAACCACAAATGAGCCACCTGGGTGGCGATTTATTTGCTATGACTTACTCACCTCAAGAAGGAAGCCTCGCACTTAATAGCTCTGGTGCCGCCCCTTCAAAAACTAAGGTTCATGAACTAACAGAAAAGGATAAAATCCCAGAAACTGGCAGGAAATCAATCACTGTACCTGGATGTGTTGCTGGATGGGAAGCACTGCATACTCGTTTTGGAAAGCTACCTTGGGCAAGATTATTTGAAGACGCAGAACGTTTGGCTCGCGAAGGATTTCCCCCTTCAGAAAACCTTCTCCGGGCACTAAACGGTGCTACACAAAAAGTCGATTCCATTGATTATTTTTTCTCATTATTCGGAGAAGTTCTAAAAAGTAACGACAAGAAAATAGTACAAACAGAGTTAGCCAAAACATTTAAGGTCATCAGGTCAGAAGGATCTAATGGTTTCTATACGGGTGAGATTGCCAGCAAATGCCTTAACTTCTTGAATTCAGACGGTGAACTGTTTACTGAAAATGACTGGCATGGAGATCCACGTTGGGAAAAACCGCTAAGCACCACATTCTGTGGTTACGATATCCTGACTCAACCTCCTCCTTCTCGAGGGGTAGTACTTCTACTTGCACTGAAAAAATATGCTGAACTTCTAAAAGAACAATCCTCCTCAAGTACAGAACAATTAGCAATGCAAGCCTTTATTGATGCCTCGCAAACAGTAGATCTGTTAGCCGGAGATCCAGACTGGACAAACTTCGACGCATATAAACTAATTGAACAAAATAAAGCCACAGGAGGAGCATTCGATTCAGGTAGTGATGGGGGAACAACTTATTTACTTGCGGTCGACAGTAGTGGCCACGCAATTTCTCTAATTCAATCGATATTCTCATCATGGGGAAGTGGTATTTTTAGTCCAGAAACTGGAATCATATTTAACAATCGCATGGGAGGATTTGTGTTAACTGAGGACCACCCCAACCGGGTACTGCCTGGTAAGAGACCCATGCACACCCTACATAGCTATCTAGTTACGAATACTGTAGGTGATCTTTATGCACTGGGTGGAACACCTGGTGCCTTCAGGCAACCTCAAACAAATTTGCAAATTTTAGACGCTGTCTTGAGATTAAATAAACACCCACAAGCAGCTCTTGATGAGCCTCGTTGGGGAATAGATCCAGAAAAGGGACTCTTTGTAGAATTAAGAACCCCTGACATATTAGGCCAAAGACTCCAGCAAGAAGATTCATCACCTCAATATCTAAAGGCGTGGGACGGCTGGACCGGCCGAGCATCTTTTGCTCGACTAAATCAAGGAGTGATCGAGGTGGGATGTGATTTACGCGGTGAAGGTCAAGCAATAATCAACTAAAAAAACTTTTCAAGCTGCTCACACACTGTTAACATGCCGCTCTATGGAAGAGTTGTTACAACAGATCGAAAAAAATGTACTAGAAAGCATGGATGATGTTGTTTCTTTAAGAATTCTTAACTTTGCAAATATAGCAGGTGGATATTCTGAAGAAACATTCCGCTGCGACCTTGAAATTAAACATTCTGACAAAAGTGAGAAAATTCTTCCCGTCATCATTCGCAGAGATCCGGTGACTGAAGCTGACATCCTACCAACTAGTAGGAAGCAAGAATTTACACTCATCCAAAACGTACAAGAAAAAACTAATATTCCAGTACCAGCCCCTTATCTGCTTGACACAGATGGCAGCAAATTTGGCAGACCCACCATGATGATGGAACGATGCGTTGGTGATTCAGACATAACGCTGCTAACCGCGCCAGGCAAAGAAAATGAATTAGAAACAATAGCAACAGAGTTATGTGAACATCTAGCGAAATTGCACACAACCGATCGCGCAATTCTAGACCCAGACGAAACCCTATCAGATCCCCGTTCTGTTGGCATAGATATCACGTCCTGGGAAAACTACATGGAAACATCAATTAATTATTTTTTGGCCAACTATCAAAAAATTGCCTTTGATCCAATGCCTGTTTGGTTTG
>CAYFHW010000023.1:0-17945 GCA_964343095.1 uncultured Anaerolineaceae bacterium | reverse complement strand
TCGAAAATGGCTTGCTTTGTGATGAAACATGCTTGGCTGCTGAGAATATTTTTGCTGTTGGGGATGTGGCTAGATGGTATAACCCGCTGTTTGGTGAAACTATGCGTGTTGAGCATTGGACGAATGCTATCGAGCAAGCTCGCCATGTTGCTCGCAGTATCGCATCCGGCGAAACTTCCCCATTTGCACCGTTGCCGTACGTTTGGTCAGATCAATATGAAACAAGTATTCAGTACGTAGGCTATGCCTCTTCTTATGATGAAGTGAAAATTGTTCACGGAGACTTAGACTCACTCAAGTTTATTGCGCTCTATAGAAAGAGCGACCGTTTAGCTGCTGCGTTATCGTTTGATCAACAACAGATATTAGGGGATTTTAGACAAATTATAAGTAATCAATCGTCCTGGGAGGATGCGCTCAAAATCTGAAAATTTTGTAACTATTTTTTTAAGAGTTAGCTTCATTTCTAGTAATTTCTCGTAATCCGTCTCGATGTTCGTGCCCTAAACGCTTGTATCTCGCAGGATTTCCCGTTACCCATTCCTCTGAAGGAGAATTAATAATCGATCGCTTTACAGTAGCTGGGGAGCCAGCTGCCAGCATTCCATCCGGGATCTTGGTATTTGAAAGTACTATTGAACCTGCAGCGATTAGTGCTTTTTCACCTATTTCTGCCCCATCAAGAATTACTGCACTATTTGCAATAAGTGCTTGCTTACCTATCGTCGCACCATGGACTACACAATTATGAGCAAGAGTCGCTTCATCTTTAATTATCGCAGGTAAATTTGCCCGACCATGTACGACCACACCATCTTGGATATTTGCATTTTCCCCTATTTCCGCATAACTCGTGTCACCTCTTATTACTGCACCGTACCAGACAGATGCACCTGCACCAATACGAACATCCCCGACTATGTCTGCAGTAGGTGCTACGAAAGCACTTGGATGGATTTTGGGGATCTTATCCCCAATTGCAAAAATTGGCATACATACTCACAACAGATCTAACTATTTGATGTTAAGAGTCCGGTGCAAGGGCTGCTGCGTCTGCAGCCCCCGTTTGTGAACCTGAAGGACCAATTAAATAAGATTGTCCTGTTGGTCCATCAGGACCATGCTTAAGAATATTTATCGCAGCCAAAGCTACATCTGCAGGTTGCATAGCTTTATCTAGAACAATTGCGGCATGTTGCTCAAGCATTGGTGAAACAGTCGCACCAGGGCAAAGTGCATTAACTCTAACCCCTGATTCTTTTAATTCGACAGCCCACGATTCCGTCTGTCTCCACTGAACCCATTTAGCGGAATCATATCCAGTTGCTCCCATGCCAGTCATTAAATGGTCAGGTTTAATATGTTCAGTAATTATATTAATAATATTTCCCCCACCAGCCTTAACGATTTCAGGAGATGCTGCTAATGCACAGTAGTAGGATCCTAAAGCGCATATAGCGATGGAACGTTCGTAGGCTTCAGCTTGGCCCATATAATTTCCTAGAGTTAAAGACGTATCTATATAAATCGCAGCATTATTTACCAAAATATTAATCTGACCGAAATGCGAGATTGTTTGATTCATTGCATTTCGAACCTGAGCTTTATCAGCAACATCACAGTCAATAGAAAGCCCCTTACGTCCGAGCTCATTAATCATATTTACTGTTTCGTTGTTGTTATGAGAATCAATATCTATGCAAGCTACATCTGCCCCTTCTTCGGCAAGTGCTAACGCTATTCCGCGGCCGATTCCTACAGCTGATCCTGTGACAACAGCAATTTGTCCGTCTAGTAACATGGTGACTCCTTTATTGGCTAGATTGTATCTTGTCATTCAGTAGAGGTGTTATAAATATATTCTTTAGATGTTCTCTTATGTCAGTATAAAGAAGGTATAGTGGATTTAACTAGAGATTTGTCCGAACTTAGTGATCGATTAACGATCTTCATGAGACAAAAACCTGCTCATGCTGATGCTAATATTTCAAATGTTACTAAGATGCCTGGAAATGCAGGTTTCTCATTTGGCTTTACTGTTCATCTAGAGGAATCCAGTAAAAGGTATGTTTTACGTGTTCCACCTCCGAATGCAAAGCGTTCTGGAACAGCTGATGTATTACGTCAAGCAAATGTGATAAACGCAGTTTCAGAATTGGGCATTCCAGTTCCTAAAATAATTTTCAAAGGGTCAGAAGAGAGATGGTTTGATTCCCCATACTTTATTGTTGAGTTTCTAGAAGGTGATACATTGGGCGGTGATTGGGGTGATAGTCTTCCAGAAAAAGAAATTGCATCTATGGCAATAGAGGCGGTAAATGTACTTGCAAAATTACACCGCTTAGATTGGGAAAAAGTTGTTCCTTTTAGCGGCCCACCCATAAGTCTGGCTGATGATGTTGATCGATGGGATCGATTTCTCGATCGTACGGTAGATCCTAATGATCTTTCTTTGGCTCCGATTGTCAAAAAAAGACTCCTTGAACGATTACCATCGGAACCAAATATCGGAATTTTCCATGGTGATTTTCAATGGTCCAATTTATTTTTTGATCGTGATCGTAATTTTAAAGCTTTAATAGATTGGGAATTATGGGGTGTGGGCGCTATTCTCAATGACCTTGGTTGGTTTCTTCTGTTTGTCGATCATGAAGCTTGGGAACACGCACAAATAACACTCGATGCTCCGAGTTCTGACTTAATTATTGATCAGTATGTGCGTGCCTATGGAGAAGATCTGGACGAGATTAATTGGTACAGAGCTCTAGCTGCTTACAAGTTTTCTATTATTTCGAGTTTTAACCTCTACCTACACCAAACTGGAAAACGACCAGATGAATCATGGGAGATGAGGCAACCTTCAATTCATAGCTTGTTAGCACGTGCATTGGAATTACTGGCTTAATAAAAATGTTGAAGATGATAAACTCTTTTTTGTTATGAAAATATTTGATGTACATATTCATTTCCCACGCAATTGGGAGAAACCAGACGAAGATCCGGCACCTTTAATAGATCGACTTGCTGAAATTGCTCAAAAAGTAGGTATTACGAAAGGCTGTGTTTTAACAGGTGGTCGCTTTGGGCCAAGTTATGAGCGTGGTATTGAAATACTAAAACAATATAAGGAACTTTTCGTACCTGTAGCAGTAATTGATCCTGAGGTTATCGGAGCGAAAGAAGTAAATGATTTGTATCAAATGGGATATAGAGGTTGTAAGTTAATTGGAGTTGCACGCCCATATGATGAGCCAGATTACATGCCTGCATACGCTGAAGCGGAACGTTTAGATATGCCAATTCTTTTCCATATGGGGGTTATTGGAGGAGGTATTGATTATTCAATCACACATCCTCGAAGGGATGTAAAGGCTGCAGAGATGTACAAACGTATGTTAAGTATGAGAGGTCGCATGCCTATGAGGGACGTTTCTGCAACAAGAATGAACCCATTACACCTCGATACAATCGCGCAACGCTTCCCTAACTTAAAGATTATTGGGGCACATTTAGGAAATCAGGGAAATTATGAATATGCGGCTTCGGTTGCAAGATGGAGACCCAATGTACTTATGGACATGAGTGGGGGTGAAACGATTGAGAGGCATGCTGTAGAGAGAAAACTAATTGGTACAGAGATAGGCATAGAGAAGCTCGTATTTGGGAGTGATTGTGGTATGGATGAAATACACGAGCACATTGATCGATTCCACATAATTTACGATGAGTTGGGATTAGATGAAGATGCTAAAGAACGATTGTGGTGGTCTAATGGTGCGGAATTGTATGGCTTTGAGGAACCAACATTGGCGGAAAAATAGGTGGTAGGTGCTAAACAAGCGAATCTAATTGATGGCCAGGGTGGGTTAGCACTGCGCCATAAAGCTGTCTTTGCGGGTATTTTATTTGCAGTTGGACTAGCCTGTTATGTTAGTTTTCAACCTTCACAAATTTGGATACTTTTACTAACTGCGTGTATAGCTTTATTTGCTTCGTTTAGTTCTGATTTGCGCGAAAACAATTCTATTTTAGATAAAACGACCTCAGCAGTTTTACCGGTAATGGGCATATTTGCGTCTGGTTTATTCATACGAACACAATTTAGTGGTTATGAATCAATTGTTTTCTCACTTGCGGTGGGTTTTTTCGGTGGACTTATTATTTTCCTACAAGGGAAAGCATCAAGTGAGAATTTGAAATGGCAACCCCAGATCCGATTTCTATTCTGGTTAATAACTTATCCTGTTGCATTCTCTTTATTTCACTATATTGAGGATTTGGAAATGCAATTACCGCTTACTTCTGTCGCATGTGGGCTAGTGGTGTTCATATTAGGGTTTGAGATTTACAGAATGAGAGCAAATAATGATTATGTATTATTTTTATTATGTTTAGTTAGTGCTTTTACGATCGCTCAATTAAGACTCGTTTTATTTTTTTTCCCAATTGATCCGTTATTTTTAAGTGCCTTAATTTTAATAGGTTTCTATGCAACGACAGGTCTCATTGCCCGCTTTGATAGTAGTGGAAGAAAAGTGTTAGCAGTTTTGGAATATTCTGTAATTACAGCTATTGCAGTAACAGCTTTATTTATTTTTTGGTCTTAAAATGTTAAAAATTTCATCGTGGAATATCAATGGTTTACGTGCTTCTCTTAAAAACGATGCATTTTTTAATTGGGTAAATGTAGTAAAGCCAGACATCATTGGGTTACAAGAAGTCAAAGCAGATATTGAACAAGTCTCAGAGGCTTTTTGGCAAAACGATGGCGACAATGCGTATGAGGAAATCTGGCACTCTGGTGTCCGGAAAGGGTATAGCGGCGCATTGTTACTTTCAAAACAAAGTACAAGGAGTTCAATTCTAGGGTTAGATGATCCTGAATTTTTCAATGAAGGCCGTGTGATAGAAGCAGACTTTGATGCCTTTACATTGCTAACAGCATATTTCCCGAATGGCGGTCGTAATTCTGAACGTTTAGATTATAAGTTGCGTTTTTATGAAGCTTTTTTGGAGAGGATTAGAAAATTACGTAAAGATGGGAAAAGTGTAATTTTTATGGGTGATTTAAACGTGGCCCATAAAGCAATAGATTTAGCAAGGCCTGAAGAAAATATTAAAAATAGTGGTTATTTGGAAGTCGAGCGTGAGTGGGTAGATCGTGTTATTTCGTCGGGATTTCATGATACCTTTCGGGTTCTTCATCCAGATCAAAGAGATGTCTATTCCTACTGGGATCCTTGGAGAAAAAGGCGTGAACGGAATATTGGGTGGCGTATCGACTATATTTTTATTAGTGAGGAACTTTTACCGTTACTTAAAAAGGCATATATCCAACCAGAATTTTTAGGTTCTGATCATTGTCCTGTAAATATTGAAATCGATATCAAGTTATGACGTGTCATCAGTAGGCCCTTTCTTTTTTAATGTTTCGTTGAATAGAAAGAACATTGAAGCGGCGGCAGCGAGCCCTATACCGCCTGTTGTTACTGCAGCTATCCCCAAGGATGTTGCCTGAGCTGTTGTGGCAACAATAAAAGGAGCTAAGATGCTTCCAAAGTCACCAATTAAGCGCCATATGCCTAGGAATTCACCGATTTTTTCTCTTGGAGCTAAGTCTGCTCCTAAGGTCATTAAGGCACCACTACCTAATCCATTACCTAGACCTGAAAGCATGCTAACCAATAAGTAAGGAAGAAAACTTCCAGTTAGTGGAAATAGCAAGAAGCTTAAGGAGATGAAAATAAAGCTTGGGATAATCGTCCACTTTCTCCCGAAACGATCCATAACGGCACCAACCGGATAGAACAACAACATGTCGACAGCTGCAGAGATGCCAAAAACTAGCGTAGTTTCAGTGATATCCAGCCCGAGGTTATCTCCCCAGAGGGGGATCATAATATGTCGTCCTCGACGCACTAACATTAACGCAATTGCCAAGCTTCCCCCGATTGCTAAGACAGAACGTTGTTCATTAAGAACTACAGGTAAATTTTTAAGCATTTGTCGAGTTGAAGTTTCAGCATTGGATCTCTGATTTTTCAATTGTGAAATCATTAAAATACATGCGGAAAAAGCAACGATTGATTGCAATATAAAAATTGATTGTGACTCAAAATTAATTCCCAAAAGTCCGGAAAACATAAGTGCCCCTATAAAGGGACCTATAAACATACCTATCCGCATCATTCCACCAACAAGTGAAAGGGTTCGGCCATAAAAATTTTGAGGAACTATTTCTGTCATATAAGCCAAGTTAGCAACGTGCCATAATCCGAAACCTGCACCATTTAAAAAGGCAAAAAAAGTTATCATTTCCACATTTCGGCTGAACGCCATGCCGATAGCTGAAATTGCGACCAAGAAAGCACTTAAAGTTAAAGTGAATTTCCCACCAAACCGTGACGTTAAGAGCCCACCGGGTAAATCTGCTACAACCGTTCCAACAGCCAGAACCCCTACAATAGCCCCAGCTAACCCTACGCCACCACCTAAATCATCTTTCACAAAAAGCGGTAAAACTGGGACCATTACTCCTTGGCTAATTGCAATTAATATTGTGGGAGCATAGATTCCCCCGATTAGTTGTCTTATACGAAAATTATTGGATTGTTGTTCCATTTGGAGTCAACCTACTCTATGTTGACGGAAAAAAAACTGCAATAGATTAGCATGCTAGGATGCAATTACGGGGCGTGGCGCAGTCTGGTAGCGCACTTGACTGGGGGTCAAGAGGTCGCTGGTTCAAATCCAGTCGCCCCGACCAAAGAAGCTATTCATTATCAGGGTTTATTTCCAAACCCCAAGCATCCCAACCTTTTATTCTTGTGCGCGCAAATAGTTCAATCTTTTTTTGTTTCGGGAACATAGATTCTATATTTTTACGGACTTCCTCAGGTTTCGTAGAGTGATTTGTTCGTTTAACACTTACTAGCTGTCGGATATTTCTGAGTCCCCGGGGTTGTGGGATACGTCCTTTTTTAAAAACTAAACAAAGTTCACACTCACTTAAGGTATAAAACCCTGGGTTTGAACGCTGCTTGTCCCACACAAATGCTACAGTGGCCCATTTAAATCCCCAGGCCTTACCTAACTCAATGGCTTGATCAAGATGAGGAGATGTTGCCCACATAAAAAGAAGGCAGTCAGCTTTTGCTAAATTTTGAATTGGCCAAGTTTTTAATTCCGACAAAGTTACTGTGGGATAATGCTTGGTAGCTCCTCCTGTATCGCCAGAATTTGGACCTGCATGTTGGAGCTGCCCTTTATAATCCCAAGGCGGGTCGGCATAGATTATGGAATACTTTTTTTTCGGTAAGGCCTCAATTTCTCCAGATTCAATAAGGTCTGTAAGGCTTGCCAAGATTCCCTCTAATTTTTCTTGCCGTCACGGGCTGCGCTATTTGCAGAGAGTCTTTCTTTGAAAGCTTCTTGAGCGGCATCTTTATTATTAGAATCTCCTTGCCAAATACCCATTGCTGGTTGCTGCAGTGCTCTGGCGAAAGAAAAGCTCAATACCCATGGCTTTGACACTGTAGAAATGTTCATAGCGTACAAATTTTTGGTAGCATCTTCCGAAGATTGCCCACCAGAAAGGAAATTAATCGATGGTACTGCTGCGGGTACTGTACGTCTTAAAACTCGCAGTGTTCGCTCAGCTACCTCTGTTGCATCTATTGGAGACCCACTTTCTTTTCCAGGAAGAATCATGTTGGGTTTCAATAGCATGTATTCAAGGTGTACGCCGTGTTGATATAGCGCATGAAAAACTGCATGAAGCACTTTCTCAGTAACTTCTTCGCATCGTTCTATTGAATGCGTACCATCCATCAGGACTTCTGGTTCTACAATCGGAACAAATCCACTTTCCTGACAGATTCCAGCATATCTTGCGAGTACATCAGCATTTGCCTGAATTCCTAAATCTGTTGGATTCTCTTCCCCAATTTCATAAACTTCACGCCATTTTGTAAAACGCGCTCCTTGAGATTTATAAGTAGCCAACCTATCGGGAAGCCCATCTAGTCCTTGCGTAATTAGGTCCCCATTCCCACCTACTAAAGGTATTGTTCCTTTATCAACTTTTATACCAGGTACGATACCTTTTCCTTCGAGTAGTGCTGGAAACATATTCCCTGCGTCATCGGTCTGTAATAAAGTTTCTTCAAAAAGTATTACACCGCAAAGATATTTTTCGATTTCGGGTGAAGTTAGCAATAAATTGCGGTAAGCACGTCTGGTCTCCTCAGTTGATTCAACGCCTACAGAAGCAAGCCTTTTTGCTATAGTTCCAGAACTTTCATCTGCGGCTAAGACTCCTTTTCCGGGAGCGATCAAATCGCTAATTGTTTTTTCCAGTTCACCTACTGACATATTTACTCTCCTGTCTTTTGCATAGTCTAGCTACTCTAAAGATTTAGATATATGGGTCTTGTAAAAAGAATTATAAAAATTTTTTATCCACGGCCTATAAAAGGCATATTTGTTGCCATAATCGTCATAAATTGAACATTTGCATTTAGTGGAAGCCCCGCCATATATACAACAGCATCTGCGACGTTTTCAACATTAAATATAGGTTCGACTAAATTGGTTCCATTTGCTTGAGGTACCCCTTTCGTTTGCTCTTTTGTCATGTCTGTACTTGCATTACCAATATCAATTTGTCCACATGCAATATTATATTTTCTGCTATCAAGAGATATTGATTTGGTTAGCCCTGTAATTGCATGTTTACTAGATGTATATGGTGCTGAATGAGGCCTAGGTCTATCAGCTGAAATTGAACCATTATTTATAATACGTCCACCTTGAGGCTGCTGATTTTTCATCACTTTTATGGCCTCTTGTGCACAAAGAAAAGTTCCAGTGAGGTTGACATCAATAACAGATTGCCATTGTTCAATTGATAAATTCTCGAACAAAATATTAGGAGCAGAAACCCCGGCGTTATTAAAAAGTAGATCAAGTCGACCATATGTCTTAACAACTTGATCAAAAAGATTTCTAACAGACTTAGGTTTTGTTACATCTGTTACGACAGGTAGTGCGAAATTGCCTAGTTTCCCAATGCTTAACTGTGTCTCTGCAAGTTTTTTTTCTGTTCTACCGGCTAAAACTACGTTATAGCCAGTAGCTAGTAATGCGTGCGCACATGAGCGACCAATCCCTGAACCTGCTCCAGTGATAATTGCAACTTTTCGAACTTCTTTGCTGGTCATTAAATCAGTTGTGATTCAGAACTAATAAACCTTATCAAAGCTAAGGTGCAGTTCATACAAACCCAACATAATGCCTGGTTGATGCTTCATATCATTTTTTCCAGGTGTCAGTCTTAAGTTCTTGACTCTTTGTACCAGAGTTTCAACAGCTATATTCTGCTCTAATCTAGATATTCCTTGACCGGGGCAGTTTCTAGGTCCCATTGAGAAAGTCAAATGTCGTCCTGGATTTGGTCTATCAAGGTTTATGGAGTTTGGCTCTGGACACAGATCTTCATCTCGATTACCTGCACCAAAACGCAAATGTAGCAGGGACCCTTTTGGGATTTTTACTCCCCGAATCTCCATATCCTCTGGTACGAATCTTCCGCCTGCCCCTCCTTGCGTTGGAGCATAGAGGCGCAGTGCTTCTTCAACAAAAAATCGAACTCTGCTTGAATCACCATTCATTTCAGCAAATAAATCTGGGTTTTGCGCAAGAAGAAGAGCTTCTGAAGTAAGCGCATATTGTGTGGTTTCATTTCCACCTATATGCATTAGAACTGCAATGCTTATAATTTCTCCATCAGACAATTTCCTGCCTTCATATTCTGCTTGCGCAAGCCAGGAAATCATGTCCTCTTGAGGCTGTTTACGCTTTTTGCTTACTTGTTCACCAATGTATTTGTGGAAATCGACCAAGACGCTTGCATTTTCCCTGTCTATATCAGGAGGCAATTCATTTTTGGGACCTGACCCATGAACAAATCGCCGGACTTGTGCTTCTTCCATCTTTTTTAACATTGGCATGTCTTCTAGGGGGAACCCTAAAACTGTTGTAATAACCGTTTGCGGTAGTGGTGCAGCAAATTCCGTTACGAATTCGACCTCACCTTTATCTATCCATTTATCTATTAAATTATTGGTAGCTTGCCTGATCATGTCTGTATGTCTATCAGCACCCATGGGCCCGACCCAAGGATCCCATAGCTCTTGTCTATAACGTTTGTGTTGTTCGAGAGATGGTCTTAATGTAGCAGCAGCATTTACAGTTTCTCCAAATCCAGCTTCTTCAAAAATTTCATTTTCCAATTCACTTGAACCACCACGTGCACGGGCACCACTATCTTCGTCTGGAGAAAAGTCTGAAAAGATGGGGTCCCTAGTTATTTTTGCTATATCTTCAAATTTTGTTAATACAAATGCATCAGTTCCTGGGAGCCATCCGCCACCAGGTATTTTCGAAATAGGAGCCTTATTATGTAAAGTTATATAATCTTCAAACCAGTGTTCCTGAGAGCCAGGTTCAAAAAGGTCTATTCCTAATTCACTAGCAACAGGACATGCACCAAAACTAGTATCCATATCTTTAATTTTCTGTTCACTATCCATTTTTTCCTCAATATAAAATTATTCAGTTAGCTTTCGCTCTCCCCGTGCCCAACGTGCAATATCTTTAATTCTTTCATTAAAATTGAATTGTTCACTTTGAGGAGGTTCACTAAAGCCTCTGCCACAAGATTGGCAGTATGCGTAAACGTTTAAATTTTCGCGCCCGCACCAGTTACATTTCTTCATAATCTAAGTCTACCACTTTAAAAAAGTTGTCTCAGTCAGTTATTCGTTACAAACTGGTAGGGGAGCATTTATGACTAGTGACAATATTCGTAACATTATGCCTTTTGTAATTGAGACCGATGGTCGACGTGAACGATCTTATGACATCTATTCATTACTTTTAAAAGAAAGGATCATATTTCTGGGCACACCTATTGATGCAATGGTTGCGAACGTGATAATTGCCCAGCTTTTATTTTTGGCAAGGGAAGATGATGAGAAAGACATCATGATGTATATCAACAGTCCAGGAGGTAGTGTGACTGCTGGACTTGCGATCTATGACACGATGAAATTAATCAAACCAGATGTCTCAACTGTATGCATAGGGTTAGCAGCTTCTATGGGGACGGTGCTCTTAACAGGCGGTACGCAAGGGAAGCGTATGGCTTTACCAAATGCAACTGTTCATTTACACCAAGTTATGGGTGGGGCGGAAGGTCAAGCATCTGATATTGAAATACAAGCTCGTGAAACCCTTCGTTTACAATCCATTTTGCGAAATATTCTGACTGAAACAACAGGACAGTCTATGAAACAGATTGAAAAAGATACAGACAGAGATTTTTGGTTAGACGCCGAAGCTGCCAAGAAATATGGGTTGATAGATCGAATATTGGAAAAAGAGGAAACGACCCCAGACTCCAATTAGATGTTGTCGAATGAAATTGTCTCAGTATGTAGATATTTCTGTAGAACTGTTGGTACTGCAATCGAACCATCTGATTGTTGATAATTTTCAATAATTGCTATTAAAGTTCTTGGGACTCCTAATCCGGAACCATTTAATGTATGTGGAAATTCGGTCTTTTTATCCACAGTTTCTCTGTATCTTATGTTTGCTCTTCTAGATTGAAAATCAAGGCAATTAGAAACTGAACTTACCTCAAGCCATTCTTCAGAACCGGGAGCCCACATTTCAATATCAAAACTTTTGCTTACTTTAAAATCTAAGTCAGCAGAGCATAATTCAAGTGTTCGAAAAGGTATTTCTAGCTTGTCAGGTATTTTTTTTGCCTGTTGCAGAAGATTTTCTAATTCCTGATTACTTTGCGAAGGTTGACAAAAAACAAACATTTCAACTTTATCAAATTGATGTACTCGTTTTAGCCCTCTCGTATCACGACCGGCACTCATTTTTTCGCGGCGAAAACAAGGAGTATGTGCTACATAACGGAGTGGTTTTTTAAGATCAGATAAAATTTCATTTCGATACATAGCCGCAAAAGGGGCTTCCGCGGTTGGAATTAAGAAATAATCCTCTTCAGCATCTAGATATAAGTTATCTCGAAATTTCGGTAAATGCCCCGAAGCTAAAAGAGATTCTTCAGTTAGTAGGTAAGGCAAGTAGAATTCTTTAAAACCACCTTCATCAACATGAAGATCTAACATCCATTGAATTAACCCACGTTGTAGCCTGGCTATACCCGCGTTAAGTATGAAGAATCGTGAACCAGACAGCTTTGCTGCCCGCTCTAAATCGATCCCTATATTATCTACCCCTAATTCCCAGTGAGGTTTTGGAGTGTCAGTAAATTCCTTCTTTTTTCCTATTGTTTCAATAATTACGTTATCTGTTTCGTTGGAACCACGTGGCGCCGATGAGTCAATGATATTAGGAACCTCATAAAGCATTGTTTTCAGATGGTTTTCAAGTTTTCGTAATGCATCTTCTTTCGTTGCTAGCTTTTCTCCAAGCTCTTTTGCTACTTGAATTCGTTCATTACGTTCATCTGCACTTAATTTCCCAGATATTTCTTTGCTTAAAACTTTTCTCTCTGCACGAAGCTCTTCAACGGCAGTCAAAGCAGATCGAAATTCCTTATCAAATTTGATAATTTCATCAATTGGAGCTTCTACACCACGCAAAGCTAAATCGTTTTTTATACGATCTGTGTTTTCTCTGATGTATTGACTGCTTAACATCTTAATTAAAAGTATCCTGACGCCTTGATTGCTTCAATCCCCAGTAATCTTACATCTTCAGCAACAATAACCGATCTACCTGATGGATCAATTAATGAAAAGTTGTTCTCCAATTGGTTGAGTGGTATCCATTGGCTAGGTCCATGTGGTATAGGTTCTTCGAAAGAAACATCAGAAGTAGGGACAGAAAAATAAACATGATCAATGTGTTGATGTGGGGGTTGATCTTCACGGTCTATATTTTCAAGCAAAATTACTCTTGGAGCTTCAATAGTTTTCGGATTACCAGAAATTAAAATAGGGTTTTGAGCAATAATTTCAACAGTTAAAGATGTTTCCTCTTTTGCTTCTCGTATGGCTGTTTCGACGGGATGTTCGTTTACTTCAGAATGCCCTCCGGGAGGAAGCCACATTCGCAAAAAATTATGCCAAAGCAAAAGGGTATGTCCTTGTGAAACAACATATGCAGTTGCTGTGTGATGCCTCTCCACTATTAATCTTCTTCGCTCTCAGAAAGGTTGCGATGTTGAGGGAAGAAAATTACTTCTCTAATATTTTCCTCTCCGAGCAGTAAGAGGACTAATCTGTCTATACCTATTCCAAGACCACCTGTTGGAGGCATTCCATGTTCAAGGGCTTCTAAGAAATCTTCATCAAGTAGCTCTGCATCTTCATCGCCAGCAGCTTTTAATTCCTTTTGTTTTTCAAATCTAGCACGTTGATCTATTGGATCATTTAATTCGGAATATGCATTAGCTAATTCCATTCCTCCTAGAAATGCTTCAAATCTCTCAACGAGCTTAGGGTTTCCAGGAATACGCTTGGCAAGTGGTGATAATTCAACAGGGTAATCAAGCAGGAAAGTTGGTTCAATTAGTTTCGGTTCAACAAGTGCACTCATTGCAACATCTACTAATTTTCCGTAGTTATACTTTTCTGGAAGAGGTATTTTTTTTTGTTTCAGTGCGTCTGCAAGGCTTTCGGTAGTTGTGTAAGAGTTAAGGTTAAAATTACCAAACTTCTCTAATGCATCATGCAGAGTAATACGATTCCAAGGCGGTTCTAAGCTGACTTCAGAATCCCCAATCTGGATAGTTGTCTTACCTAGCACTTCTTTGGCAATTGTACATATCATATCTTCAACAAGTGTGGCTACGTCTAGGTATGAGGTGTAAGCGGCATAGGCTTCTAACATAGTAAATTCTGGATGATGTTTATTACTAAAGCCTTCATTTCGGAAGATTTTCCCAATTTCGAAAACCCTTTCATAACCTCCAATAATTAGTCTTTTGAGATAGAGCTCTAAACTAATACGCAAATAGCGTTCTTCATTCAGAGCATTTGCATGCGTTGTAAAAGGTTTTGCGGCAGCACCACCTGCTTCAGGCTGTAAAATAGGTGTTTCTACTTCGATATAATCCTTTCGTTTTAAGTAAGCTCTAATAGCTCCAGTGATAGCACTACGTAGTAGAAATCTTGACTTGACGTCATCGTTTGCCATCAAGTCAAGATAACGTTGTCGTTGACGTATTTCGATATTTTTAAGACCGTGAAACTTTTCTGGTGGTGGCAATAATGACTTAGTTATTACTTTCCAATCTTGAGCTTCTACTGTTGATTCGCCTGTGCGGGTTTTCATTGGATAACCTGCGACAGAGATAAAATCCCCTATATCCAAAAGATTTAAATTTTCATATAAATTTTCAGGCAGAGTATTTTTTCGGAATAAAATTTGTATTCGAGAAGTCCCATCAGCGATATCAAAAAAACTTGCGCGTCCCATCGAACGCCGAGCCATAATTCTGCCGGTAATACTTACTTTAGTAGATTCATCACTTGTCTTGTCATCTGAAAAATCAGCGATGATTGAAATAACTTCTTTGGCCGTATGTGTGCGATCCACTTGTGCAGGAAAAGGATCGAGTCCTAATTTTCTTAGCGTTGTAGCTTTTTCCTCACGTTGCGATTTTAGACCCTCTTCCAAAATTGTCTCCTTAAGGGATACATAGTACTTTCTAGTCGATATTGACAATCTTAATAGTTTGTATTCCAGAAGGTACTTTTACATCTACAGTTTCGCCTACTTTATGCCCTAACAGGGCTGATCCTATAGGGGATTCATTCGAAATAAGTCCCTGTGCTACATCTGCTTCGGGTGTCCCTACAATTTTATAATGTATTCTTTTTCCATTGTTTTCGATCTGGACACCGCTACCAATAACGATTATACCTGCACCTTGAACTTTCTTTTCATCAATTAAAGTAGAGCGTCTAATTGTTTCTTCTAATTCACGAATCTTGCCTTCTAACATGCTCTGTTCTTGCTTAGCATGCTCATATTCTGCATCATTTTGACTGGTACCATGTTCTTGGGCTGTGTGTATGGTCTCGGCTATGTCTTTGCGTCTGGACTTCAATTCTTTAATTTCACGCCCCAAGTTATCTAAGCCTTTTTTTGTCATTGGGATAGCTTTTTCAGGCATTTTTTCCCCTTAGTATATTTTTATGCCATTTCATTTATGATCAGAACAGCAAGATTCTTGGTTGTTCAAGTATAGCGAGAAATGTTTGTGGTGTGCTTGAAATTTAATTTAACGAATTGGGGTATGCATCAAAATGATTGGGTCTCCAAACACAAGTGATGATTCTGGTGTTCAATTCAATCCTCCAGCTCAAATAAATACTGTTTGGTTATGGTTAATATTAGCTGCTGCGATCATTGTAGGTAGTCTAATTTTTATTGTATTCAATGCTAATTCATCATCGGAATGTGTTGATCTCTATTGCATCACTGAGGATGAAATTACAATCCCAAACGGTTTTGAATTAATTAGTTATCTTTATTCAAATCAAGATCGAAATGAGCAAATAGATATATCTGATTTATACGACATCAGAGTATCTCTTAGTTTACTCGAGCAAAATAGTGACAATAGAAATCTCTTTCTTTTTGGCTACGATTTAGAAACTCAAAAATGGGAACGGCTTACAACTGCTTCTATTTCTGAAGATGGCTATCGGGCACAAGCAATTTTATCAAATACACCAGATCTTTTAGCAGTACTGCGTAGATCATCTACCATTGGTCATGTTGTAACTTATTTGCCAGCAGGCAATGAAGTTGAGCCCGAAGGTTTAGAATTAACAACCCTTGTACATACGCTTGATTTTGCCCCCGGGCCTTCAGGCGAAGTAATTGGTCAGCTTTCATTTCCAAAATTAGGAGGGGCGTTACACTACCCTGTTATTTTTGCTAGTAATGCTGAAGTAAGCAGCCTTGCAAATATCGATACTATTCTCAATTCAGGTATAGATAGATTTAATCATGTTCAATCTATCCTCCGTACGGTTCTGCAGCTTGAACTTGCAGGTATAGATATTGCTTATTTGGACTTAGATAAAAAACATCGGACCTCTTTCACATTATTTGTTGCTGAATTGGCAAATGCGCTGCATCGTCAAGGTAAGCAATTGACTTTAACTTTGCCTATGCCTGCGGTCGTTTCCGGGGAACCAGTACAAATTGATGAAGGTCCATATGATTGGAGGCAATTGGGGGAAAGTGCTGATATTTTAAAGATTTGGCCGCTTCGTGATCAAAGTTTATATCGATTTGATGTTCCTATCGTGTTGAAATACCTAACTGAAAAAGTAGATCCACGGAAGTTGGTTTTTACAATAACCCCCTATGCTTCAGAAAAATCTTTGACGGGTATTCGTAGCCTTACAACTTTAGAGGGCATGTACATAGCCACACGTTTGGCTGTTCGCAGTGAAACTGTACTAGCTGGTGAGGAGATTCAAGTAATTGGAACAAATATTGATCGAGATGAGGGACTTAGTGGCATTGTCTGGCAACCAGAAACCGCTACCGTTGCCTTTACTTATAAGCTAAATGGAGGGAGAACCATATGGTTGGAGAATACTTTCAGTGCTTTATTTAAATTGGAGTATATAAATCTATTTTCTTTAGGAGGAGTTGGTATAGAGGATGGTTCCGAAAATGTTATCCCTAACCTATGGCCTACAATCTTAGGTTTAATTGATACCGGCCATCTTGATCTAATTAGACCACATCCTGATTCACTGATCCCACAGTGGTGGGTTAGTAGTGGCACTATCAGTGGAAATTCTCGAGGGGGTGCGATTTGGACAGCACCTAATAAAGCCGGAAAATATAAGATTTCTCTAACGATTAGTGATGGCGAAGCGAGATTTATGAATGATCTAATTATTACAATTCAAGACCCCAAAAAGATTGAACCTGATGAGTAGATACACTCTTAAGATCACAGGGGGAACACTGCGTGGAAGATCTTTAAGCGAGAAAGGGAACTCCCACATACGACCTACTTCATCACGAGTACGTGAAGCGATTTTTAACGTGTTAAGAGACAAGATTATCGGGGCAAATGTACTAGATATCTATTCAGGAACAGGATGCTTATCGCTTGAATCTATTAGCCGGGGAGCCAGGAAAGCAACTCTTGTTGAAAAAGATGAAATTGCTGTAGCTCTAATTGAAAAAAATTTTTCTGATATGCAACTAGTCTCACAATACATCTTAATCAAAGGGGCTTCTCCTACTGCTTTAGGTAATCTTAATGGTCCCTATGATCTAATTTTTGCAGATCCGCCATATACAGAAACTATTTCGAACGAAGAGGCTATTATAATCTCAGAGTTACTTTCATACGACGGATTATTCGTCTACGAGCATAGAAGCAGCTACAATCCGGCTGAGTACCTAGGCTCGATGAAAATAGTCGAAAGAAGAAAGTATGGTGAATCGACCGTTTCTTATTTCGAATCAATGGAGAGTTTATGAGAATTGCTATTTTCCCTGGAGGTTTTGATCCTGTAACAAATGGTCATCTAGATTTAGTAGATCGTATGGTTAAACTTTTTGATGAAGTAATTGTTGCAGTAGTTAAAGGAAGAGAAAAGTCTGCTATGTTCACGTGGGAGGAAAGAGTAACTCTTTTCGAAGATGCTGTTTCAGATAAACCTACAGTGAGTGTTGAAGGCTTTGAAGGTTTAACTGTTAATTTTGCCCATGAGAAAGGTGCGGTAGCTATAGTTCGTGGTATTCGAGCAGTAAGCGATTTTGAGGCAGAATTTGATATGGCTTTAATGAATCGAAAAATGGCACCATCAATTGAATCAGTTTATTTGATGACGAATTCTGAGTATATGTATGTA
>CAYFHW010000022.1:0-18400 GCA_964343095.1 uncultured Anaerolineaceae bacterium | reverse complement strand
CATAGAGGGACCGTATGATGTATTGAGGTATAAGTCGACGTGTTTCACGGACTTCAAGGCTTGGATGCTCTTCGGCTACCTTATCTATCCACGATAACCAAGGCTTATTATCTCCAGTCTGAATTATTTCCGTTATTTCCGGGAGAACTTGTTTAACATCACCTACAACAGGAATTGCAGTAGGCAAGTTTTTTCCTATTTCTGCTGGGTCAATATCGATGTGTACGATTGTTGCGTCTGGGTTAAAGTCTGAGAATCTCCCCATTGCTCTATCATCAAAACGCATCCCAATACCTATGACTACATCTGCTTCATCTGCAGCCATATTTGCATGATACATACCATGCATGCCCAGCCATCCGTAGCTAAGTTGGTGAGTTTCTGGAAATCCGCCGATCCCAAGGAATGTTGTAATAACAGGGATGTTAGCTTTTTCTGCTAAAGCTACTAGTTCTGTTTGTGCATTCCCCCATTTAATCCCATGCCCTGAGATGATTAGCGGTTTTTTTGCCGTACTAATTGCTTCTGCAGCCCGCCTAATCATGCCAGTATGACCGTTTTTGTTTGGTTTATACCCACGAAGATTTATTTTTTCTGGCCAAATAAATTCAACTTCTTCTTGCAAGACATCTTTAGGGATGTCGATATGTACCGGTCCTGGTCGGCCAGTACTTGCGATATGAAAAGCCTCTCTTACTGTCATTGCGATGTTTTCAGCACGCATAACCAGATAATTGTGTTTAGTTATTGGCTGTGTGATACCTGTAGAATCAGCCTCTTGGAAACCATCCTTCCCTAATAAGGTCCGAGCAACATTTCCCGTAATTGCAACCATTGGTGTTGAATCGAGAAAAGATGTGGCTATCCCAGTAACAAGATTTGTTGCCCCGGGTCCACTTGTTGCTAAACAAACCCCTACTTCACCCGTTGCACGAGCGAAGCCATCAGCCATATGTGCAGCTGACTGTTCATGTCTTACCAGTACATGATGTATTTCTGGAAACTCAGGAATTGCATCGTAAAGTGGTAGAACTGCCCCTCCGGGGTATCCGAAGACAGTAGTTGTACCTTCCCGCTTAAGGCACTCAAGCAGGATCTGGGATCCATTCATCTTAACCATAAGGAAACCTACCAAGCTCTTAATTTTTTTCTATCCCTGTTCCTGGTTAGGACGGGTTAGTGCCTGGCATACCTCTCGGTTATGCCGGTTTAAGCAGAGGATTTCCCTACCTAAACTTAAGCGAAAAAGGGATGGTCGATAAACCACAACCCCACGAGCCTATACTTAACTATCGGGGGTCAGTTGTTAGTGTGCAACAAAAACTCTTTGGATTTAAAGGTCTATGATTTGCCTGCCGCTCTCCAACAATCTTGCGATATTCTCTTTTTCTTTGAACTCTGTGTAGATTCTTAATAATGGTTCGGTTCCGGAAATACGAAATAATAACCATCCATCTTTAAGCAAGAATCGCCAACCATCTCTTGTATCTATTGCTTGAATTTGTTCCCCAGCTATCTCTCTCCCATCAAATGTTTTTAAGCGTTCTTGAATTTTTGGCCGCTGTTCTTCAGTGATTTCAATATCTATACGTTCGTAAAAATGGGTGCCTACAAGAGAATAAATGTCTTCTAATAGGGTATGTGGCTCTTTCCCAGTAGTAACAATTGCTTCGATCAAATAGAGTGCTGCCAAAATACCATCACGTTCTGGTATATGTCCTCGGAATCCGTATCCTCCACTCTCCTCTCCACCTATTAAAGCATCGTTTTCGACCATTGAAGGGCCTATATATTTGAATCCAACAGGAGTTTCGTAACACGGTGAGCCATATTTTTCTGCGAGGAGTTTTACCATATTTGTAGTGGTTATCGACTTTATAACTGCACCAGTGAGATTTTTTTCTGCCAACAAGTAGTTAACTAATATTGCAAAAGTTCCGAGTGAATCTAGATAGCCTGTTGTTGGGTCGACGATTCCCAACCTGTCCGCATCACCATCATTAGCCAGTCCTATAGAGTAGGGTTTTGTTGTGGTCAGTTTGATTAATTTTTGCAAGTTTTCTTCTACTGGTTCAGGTGCTCGAATTCCAGGAAAACGTGGGTTAATCTCCGAATGAATTTCATCAATCACAAGAGATTTTCCTTCCAGTATTTCTTTTAATAAGCCACTCCCTGTTCCGTACATAGAATCGACGGCAAGGTGCAGTCCTGAGGATTGTATTCTCGGCAAATCTATTTGTGTTTTGAGGTGTGCCAAATATCCTTCTAAAGGATTAAATTTTGTAATTAAATCAGAGTTTGATGGCGCTATATGCACCGCTACTTCATTTTTTAGAATGTCATTTGCCCGCTGTTCGATACTGTTTACGATTTCTGGGCTTGCACTACCACCAAGGTGTGATTTTATCTTGATGCCATTCCATTGATAGGGGTTGTGGCTGCTGGTTACGATTACTGCACCAGATGCCTTGGCCTCAACTACCCTGAAGCTAAACGCTGGCGTAGGTGCTGGCCTATCCGATATTTGAACAGCTATACCGTTTCCTGCTAATACGCGTGCAACAGTTTTCGCAAATTCATCAGATTCAAAGCGAGTATCATATCCAACGATCACAAGTTTTTTATTTGTGTTTGTTGATGAAACGTACTCTGCGATTGCTTGAGCGCATGCACGAACATTTTCAAAGGTGAAATCTTCACCAATAATAGCTCTCCACCCATCTGTTCCAAAGCGTATTGAATTAGCCATCCGTCTCATCATAGCGTTCACCGGGCAACAGATGTGTTCCTGGTTTTAAGTGTTTTCTTGGTGGCACTGTAGAACCACTCGCTAGTACCGAAGATTCGATTTTGGCTCCTTCTCCTACCGTGACTCCATCTGCAATGATAGAGTCCTCGATTTTAACGTTTTCCTGAACATGCACATTTTCCCAAAGTACAGAATTAAGTATCTCTACATTTTTATTAATCACAGTGTTCTCTCCTATGCAATTACCTTGTAAAGATACGTCTTGAAAGTGGTTGTTATTTGCTATGATGTTGCCACCGTTTCGTTGTGCAATTTGTTGATTGATTTTCAAATAGCGCTCTGGTGTACCAAGATCTGCCCATAGGCCGTCAAATTGATATCCAAAAACAAGTTGGTTACGTGCGACCAGAGAGGGGAATAGTGTTTCCTCCACACGTACCTTGCCAGGTGGTATTTCCTCAACAAGTTTCTCCTCAAAAATCCAAACGCCAGCGTTTACTAGATTACTTTGCTCAGTTCCGGGTGGTGGTTTTTCAACGAAGCCAGTTATTAAAGAAGAGTTATTCAGAACTGCGACACCATATGCGGAGGGATCTTCAACTTTACATAATGCTAAAGTTAAACTGGCATTTATTTGGTTATGGTTTTTTATTGCCTTGGTTAAATCAAAATCAACAAAGATATCTCCGTTTAAAACAAGAAATTGATCTTTCAGGCCAGCTGTAGTTACCGCATTTCGAATTGCTCCTCCGGACTCTAGTCGCTCTCTTTCAACCACATGTTCAATTTCTAAGTTTCTGTAGCTGCCTTTTGGATATTTCAGGCTAAGTGTCTCGTTGTTTTGTCCGAGTGCTAGAATGATACGTTGAACACCGTGTTCTAATAGCCAGTCAAATAACCACTCAATAGCAGGTTTATTTCCTACAGGTACAACACTTTTATGTCTTTTAAGGGTTAGGGGGCGTAAGCGAATACCTTGCCCACCGACTAATATGATTGCATCCATAACTATGTAGTACGGGTTAAATTGGCATGTTTTGCTAAAGCGCTTGCTTTGCTGGTGTCTTCCCAGGGTAAGTTAAGGTCATTTCTTCCGAAATGTCCGTAGCACGCAACATTTTCGTAAAATGGTTGAGCAAGTTTCAAGTCTCTGATTATGGCTGCAGGTCTTAGGTCAAATTCCTTTTTTATGGCAGAAATTATGGTTTCTTTCGATACATTTCCTGTCCCAAACAGTTCTACGTTTATAGCCATTGGCTCAGCAACACCTATTGCATATGAGACAGTGAATTCGCACCTGTCTGCCAAACCTGCAGCTACAATTGTTTTTGCAACCCACCTAGCAGCATATGAGGCTGACCGGTCGACCTTTGAGGGATCTTTCCCACTGAAAGCACCACCTCCATGACGTGCCACACCCCCATATGTGTCTACAATTATTTTTCGACCAGTAAGTCCTGTGTCACCTTCAGGTCCCCCCACGACAAATCTTCCGGAAGGGTTAATAAAGAGTTTTGTGTTCTGGTTAAAAATTGGCTCGTTTAAAATCGGTTCCAATACTTTTGCGCGAACCTCATTTTGGATTGTCTCAAGTTCAACTTCCTCGGTATGTTGTGTAGAGATCACTACTGCTTCTATTTGTGTTGGTTTCCAAGTGTCGTCATATGCAATTGTCACCTGTGATTTTCCGTCAGGAAGCACCCATGGAATACTTTGATCTTTCCGAACACTTGCAAGTTTTTTTGTTAATTGATGTGCGAGTGAAATTGTTAGTGGCATGAGCTCAGGAGTTTCATTACAAGCAAAACCTATCATCATTCCCTGATCTCCTGCGCCCATTGCAGCAGCAGAATCATTCGTTTCACCAGTTCGTAGTTCAAGGGATTGAGTTACGCCAGCAGAAATATCTGCAGATTGTTTGTTCAGGTGAACCAGAATCTCGGAATCATGGATGTTAAATCCAGTTAGGTCTGAGTCGTAACCTATCCGTTTTATTGTTTTCCTGATTGTTTCTTGGATATCCACGCTGGCAGTAGATGTGATCTCGCCCGTTATAACTATTAAGTTGGATGCGATCATAGCTTCACAGGCAACTCGTGCATCCTTATCTTTTGTTAGGAAGGCGTCTAGGATAGCATCGGAAATTTGATCACAGACTTTATCGGGATGACCTTCTGTAACGCTTTCAGAGGTGATGAAATGAGTCATTAAGTTCCACCTTCCCAGCTTGCGAGATATTTCTCTTGAATATCGGTCAGCGTATCAATAGAAATATCCATTGCTTTAAGTTTCATACGCGCTATCTCGTGGTCTATTTCGTGCGGAAGTGTGTAAACGATTTTTTTAAGGTTACTTGCATTTTCAAGTAGCCATTCTATACCAAGTGCTTGGTTAGCGAATGACATATCCATTACAGAAGCTGGATGACCTTCTGCAGCAGCTAGGTTAACCAATCTTCCTTCGCTTAGTAAATATATTTTTCGGCCGTCATTGAGATTGTATTGAGTAACTGATCCACGAATTTGGCGCTTTCCTTCGCTGGTTTCTTCTAAATTTTTTACATCGATTTCATTATCGAAATGTCCACTGTTAGCAAGCATTGCTCCATTTTTCAGTAGTTTAAAGATGCCTGGACCAATAACATCTCGATTTCCTGTAGCGGTTATAAAGATATCACCGGTTTTAGCTGCATGTTCCATAGTCTGAACTTCGAACCCGTCCATTGTTGCCTCTAGGGCTCTAAGATGATCTATTTCAGTAACTATTACTTTTGCACCCATTCCACGGGCTCTTGTAGCAAGTCCACGGCCACACCAACCGTATCCCGCGACAACCACTGTTTTTCCTGATAACAAGACATTAGTTGCGCGAATTATCCCATCAAGGGTTGATTGGCCCGTTCCATATCGATTGTCAAACAGGTGTTTTGTATCAGACTCATTTACTGCTGCAATCGGATATTCAAGAGCGTTTTCAGCAGCCATAGCTTTTAGTCGGATAACACCAGTAGTGGTTTCCTCTGTTCCACCTATTATTTGTGGGAGAAGTTCACGTCTTTCTCGATGTAAAGTTGCAACTAAGTCTGCCCCATCATCCATAGTGACATGCGGTTGATGATCAACTGTCGCTTTGATGTGATTGTAGTATGTTTCATTATCTTCATTATTTTTTGCAAAAACTGAAACATGATGCTTAGTTACTAATGCTGCTGCAACATCATCTTGTGTTGAAAGGGGATTACTTGCGCAAAGACGTACTTCTGCTCCTCCATCTTGTAAAGCTAAAACGAGGTTTGCAGTTTCTGTGGTTACATGTAGGCACGCTCCAATGCGTATACCTGCAAGAGGTTTCTCCCCTGAGAATCTTTCACGTATTTGTCTCAATACGGGCATTTCTCTTTCAGCCCATGAAATACGCTGTTCACCTACTTCAGCGAGTTCTAAATTATTAACGTCATGTGGTGGGAGTTCAGCTTTAGTCAATGTTGTACCTTTTTAAAATCATAGTGTCGCCTCAGATTGTAAGTCTTGATTGTAAACGTAAACCAAATGCGCGTAGATTCACGCCAAAGTGTTGTCGCGCATTGGTTTCGATGATGGTATCTCTCTCAAGATATCCAAGATGTTTGTATGCCGCTAGGGCTGGGTCATTTTTGGGGTCAACTGTTAAAACAACAGTTGTGCAGAATTTCAATAATTCTTCAGTGGTTGAACTTGTAACAGCTGTAGCGAGTCCCTGTCCGCGATATCTTGGGAGCGTATAGACATTTCCGACGACTGCAACCTGTTCTTCCCTTGAGACGATATGTGTTCCAGCAATTGCTGTTAACTGACCATGGTTAATTATCCCGTAATACACACCTTCGTCTATATGTTCAGCTTGGTAATAAGTTGGTCGTCCTTCAGCTCCGTACAGTTGGTTAATCCGATGAACATCTAGTCCAGAAAGTTTTACTTGGACATTTTTATGGTCTGGCCTAAAGTTTTCTCGATCAACTGTTAGTCTTAGCATTTCTTGCTTATTGAAAAGGTGATGTGTTTTTTGAATGGCCTCAAGGTGTTTTGGCTGACAACTCATATATGTAAGAGCTGGTCCGGGGTGTACGCGTAGAATTTTTTCAATTGCATAAGGATCGCCAAAGGTCATTGTCGCCTCCCCTAATCCTCCTTTGCTATGCATGACGAGGCCGGTTTTTTTATTTGTCTCGTTTGTTAGATTGAACCATTTTGTTTTTTCAAGTAGAGACGTATCCAGTTGACCTAGTGCGTATGCCGAATAGTTTCGTTCGGTATTCAGTAATTCACGAATTGTGTTGCGGTCATGTAGTTCTATAATCTGTTCATTTTTTTTACGTGTTCGCACCGAACCCCATCTAAGCTCTTTGGCTGCCATTACGCTATTTCCTCTACGAAAGTCATTTTTCTAAGTGCTTGGTAGCGTTCTTCTATTTCATGGCGGGTCAGCGTTAATAAACGCAAAGGTCCAAAGTCCTCACAGACAAACGATGCGGTTGCTGATCCGTACAAAATTGCCCTCCGTATCGATTCCCTTGTGACTATACCTTCTTCATCTAAAGATCCAAGAAACCCTCCAACAAATGTATCTCCAGCACCTGTGGGATCAACGACTTGAGTGATGGGAAATGCAGTGGCTGCAAAATGATCTTCTTTTGTCAGTGAAATTACACCGTATTCCCCCAGCTTAATGATTGTGCCGTTTATATCTTGATCAAGTAAAAATTGCCCTGCTTCTAGAATGGTCGACTTTTTAGTAAGTTGTTTTGCTTCTTCATCGTTAATACAGGCAAAAGTTGCTTTTTGCATCGCGGTAATAACGTTTTGGGGTGATGCTTCCAAAAAATATGCAATTGTATCTATGACCGTTGCTTTTGCGTTACCAACAGTTTGAATTAGGTTTTGTTGCAGTGAAGGATCAGCTGCCGCAGTGAATAAAAACTCACTATTTTCCCATCCTTGGGGTAGTTGAGGTTGCCAAAAGCTGTTGACGCCCAATTTAGTTTCAAGAGTATCTCGTGTACTCATGTCTTCCGAATAGCGGCACCGCCACCGGCTTGTTTCTTCGCCTTGAATTTGTTCTAAACCAGAGAGGTCGATATTTTTTTCTTGGAGTAGCTCTAACATCTCCGATGGGAAATCAGACCCAATTGCTGCAAGTAAGCGCACCTTCGTGAAGATTGCTCCTGCGAGTGCTGCACAAGTTGCAGATCCACCTAATGAATTTGTTACTTTCCCATGTGGTGTTTCAATATCATCTAAGGCAACCCATCCGGAAATTAAAACGGCCACTCTATTTGTCTCCATCCTTGTTTTTTAACAAGGGAAGTAATCTTTTTTTAGCTTCAGGGTCTATTGAGTTCATATTAGTGATTAATGCATTATCTAATGAATTTTTGCATGAACAATTGCGGGGCTTATATGGCTGTAATACAAGCTCATTCACGACCTTTTGACTTTTTTTAACGTTTGACACTAATACCTTAGCAACAGTATTTGCTTCAACAGGTTTTTGTCCTTCTTGCCAGCAGTCGTAATCAGTTACCATTGCAAGCATTCCGTAACAGATCTCGGCCTCTCTCGCTAGCTTCGCTTCTGGTAACCCTGTCATACCAACTATGCTTGCGCCCCATTTTTGAAAAAGGTGACTTTCTGCAATTGTTCCGAAAGTAGGGCCTTCAATGCAGATGTATGTACCTGTGTTGTGTGAAATTTCCTTTGATGTAGTAATCGCTTCAATTATATCTTCTCGTAAAACTTTGCAGAAAGGTTCTGCCATGCTCACATGAGCAACAATTCCGTTTCCAAAAAAGGTTGCAGGTCTATTGCCTGATGTGCGATCTATTAGTTGGTCTGGAACGACAAAATCCTTGGGACTGTAGTCCTTTCGGAGTGAACCAACCGCAGATACTGCAATTATTCGTTCTACTCCAATAGATTTGAGAGCCCAGATATTTGCTTGTTGAGGTATTTCAGAAGGGAGCAACTGATGATTTTCGCCATGACGTGCGAGGAAAACTATCCGTTGGTCTAACAGTTTCCCTGAGATGATTGGAGCACTAGGTAGGCCGTAAGGTGTTTCGATGCGTAGTTCTTGTATTTCTTCAAGCCCTGGCATCGTGTAGAAGCCAGATCCGCCGATTACAGCTAATCGGATATCTGAAAAATCATGTGCAGGTTCAGACATCGTCTTTCTCTCCGTATAAATTATGTTCCGTGACTTTTTTGATAGGTTGTTGATAGGGAGGATTCAGTATTTCGTACTCAGTAATTATTGCAGTAATTAAATCTCCTGGTGTTACGTCAAATGCTGGATTGTACGCCTCTATTTTTTTAGTTGTCCACCGTTCTTTTCGGAAACCGCCTACTTCTGAAGAGTCGCGATGTTCAATTGGGATGTCCTTTCCAGTAGCACAAAACTTGTCGATGGTGGTAGTTGGTGCAGCAATGTAAAAAGGTATGTTATGGCGATTCGCAAGGACAGCTAAGCCATAAGTACCGATTTTATTTGCAGTATCCCCATTAATAGCGATTCGATCTGCACCAGTTATTACTGCAGAAATCACTCCAGAGCTTATTAGTGATGCAGCAGCAGTATCTGGGAGAAGAGTTGCAGGTATACCCATCTGTTCTAGCTCCCACATTGTTAATCTTGCTCCTTGAAGAAGCGGACGTGTTTCTGTTGCGTAACATCTGTCAAGGTTCCCTTGTTGCCAACATTTTTGAATGATTGCCAACGCCGTGCCATTCCCTCCTGTGGCCAGTGGTCCGGTATTGCAATGAGTTAAGACATTTCCATTGATTCCAGATAGAGTTGCTCCTAGTTCAGCAATTTTTTGATCATTTTGTTTTTGTAATCCCAGTTTTTTTTCTGCGAAATTCCATAAAAACTGTTTTCGTTTTCTTGGTACTAGTTCGAGGCATTTCTGTAGCGCCTCTGTGACTAACAGACCTAGTTCATTAGCGGTAGGTCGACTCCCCATGATTTGTTTTGCAACTTTTTCAAGTGCTTGTTTTCCTGTTCCATATTCCGATGAACCTATTGCGAGTCCACAAATACCTGCTATTCCAATTAGTGGAGCTCCGCGCAGCTGTAAGGATTGAATTGCTTGTATAACTGATTGTGTGTCTTTCAAAAATACGCGAGTTTTTTTTTCTGGTAATAGAGATTGATCGAGTATTTTTATACCTTCTCCTTTAAAAATTTCAATGGGTAAAAATTTTTTCTTAATTGTCACTATTCTTCTCAAAAACCTGATTAGCAAACAATTCCATAGATTCATACGTTAGATTCGGATCGACTCCCGGCGGTATTGCCCACCAATAAAAATGACTCGCATCAAGTTCCGAACTTAGTGACTCAATAATGTTTTGTGCTCGTTCGGGTGTCACGATGATGTCGGGGAAAAGCATCCGTATTTCTTCAGGATTTCCAAATTTGGGATGCCTTGGTTGGCCTGCCGCTGCAAACCATTCCGCATAGTGATTTCTTTGATAGAAAATCGAATCTTTTATTGTTTCCCAAGCTATATCTGGTTCATTTGCTATCAATGCCCAGGGTGTAGTGATTGCAATTCTTTTTGGAAGTAATCCTTTGCTTTGTTTATCCCATTCATCTGAAAAAGTTGGAATTACGTTTGCTGCGGCTAAGAGACCATCGCCTAATCTCGCAGCCCTTCTTACTGCCGGTTCTACAAAACCCCCTATCCATAGTGGCATGGGATCTTGAACAGGCTTCGGGGTCACGTTTACATCTGTGTATTGATAAAAATCTCCTTCGAATGTGAAAGTTTCTTTTGACCAACTCTTCCTAATGACTTGAATTGCCTCTTCCATACGTTGTGCACGCGAGTTTCTAGAAATTCCGAACCCGGTAAATTCCTCTAATTTGTAACCAGCAGCTACTCCAAGATCGAATCGGCCATCGCTAATTACGTCAACAGTAGCTGCATCCTCGGCTATTCTAAGAGGGTCATGTAAAGGTAGAAGGAGGACATTTGTTCCGATTCGTACCTTTTTAGTGATAGCTGCTATGGCTGCACAGATGGGTAGTAGTGATGGGGAGTAACCATCATCAATAAAGTGATGTTCACTAGTCCAGATGTTGTCGAAGCCAAGTTCTTCAGCATAGGCAATATGTTGTAAGGTTTTCCTGTAAATTTCTGAGTCATCCTTTTGTGTCGAAGGGGGATTACGAAAATCGTACCAAAGTCCAAAAGAGATCTCTTTTTGATTTAGGATTTTTGTCATAGTGCTCTCAATAACTTACTAAACTTTTAACGTTGTACTTTTCAAGTTTAGAACGCCCTTTTAGATCATTTAATTCAATAACGAAACCGGCACCAATTAAAGTTCCACCCAGTTTTTCAATAAGATGTGTTGCGGCCATTGCTGTTCCGCCTGTTGCAAGTAAGTCATCGATTAAATATGTACGCGTTCCTGCTTCTAACGCATCGGTGTGAATATCTAGTTGGCCTGTTCCGTATTCGAGTGAATACTCTTCAGATAAAATCGGACCGGGGAGTTTTCCTGGTTTCCGAATAGGAATGAATGGAAGATCTAAGTTATGCGCAATTGTTGTTCCAAAAAGAAAGCCTCGTGATTCGATTCCCGCAATTAATGCAGCATTATTTTGAATTGCATGGTCCCCTAGTTCTCTAATTACATATTTGAAAGCTTCAGCGTTTTTGAGTAAAGGTGTTATGTCTCGAAATAAAATACCATCGACTGGAAAATTCGGAACATTGTTAATATATGTTTTCAAATTCATTCTGTGATTTTACGTGTTATTGCTTGCATTGGCTTCTTGTTCATGCAATTGTCACAGATAAAGTTTTACGAGGTTTTCATGACGGATAATAAAAAAGATACAAAAACCCCCGAGGATTTTTCTTGGTTTGACCCTGATGTTCAGGATTGTCCATATGACTACTATCAGTCTCTTCGAGATGAGTCTCCAGTTTACCAAGATCCTTCAACCGGTACGTATGTCATTTCGCGATTTGAAGATTTGCGAGCAGTACTCTTGGACACAGAGAACTTTGGTAATGAGCGGGATACTAAATCCTCTGGTGAAGCCCCTCAGCCTACAGAGCAGCAAATTCGCATGCAAAAATTATTTGAAGAGAAGGGCTGGACTCCTGCAGCAACTTTGGCTGGTCGAGATGATCCAAATCATCGACAAATGAGGAATATGTTTGATCAAGCCTTTAGGCCTGGGAAAATCAAAAATTTGGATCCCTATGTTGAGGAAGTTGCTATACGACTATTTGACGATTTTGCTGAAGATGGAAAATGTGATTGGGTGCAACAGTTTGCAGTTCCTTTGCCACTAATTGTTATCGGTCGACAAATGGGTGCACGTGAAGAGGATATTTGGCGTATTAAGGATTGGACTGATGCTTGGGTACGTCGGTTTGGTTTGATGCAAAGTCCCGAAGAAGAGGAGGAGTGTGTGTTGCAGCAAATAGAAGCGCAACACTATTTCCAACCGATTTTCGAAAAGTTACGTGAAGAGCCTGATGAGACTTTGCTTTCCGATTTGGTAAATACCGAGATTCCTGAGTGGGGTCGTACACTCACCGATAACGAATTACATGCAGAAACTATGTCCGACACCTTTGTAGGTGGTTCAGAAACTTCTACAAATGCTATTTCAGAAGGTGCCAAAATTTTGATTGAGAACCCTCATATTTGGGAGCAATTAAATTCAGACCCTGATAAATATCTCCGTGTGTTTGTTGAAGAAGTTCTCCGTTTGGAGTCCCCGGTACAAATGCTTTCACGCGTAGCAAAAAAAGATGTGACTTTGCACGGTGTGACAATTCCAGCCGGTGCGGCAGTAGGTACTAGGTATGCTGCAGCAAATCGTGACGAGCGAAGATTTGAAAATCCTGATGAAGTTGATTTGGATCGAAAAAATCCAATGGCACATCTTACTTTTGGTGCTGGTATTCATTATTGTCTAGGTGCTCCACTTGCGCGAAGAGAGCTTTATTATGCGTTTAAGGTTTTAACTGACCGAGTTGAAAAAATGTGGTTTATTGAAGGGGAGAATGATTTTAAGCATCATCCACATTTCTTTTTACGTGCGCTTAAGGAACTCAATATTGGTTTTAAGTTGAAGTAAGCGGCACCTCGTTGTTTTTATGCGTTATTAAGGGTTGGAGTCAAAGCACGGAATTATCGTCATTTCACTGACGATAATTTAAATTTTTACTAGAACTCTTCCAACTTGATTTCCGCCAATTATCAAATCTATTTCAGGCTCTAAATTTTCTAAATCGACCTCTTTCACAAGGTCAGTTAACGAAATAGACCAGTCAGATGCAAAGTGCTGCCAAATAATTTGTCTTTTTTCAAGTGATGTCGCAACAGATTCAATACCTAGGAGAGCTATGCCGCGAAGAATAAAAGGGAATACAGAGGATTCAAATTGTGCTCCCCCAACTAAGCCACTGCAGGCAACCGCACCAGCAGGGTTTATGGCTGCTAGCATTGTTGATAGTATTTCCCCTCCTACAACATCAACCCCAATATCCCAAACACCTTTTCCAAGGGGCTTCCTTACATTTTCTTGGAAGTTTTCTCTCGATAATATTTCCTCAGCACCTAAGGATTTTAAAAGTTTGTGTTGGGAATTTTTCCCACTAATTGCAGTAACCTGAGACCCTAGATGAGAAAGTAGTTTCACCGCCACAGATCCGACTCCACCTGTAGCGCCACTCACAATCGATTTTGTATTTGTAATACCTCTAAAAGAGTCCAAGGCCTCAATTGAAAGGCCTGCTGTCAGCCCTGCTGTTCCTAAGATCATAGAATCTTTCGCAGATAAACCAGTTGGTAGCCTAATGGCCCAATTGGACGGTACTTGGATGTATTCTCCAAAACCACCTGCTGTATTAACGCCCAAATCAAACCCAGTGACTATAACCTCGTCGCCCTCAGTGAAAGCGTTGCTCTTATCCCTTATGACTGTTCCAACAGCATCAACGCCGGGAGTGTGTGGGTAATTTTTAGTGACTCCAGGAAATCCTTTTGCAGACATCGCATCTTTATAATTCAAAGATGAGTACTGTACTCTGACTAAAAGATCGTCTTCGGGGAGGTCTGAGATTTCTTTTGCAACTAGTCGCAAAGAATTCCCTGTTTCTGTTTTATAGGATTCGAGTGCTTTGTAGGTTCCTTGCATGATTAAATTATAAGCCTAGATGCCATTTAACCGTAAGCTCACTAAGTCCTTCTAGTTAGAACGTATAAGTCATCTCTTTCGATTTCATCTATTCTTGTCAACATCTCTTTTTGGTCATCAGTATGCATGAGGAAACGTCCTGTTAGAGGGTCAGATTGCCCTGAAGCCATCATCAATACATCTTGCACCGGAATTTCCATTGGTGTATTTGCATCGTTCTCATACATTTTTTTAAATATTTCTCTCACAGAATCGTGAACTTCTGATGATTCTGCCAGGTGACGAGACATTTCTGTTTCCGGACCACCAGGGTGGTATGCAAAAACACTTATGCCTTGATCTTTGACTTGCCTTGCCAAATTCTGTGTGTAGTAAATGATAGCCGCTTTCGAAACGGTATAAGATGTGAAGTACGGATAAGTTTTCAGGACTACGGCACTAGTGAGGTTAATAATACGCCCACGATTTCGAGAAATCATACTGGGTAGTATCTCTCTAGTCATAAGGTACGTCCCTCGCATATTGATCTCCATTGTGCGCCACCAGTCGCTGGGATCAGCATCCCATTCATTAGTTACAGGGCCGGTTATGCCTGCGTTGTTAATCAAAATATCTGCGGTACCGAATTTCTTTTCAGTGATTTTAGCTATTTGTTCAACTGTTGATGGTTCTGACACATCCCCAGGGATTGCAATTGCTTGACCACCAGAGGATTGGATGAGTTCGACAGTCTGTTCGAGTTCGTGTTTTGTTCGTGCAGTAACCACTATTTTTACCCCAACTTTTGCTAGGGCTTGGGCAAAGGCTCGGCCAATACCCCGGCCGCCACCAGTCACTATCGCTACTTGCCCAGTTAGGTTGCAATTTTCAGGTTGATCATCTTGCTCATGTAAAGACATATCGCTCCAATGCGTCACAACGCTACTTAGACACCTAATTTTCTTAGGAAAGCTTTGTTATTTGGTTCTCGTCCTAAAAAGTTTTTGACTAGGGTATCTCCGTCTAGAGACCCGCCTCGTTCTAGAATGGTTTCTCGGTAAACCGAACCAAGTTGTTTGTCTAAGGGTCCAGCTTCGGCAAATCGAGTATACATATCTTCGCCGAACACTTGGGACCAGAGATAACCATAATAGCCAGCATCGTACCCAAATAAATGACCAAATCCAGATTGAAAATGTGTCCCTTCAGGGAATGGGAACCCAGTTATTGTATGCAATTCCCTAGCAGTTTCTGTGCTGTTCCCAGTGAAGTTTTCTGTATGGTATTTAAAATCTAAATTTGCGAAAAAAAGTTGTCGTTGTGTCGTGACGCCTGAACTTAATTGACGAGCAGCGAGCATTGAATCAAGAACTTTTTCTGGGATAGCCTCTTTTGTTTTAAAGTGAAAAGCAAATTTCTTTAAAACATCCCGGTGCCAAACCCAATTTTCAAACATTTGGGAGGGCGCTTCGACAAAATCTCGTTCGGTTCGGGTACCGCTAAAACGCAAGTAATGAGATTTTGTCAGAGTTTGGTGCAGAATATGCCCAAACTCGTGGAATAGTGTGACGACCTCACTATGTCGTAATAGGGACGGGGTCGAGTTTGTTGGTTTTGTGAAATTTGCGACTATTGCACTAAGGGGGCGTTGGTAGGATCCGTCTTTCAATACACGGCCACTACGTAACGTAAATGCCGCGGCATGTCCATATTTATTAGGTCTTGGGAAAAGATCCATATGGAACCGAGCAAAAACTTTATTATCGTTAGCTTCCGTGACGTCAAATGTAAGAACATCCTTATGCCACCGTTTTGCATCTGGAACTTCTATAAATTTAACGCCTAATAATTCTTGGCAGATATCAAACAATCCTTTTAAACATGCATCTAATTGAAAGTACTCTGCTACCTCAAATTCATTAATGGAATATTTGGATTCCATTAGTAAGTTATGACAATAGCGCCAGTCCCAAATGTTCACTTCCCTTTCACCACTATCTTCTTGTTTTGCTATCCCCATTAATTCCCGGTCTGCTTGTGCTTTGGGCTTTATTTTTTCTTCAAGATCTGTCAAGAATTCTGAAACCCTTTGAGGATTTTTTGCCATACGGATTTCCAAAATATATTCCGCCCAAGATTTGTACCCTAAAAGATGTGCGACTTTTTTTCTTACTTGGAGTGCTTCTTCAAGAACTATAACGTTTCCATCTCCACCTTTTAGTTGATCTTTCAGAAAAATCGCTTTTCGTGCTTCAGCTGATTTTGCATTTGCGAGGAATGGGTGTAACTCAGGATAGTCTAAAGAAATGCGGTAGAGTTCCTTGCCCCCTTCCTTATGTTCTTTCTGTAGTCCTTCTATGTAGGTTTGTGGAAGTCCTTCAAGTTGATCAATTTCTAGAAAGATAGCATCTTCATATTCGTTGATATTTTGTTGAAAAGTTACGCCTAATTCTATTAGACGGTCTAAGAGAACCCTAAGTTCCGCACGCTTTTTTTTAGGTAATTCAAAGCCGCTGCGGCGATAGTCTCTTAAGATGTGCTCATGTAGTCGTTGTTGCTCCAAGTCCAGTGATTCATCGTTTTCTCCGTATTCTTGGATAGCTTGGTAGATATCTTCTCTGAAGGATAAATCAAGCAAGTATTGCTCTAGTTTTGCTTCCCAATCACGGGCGGTATTTCGAAGGTCTTCATTGTCTGAGACATACGCCATAAACCCATATTGCCCTGCTGCTTGACCGATTAAATCTTGAGCAGATTCAAGGGCTTCAATAGTATTTGCAAATGTTCGATCAGCCTTGTTAAGCGCAATAATTTGTGAAATTTCTTTGTCACAGAGTTCAATTGATTGCTGGCATGCTTCTTCGACAACTGAGACAGTAAGGCTACTGAAATCTGGTCCCCACTCGTTATTCATATCACCTCGGTGTCCAGATAATTTGGAAAATTATCTCGTGAGCCATGCAAATTTCTGTGGTTTTCTCTGAGCTTTAGGATCAATCATAATGTTGACGATTGTAGGTTCATCCATTGCGATCGCCTTTTCGAGAGTTCCTTGCAGTTCTGAAGACTCTGTTACATAGAATCCTTTTCCACCAAAAGCTTCAATAATTTGTTCATAGTGAGCATTGGGTGTGTATGCACCTGGTGGTATACGGTCAGGATCAAGTTTTGAGGGCCCTCCTCCAATTCCATTGTTATTAACAATGATGAAGGTGATAGGTAGTTGATAGCGACACGCCGTTTCCACTTCCATGGCGCTGAAACCAAATCCAGAGTCGCCCTCTACTGCGACAACCTTTTTGTCGGGATGCACTATAGCGGCAGCGATTGCTTGCCCAAGCCCTACTCCCATTGTCCCAAACGTTGCGGCATCTAATCGGTGTCTTGGATAATAATTTGGCAGCACAGTTCGTCCAATGTCCATTGTGCTAGCACCTTCGCTCGAGATGATTGCATCTTTTGGCAAAGCATCTCGAACTGCTCCAAGTACATGGTAGTAGTTCATTGGTGACGAATCGTCAGCTTCCATGGCTTGTACAGATTGGACATTTTCTTCTGCTTTTGCTTGCAGTTGTGTCCACCAAGTTGTTTCTTGAGGATATGACCATGGAGATTGTTCAAGTACAGCATTAATCTGTCCCATTACTGCTTTGGCATCACCCACAAGGCCTACTTCAGCGGGTACATTTGTACCAATTTCTTCTGGTGAGATATCCAGTTGAATAACTCGTACATTTTCGTTAAACCTTGGTGGTAATCCAAAATGCATGATCCAATTGAGCCTCGCACCAACAAGGAATACTAAATCTGTTTCCTGCAATGCAGTTGAACGTGCTGGCGCGATTGATAATGGATGATCATCTGGTATAACGCCTTTACCCATAGGTGATGCCAAAAATGGTAGTTGTGTACGTTCAATAAAATCACGAACTTCTTCTTCGGCATGTGCGTATGCAGCTCCCTTCCCAACTATTACTAGCGGGCGCTCTGCTGTTTTTAAAGTTGCAACAGCCTGTTCTACTGCAGATGGGTCCGCAAATGTTCTCGGTGGTTCAGGACAAAGATCTTTAAATTCTACAGACTCCTCCGCGATTTCTGCAGTTATTACGTCGTTCGAAAGATCAAGATATGCAGCTCCAGGTCGTCCGTACATAGTTGCCCGAATCGCTTTCTCAATGTAAAACGGGACCCTTTCTATATTCTCTGGTCTGTGTGCATATTTTACGAAAGGACGGGCCGCTTCTATTTGTGGAGCTTCTTGAAAGGCACCTTGTCCATCTTGATATGCATCTGGGGCTCCGCCAAGCAAAAGCATTGGCCAACAGTTAGACCATGCATTAGCTAGACCTGCAATTCCGTGTACCATCCCTGGCCCAGAAACAGTTAGGCATACACCTGGTCGCCCTGTTAAATAACCTACAGCAGCAGCAGCATAGCTAGCTGCTTGCTCATTACGGAATCCAAAAA
>CAYFHW010000021.1:0-18417 GCA_964343095.1 uncultured Anaerolineaceae bacterium | reverse complement strand
AGTATCGAGCCGGTTCAGAAAGACTGCCTGCTGTGCCTCTACAGGATTGAGGAAGTTCGCTGTGATCTGACCGTTATAGACAGCTTCCACTCCATCTATAAGAGTGTTCCATTGGGCGGTATATTTTTGATCTGTGGTCAAATTGGCCATCTCGTACGCAACATCGAACGCATCTACTCCAGCCTGTTCAGAAAGGGTCGCAAAGTGCACAAGCTCTTTGCCCCAATTGGTAAACCAAAGGTCCACATCGTTGGGAGTGTATCCACCCATACTAAATTTAGGGTCAGGATGCCAGAAACCTAGCTTGAGATTAACGATGAACCCTCGCTCTTTCAGCAGTGCAACCAAGTCGTAGACCTGAGCATCCGTCAGAGTTACATCTGTGTTGCGGTCAAAGACTACTCCATTTGGGCCCCAACCTTCGCCAATTTGTATATTGAAAGCGATGCTAACGTAGTTGATATTCATTTCGGTTAGAAGATCTAATGACTCGATAAATTCCGCTCGCATAGGATCGTCAGCCGAAGGCATCCATTGTCTGCCCCAGAACTGCATACCCACTCCTTGATTCTGAAAAGGCCGGACGTCGAGAGACGGAAACGATGTAGTGGGTACTGGAGTTGGACTCGGTCCTCCGCTACCACCACAACCTACTACTAGAAGAATTAATCCGGCTAAGAATATATAGATTAGATGTTTCATGTTCATCTAATATTTCATCTTTGTATTTTAAGCTGCTGCACTTCTGCGGTTCTTTTTGTATTTAACTCTTCTGGATTGCATTCTAGGCGCGACTTTCACCCTTGCTTCTTTGGTGCTTGTTTCCAATTCCTTCAGATTCAACTTAGCGAATCGAACAAGCAATTCTATAAAGTGCCTCATAAATAAGCTACCGTGTGCGCCTCCAACCTCATAACCTGCAGTTACAAGGTGCGCGACTTCGTGCGCCAAGATATAAACATTCATATGGTTCCGATGCACCTTTATCAGCTGTTCCCTTGGATTAAGGTATGAAGCAAGCCCCCTCTTATTGAAAACAACTTTTGGAATATCCTTCGGGGATACCAAGCCATTAATATTTGCGGTGTAAAACCACCTAACCATTTGTTCTACAACATCCTGACATTGGCATTCAGTTAGCCTAAATTCCGGTTTCGTAACGGGTACCCACTTATAGCCTTTTTTCTTTCCTGTTTTTTCAAGGACGGTATCCCAAAGATTTGACGACTCCCACGCATAGACTTTTGACTTTTGGCTATCTCTAGATATCTTTTTCATGATTTAGATTCCCTTAGTTTTTAAGTGTCTAAATCCGTACTTTTTTCAGTGCCTAGTATTTGGCTCAATTCTAAGTCTGCTTGCTCTTGAATAGTTTTCGGTGTCGTATCACGGCGTATGTTTGTGGCTTGAAGGTGTAGGAATATTGCCAACAAGTAGCCAGCAGCACCTAATACCCCAACTGTTTCATTGAAAATCAGATAATAACCATTACCAAAACCTACAATTAGAATTGTTAATGTAACTATTCCAGCAACAATCCAGCTCATAGAGTTCAAAGTGTCAGACATAATTACCCTCCTATTATGGTTACATTTATACACTTCTCAGAAGTAATTAACAGATTGGTTTTACGTGTCTAAATCCACTTGTACATCAGTTACACCAGGCCCCCAAAGGATTAGTTCACCACTCTCGAATTCAATCAAAAGAACAACCCAAATAAAACACAACGTATGCCAAAATACGGTTTACACTTCATAACAGCAAGAAGCGGAGATTATGATGGCTAAAGGCGAAGACAAAAGAAAGAATGTAAAGAAAAAAGGGAAAAGTTTAAAAGAAAAAAGGGCTGCTAAGAAAGAAAAAAAACGATAGTTTTTCCTAATCAGCAATATTCAGGAGCTAAACAATCCTGTTGGAAGGTTCCTGAGACTCTTGGAATATGGGTTTGTAAACCGCTTTTTTATATTGATGCTTAGCAATATATTTTCCTGTCTAATTAACGTCTAGAGAAATAAAACAAACCTAAAATGAACACCAAGAGGACAAGTATCCATATCCAAGAACTGCCATCAAACATCTAAATCCTTTTTTTCTTTAATTGCTTTTACAACTGGACTAGTAGCGTTTTTATTTTTGATAGCTTCTACGATTGGGTTAGCACTTTGTTTCTCTTTAATTGCTTCCACGACACCTGATTGTTCGTTTACATCTTCCTCTTTACCTGGTGCATGAATATTAAAGTCAGTTGTGTAGTTAAGTTGTTCGTTGGTCGGTTCGTTAGACTGGCGCTGTTCCAACTCATCAGAAAGCCCACGCTTCTGAACATCTCTATTTTGTATCCACATATAGCCAGCAACGATAAAAACACCGATTACAACAACCAAAACTATCTGAGCGGCAATATCCATTTCTAGAATTTACGCTGTTATTCAACTCATGTCGCCATTAAGCTGGTAATTTTTCATCCAAAACAAATCTCTATCACTGTATATCTTCTACTAATTTAATTTCAGTATCTCCTGAAAAAATCAAAAAAAACTGGCTAACACCCTTAAAACACAACTTTAATCTGTTAAGATGTATAAGCATATTTATATATACATATATTTTAGTATCTTAAATTTGATACTGGAAAAACAAAGGAGAGGGAAAGATGGCTATAGAATTCTACAACGTTAAAAAAAGGGCGAAAGTCTCTATAGACGAATCTGCGATTCAAAAAGTGACTTATGACAGAGTCACAAAAGCTGGTAAAAAACAAACCAGATATGGATTTAAGGCAGTAGACGATGATGGAACAAATCTCACAAAATTTTGCTCAGAAGCTGACTGGAATGCCTTATAGACAACTCCTAACCTAAAACTGAGACAATTAAGTAACACGAGCGAATGCATATATAGTTTCGTTCGTGTTACTTTTTAAGGGTTCGCTATAAACTGTTTCTCACGTAAGAATTAGAATATATAGATCGGAGATAACAGTGAGCCCAGCAAAGCATAATCTTTCAACGAATTTAAATAATTGGAAAATCGCCTACTCCGTTGATGGTACAGGTGCACCTGTCCTTTCTATACACGGCGGCTTTGGAGGAGCTGCACAAGCAGTTTCCGAGCGTGGACCACGACCAATCGCGGAAGCACTCGCCAATTTTTCACTAATTGATTATGACCGACGCAATTGTGGTAATAGTGAAATGAGAGAGGAGAATTACTCCCAAGATGACATTGCCGATGAAGCAGTGGCCTTGCTCGACCATCTCGAAATTGAAACTGCAATTATTTGCGGGGACTCCATGGGCGGAACTATCGCTCAATCTTTAGCTCTACGACATCCCCATCGAGTCAAAGCCTTAGCGCTTATCGAAACAAGTGCACATATGCGCGATGTTTCTTTGTATGGACCATTCCATCATTATTCCGAACTCTGGAAAAGCGATGGGATGGAAGCCTGCTATCAGAAAAGACGCGAAACAATTTATAATCCTCCACCTTTTGGAAATGTTGCTGACAATATGCCGGACCAATTTAAGAAATTTATGGCTGAAATGGCTGAACAAACTCGCGAGGCCATTGCAAATGCAGATGAATCAATCGTTCGCGCAGCTGCGGCAGGAGAAGTATGCAACTGGGCTGCTCACTCAAGTTTTGATACACGTGAAAATCTACAGGATTTACCACTGGTACCAACGATTATTATCCATGGTGATGCAGATAGCGTCGTTCCCATAGAACATGGATTGGAATTAGTAGATGCTATTAAACATGCGGACTCAACAATTGTTTCAGGTGGTGATCATGGAATCCTGCTATGGCCAGAGGCTAAAGAAGCCCTGCGCAACTGGGTAGAAAAAGTCAGCACCTAGTTTGATAATTAAGTAATTTTATCTGCTATGAGATCACTAAGTTCATCGACCTCAGGGTATCGACCTTCTTTATGCTTGGAATAAACAATCTCGTTATTAACTTCAACTTCAAAGGCACCACCATCACCAGGAATAAGCGAAAGAGCAGCAGTAAAATCTGCAAACTTGAGCAATAATTCTTGTGCCGTCCACGCGGCACGCGCAGTATAATTTCAGGTAACGCAGTATGTTATTGATATATTAAGCTCTCGTGACATATCTAACCTCTTACATAGTGTACTTAAAATTACAGAATTGTTGAATTTAGTGAGCCTGTACCGTACGGTACAACCAGAAAGTTAAACGGGGAAGTCGGCGAGATTCCGACGCTGTCGCGCAACTGTAATGCATATTTTTTTATGTAAGCCAGAAAACCGCTCTTTCAGAACAATATCAGTGCCTTCGCGCAAAAGGTGTGGTGTTTTCCGAATATCGGAGCTCAGCGCAATAAAAGTGATATTTTAAAAATACACTCACTACCTCTTCGTGATGGAAGGGGAAAATGTTTACTTTTAATTTGCGTAATACTTTCTTATTTGCCGCAGCAATACTGCTAACTAGCACACTACAACTAGCCTGTAATTCAAATGACGAGGTACTACTTAATACAAATCTAGGAACTACTTGCATTGAAAATTTTCAAGAAGGCATAGACTACTTCCCCGAAAAGGCATCTATTAACCATGCACAAAATTTTAGCATTGAATACCATAACTACTTCAAAGTCATAAGAATTCCTGAAGGCACAAAATCCGTTTATGTCCTGGTGCAATGTGGAGCACCAAAACCTCTGCTTACGGGGTTATTAGCAAATGCCGAAATCATACAAATACCTGTCAAAACCATCTTCACATCCAGTACAGCACAAATCCCAGCTTTGGTAGATGTAGAACGCGTTGAAGTACTCACCGGACACGCACAAACCTCCTTGGTTGTATCACCTCCAATTGTCAAGCGGATAAACGAGGGTAAGATCGAGAGTTTTGCTGAAAATTATGAAATTGATATAGAGACTGTTATCGCATCTAACCCAAAAGTTCTCCTTAGCGGCGGTTTCGAGGATCCTGCATATCCAGCGATAAGAGACGCTGGGATTACTGTCGTCGACTATCCTGATTGGTTAGAAAAAACGCCATTAGCAAGGGCTGAATGGCCAAAGATAGTGGCAGCTCTTTTAAATAAAGAAGGTATCGCTGAAGAAAACTTTGCCAAAATTGAAAAGCAATATAACGACATCAAAGCGCAAACAGGTAACATACCAGAACAAGAAAAACCCACAATTACTACTGGTCTTCTATATGGGGATATTTTCTACGCAGCTGGAGGGTCATCGTACGTTGCTTTCTTAATTAGAGATGCTGGCGGTAGATATGTGTGGGAAGCAAATAACAATACGGGTTCCCTTGAAACAGATTTAGAAACAGCCATCGAAGTCGGGGGGAAGGCAGATATATGGGTCAATTGCAGCCTCTACTGGCCTACATTAGACTCCGCAAAATCGGAGGATGCTCGCTTTGCAGAATTTAAATCCTTTAAAACTGGTCAAGTTTGGAACTATTCACGTATTGCAAACAAAAATGGCGGTTTTGAATACTTTGAACGAGGAGTAACTAGACCAGATTTAGTCCTAGCTGATTTGTTAAAAATTTTCCACCCTGAACTTTCAAAAAATCATACTTTTGAATGGTATCAACAAATACCTGAACGCTAAAAATAAGCTAAATCGGAATTTCCGGAGATAATTAATGCAAGCAAGTGCTCCCCGATTAAAACCTACTCGCAAACATCAGTTCACTTTGTTTTTTGCTTTGATAATCGGGGTTGTTGTTCTTGCAATTTTGGGCCTGACTTTAGGGTCAGTTAATATCCCCCTTAATGAGATATGGAAAATTAGTACCGGTTCTTCAACCACAAACACCTCCTGGCAAACAATTGTCATAGATATCAGAGTACCTCGTACCTTCACAGCACTAGTAGCAGGTGCCGGTATAGGCCTTGCAGGATTACAAATGCAAACACTATTTAGAAATCCTTTAGCGGACCCGTTTGTACTTGGAATTAGCTCCGGGGCAAGTCTTGGAGTCGCTCTAATCGTACTTGCAGTAGGTTCTGCAGGGGCAGTTTTTGGAGCAGGATTAGGTTTATTTGAAAATCTAAGCTTGGCAATCGCAGCAATTATCGGCTCAACTGTTGTGTTATTCATTGTTCTTCTAATTGCTGAAAGGGTACGAAGTGCAGTTACCATCCTAATTGTTGGACTGATGGTAGGTTATTTGGTCTCCGCAATCGTAATGCTTCTAGTCGCCTGGTCAGAACCACAACAATTATCGCGTTTTGTAGTGTGGGGCTTTGGATCATTCCGTTCCGTCACATGGGACGAACTGCGAATATTAGCACCTGTTTCATTACTGGGTTTTTTAATAGCGGGAAGTATTGTGAAACCACTAAACGCACTTTTACTTGGAGAAGATTATGCTAAATCACTCGGAATAAACATACGCACCCTTAGGATAATAACCTTGACGGGAAGCTCTTTACTCGCTGGCATCGTAACTGCTTTCTGTGGACCCATAGCATTTATCGGGGTTGCAACACCACATATAGCAAGATCATTATTTAAAACTTCTGATCACCGCATTCTAGTTCCTGCAGTCATTCTCAGCGGAGCAATCATCGCGATGATAGCTGAATTGGTAGCACAACTACCCGGCAACAATTCTGTCTTACCATTAAATGCTGTGACTTCTCTCTTAGGTGCACCAGTTGTTGTCATCGTGCTCATACGAAGCAGATTAGGTGCATTCACTGGTTAAAATGATGAACACCGTAGATAATTTCCTTGAAATTAACGAGCTAGAAATCGGCTATAAATACCGAAGAAAAAGCAATATTGTCCTATCAAAAATCAACCTCACCACAAAAAGAGGCGAATTCATCTGCCTTTTAGGAAAAAATGGAAGTGGCAAATCAACGTTCTTGCGAACACTAGCGGGGATGCAAAAAGAACTCAATGGCTCAATTCTTTTAAATAGACAGCCACTAAGCAATTTTGGCAATCGAGAAAAGGCAAAAAAAATCGCAGTAGTTCTGACCGAAAGGTTACAGATCGGGGCTATGCGTGGGTACGACATTGTCGAATTTGGACGATATCCTCACACTGGATGGGTTGGAAAATTAACACCTACGGATCACGAAAAAGTGAAACAATGTCTTGAAGATGTCGATGCTACACACCTTGCAAATCGCGAAATTAATCAACTTAGCGATGGCGAAAGGCAACGCCTTATAATTGCAAGGGCACTAGCACAGGAACCAGAACTAATGCTTCTCGATGAACCATCATCGTTTCTAGACGCTCCAGGAAAAATAGAACTTGCAGTCCTTTTAAGAGATCTTGCATACAAACGTAACATCACAGTTATAGCTGCAACTCATGATCTTGATATCTCATTAAGAACATCCGATAGGATTTGGCTAATAAATGAAAATCATGAAGTTGAAAATGGTTCACCTGAAGATTTAATAGCTAATAACAGTATTGCAAAAGCATTCAGTGGCGAGAAAACAAAATTCAATAACTCCAAACGCACTTTTGATCCAGATGCAAAAAGTCTAAACAAGGCATACGTCAAAGGAAAAGGACAGTCTTTCGAATTAGCACTATCTGCTCTCGAAAGATCCGGATGGCAGATAGTCCTTTCTCCTAATGAAGCACAGATACAAGTCACGATTATCTCTAATGGCCAATGGAAGGTTATGGCAGATAATTTTGAGACAACTGGAGATAATTTTGCAGAGCTATCATCTGCAGCGCGGAAGCTAAAGGATCATGCACTATGATTTTGTACCCATCGGGGTATTGAGACAGTACCGTCCTCATAGGCTTGAAGTGTTTTTGTAAAAACCATATCAACACTAGTAAAGAATGCATCTAGGGTAGAGTTGTTATGAAAAAGATAATCAGCATCTACCTCGCTTTTTCTCCAATCACGTGCATCACCTAAGCGAATTTTCGCATCGCTCACAGATAATTGATTACGCTTAGCTAGCCTTTTGATCGCGCTATCTGACTTTGTAACTACCAGCCAACCTGCATCTATATATCTCATATAATCTGATTCGAAAAGATTGACTGCCTCGAAAATAACAACTTTTCCCTCAGGATATTTCCGGTATTTGTTAATTAGAAGATTTTTGAAATGTGTAGGAATATCGCCTATGGCAGCACGCAAGGCTTCCATCCTTTCAGGCTTTCCAAATACTTTTTCTCCCAAAATTTTTCGATTTATGCTTTTATCATCGTTTAGAATTTCACTGCCAAAACTTTTTACAACCTGCTTATATCCTTCTGTCCCCGGCTCATATAAAGCATGGATTTCCTTATCTGCATCAAAGTGAACAACATCGTACTTTTCATTTAAATATTTGCATAAACTACTTTTCCCCGAAGCTATGCCTCCTGTAACCCCTATAATCATCGCCTGTTTAGATACTTGATTTTCCACATCACTATTCGAACATATAACGAACATAGACGGTATCGTGAAAACGAAAAATATGGAACTTAGCGAAGCAAAGACTGCAATTAAATCAAGCTTGCCGAACTTTTCAACAGAAGACCTGTACTCCCTAGGTGGACAAACTACCTGGACATTTGCGACTTCTGAACACGTTTTTAAATTTGCAAGGACCAAAGAGGTAGCACCGCTACTTGAAAATGAAAAACAGATTGCAGACAAGCTTGCAGATAAATTACCAGTTAAGATCCCACGCTCAGTCATTGTCAAGAAATCGTCATCACTTCTCTGTTCTAGCTATCCAATTATTCACGGAACCGCACTGAATCCGAGTCTTCTTTTTGGAGCACACGGAACGAGTATTGCCCAACAAATAGGAGAAATCCTTACAAGCTTTCATATAGCAGAAAGTAGCCAACCTACGCAAACACAAGATCTCAAGGTAACTGTCGATATAACCAATAAGGAAACTTTTTCACGTTTACCTGTACCAATGCGTTTTGCAGCAGGCTATGCACTAAGAAAAGCAGCTACATTATTCGATCCAGAGAACCCCTCTCTAATACACGGTAATTTAAAATTTCATCATCTACACGCGGAAAACGAGCAACTGGTTGGCCTTACTGGCCTGTCAAAAGCAAGAATCGGTGATATCGCTCAAGATTTTTCCTCAATTTTTGCTGCAGTAGGATGGAAAGGTATAGACGATATACTGCGTTTCTATAAGCGACCGATAGGGGAAAAATTTGAGGAAAGAGTGGAGTTCTTCTACTGGACAGCGCCACTACACGATATCAACTACGCAATACAGGCACAAAACGAACCGGCAATTGGTTTGGCAAGAACAGAAATAAGCAGGCGGATGACGAAAACTGGAATCTTACCTAGTAATTAATAAAGGCGGGTAAACCCGCCTTTATTAATATGACCTACTGGCCAGTAACCAATCTATAACAATCCCATCCCTGGCTCCGCTCCGAAAAGAGTCGCTCCTAATTCCTCATACAAGGCAGGAGACACCCAACGATGCGCGGCACAACCATGAGCGTCACGAAGTTTACGCTCAAGGGGATTATCCATTCGAAGACCACTTGTCCCCGAAGTGTTATGAATCAGATCAACAGCCCTTAAACTTGCTTGTGCACCATGTGTACAAGCAAGTCGAGCATTCTGAGTTGTTTCCCATGAAGGCTGTTCTGGCCCATCAAGGGACCACGTCAATTCATCTGTAATAGCTGTCATTGTCTCCATTACATAGGCACGACAAGCACGCACAGTAGCTTCAGCTTCACCGAGTCGATACTGTGCCAAAGGCTTATCCTTCAGGGTTGAAGCAGACATCAGAGGCGTCTTATTTTGTGCAAGCTCAATGAAAGAATCGATCGCTCCTCGGGCTACACCTAATGCAGTTCCAACCTTGTTGTATGAAAGTCGCATCGAGACCGGAATTCGATACACTGGGTTAGGATGACGCGCAGGTAACATAAGCTGTACAGGCTCATGCCTGTCGGGTACAAACGCACCATCACTCTTAACATGATGGCTCCCAGAGCCCCGTAAACTAGCCATATTCCAAGTGTCTTGAATTTCAAACTCTTCCTTATTAATAAACCACATATGCATAGAAGGCATTCCATTCTCATCAAGAATAGGTTCGCCCTCATCGTTAACAAGAGGAGCATTCTGAAAAGCCCAGGTAGAATTATGACAACCGCTCATAAAAGAAGTTTCCGCCCAAACCTTATATCCCCCGTCCACTTTTTTAGCATGTGGAGTAGCACTCGTTCCCGGTCCTCCACCTCCACACATGATCACACCCGGATTATCAAGAAAAACTTCTTTCACTCGTTCTTCAGGTAAACCACCTGCAGCCATTGCATTGATTTCAGAACCAATCATCACATTCCAGCCAACTGATCCATCAATAGCAGCCACCGCCTCAAGTACGTCTATCGTTTCTTGGACAGTTGCGTCCTCACCACCGTATTCAGGTGGACATGCAAAAAGGAAAATGTTCTCTTTTATCATTTGGTCAGTAAGCCAAGACGGTAAATGCCGGAGTTGTTGAGCCTCATCAGCTCCGGCTTCAATCGCCTCACGCATATTGTTAACTCTTTCAACAACCGTACCTTCTACGTTGTGACCAGTTTTTACTTCAGCTGCACTTGCCATTCTTTTCTCCAAATAATTACTAAATGTAGGGTAGATGAAGTATAGGGCATCCACTATTGAAAGAGTAATTTCTTAAGCATTCAAAATCAATTAGAATCCACTGGAGGAGTTATTATGGAAATCCAAGGAAAAGTCGCCATTGTATTTGGTGCAGGCTCAGAAATAGGACGAACAATAGCTCTAGCGCTTGCAGCAAAAGGTGCTTCTATCGTTGCTGCCGACATAGACACACCAAGCGGCATGGAAACAGTCCAGATCATGCAGGGTTCCCGACAAGCATTGAGTGCAGGAGCCGGCAGTGCAACTTTTTTCCACTGTGATCCAAACAAAATAGATTCCTTACAACATCTCTTTAACGTCTCTGATAGGGTTTTTGGAGGAATTGATATTGTTTGCAACCAAGTCGAGCAAATCAATATAGAAAGCAATATTGACGAATGGCTCGAAAAAGCGTTTAAGGAAATCTTCGATAGTAAATCTGCTGACATGACTGGAGCACTCGGGAGCACGCAACAAGCATTGCAGTACATGAAACGTCGCGGTTCAGGGACAATAATTAATGTGTTATCAGAAGCATCAGATGAACAACATCCTAGCGACATAGCTGCTCAGGCTTTCAAAGAAGCATGTAGTGTACCAGCTGAAATAGACAAGATAAGGATTAACCTAGTTACAGGAACTAAACCGGAAAATGCAGAAAGCACTGCGGCAACTATTGTTTCTCTCATCGAAAATGAAAACTCTATAGGTGAAGCGATTCGTGTATAAAAAAGAAGGTTAGAAAGTCCTAATAGCCTTAGCAAATTTTCAGACGAGGGGAAAAATGGGAACGGTACTGGATAAACTAAGAGTAATCGACGTGAGCGAAGGTCCTGTAGGCGGAATAACGACGACGGTTCTAGCTGATTTTGGTGCAGAAGTAATAAAGGTAGAAAGACCAACAGGAGACCCTTGGAGAAATCTTCCCAATTCACCAATTTGGCTGCGCGGAAAACAAAGTATAAGCCTTGATTTACAAACCGACGATGGCAAACAAAAACTTTTAAAACTTGTTGAAACTGCAGACATCTTTATTTGCAATGAAAGGCCAGAAACTGTCAAGAAAATGGGTCTTTCTTATAACGACTTAGCCGCTAATAACCCAGAGTTGATCTACTGCTCAATAACAGGGTTTGGGAATACTGGAGAATATGCAAACTACTCAAATTATGAAGGTGTTGTAGCAGCAAAATCAGGACGAATGCTTCGTTTTGCAGAAATTGCCGATCGAGATGGTCCAGGATATCCAGCCGTCCAAGTCGGTTCACACGCATGCTCGCAATTAGCTATTTCGGGGATTTTAGCTGCATTGCATGCACGGGAAGAAACAGGAACAGGCCAATTAGTGGAAACAAGTATTTTGCAAGGATTAATGCTCTATGACCTAGTTTCCTTACTCAGAACTCAACTAGAACGACGTTTCCCTGAAGAATTCGCAGCAGATCCTCATTATGCTCGCCTAAATTCCGGAATGTTGCCCACGCTTAATTACCACCCTGTACAAACAAAAGATGGTTATTGGATACAAATGGGAAATCTTCTTGCGCATCTCTTTGATAATTTTATTGCAGCAATTGGTCTTACTGATATTTATGCTGATCCTCGTTATGCAGGATTACAGGGAGAGTGGACTAACGAAGCAAGAGAGGAATTGAGAGACAAAATTCTACTTCGTATGCAAGAAAAAACACGTGCGGAATGGATGGAAATTTTTATTGATCATGGAGGCATAGCAGCGACCCCTTATACCTCCACACAAGAGGCTTTGGATAACCCAGACATTATTGCCAACAAACACGTACTCAAAAAAACACACCCTAAGCTTGGTTCGATAAAAGAGATCGGCCTACTTGCAAAACTAACGAAAACTCCGGGGATGGTTGGTCAAAAAGAGCCTACAATAGGTGAACATAACGAGACAATACAAACTGTACTTAAAGAAAAACGACCGCGTGAAAACAAGGTAACCAATCGACAAAAAAGAAACGGACCCCTACAAGGTCTAACCGTAATTGAACTTGCAACAGTCATTGCGGCACCCCTAGGAGCGGCAATATTAGCGGATCTCGGAGCACGCGTTATAAAAGTTGAACTAATAGGCGGTGATCCTTTTCGCAGAATGGGGCTTGGCGGGTTAGGTGCAGGTCGTGTCAACGCTGGTAAGGAAAGTATTTCAATAGACCTTAAAAGCTCTGAGGGACAAAAAATACTACATAAACTTATCGAAAAAACGGACATTTTAATCCACAATTATCGCCCTGGTGTACCTGAGAGGCTGGGAATTGGTTACGAGGAATTGTCAGCAATTCAGCCGCAATTAGTGTACGTATCCGTCAATGGTTATGGTCCTGATGGACCCGGAGCACACCGCCCTTCAACACATCCGATTCCCGGGGCCGGTATCGGTGGCGCAGTTTGGCAAATGGGAAATGGTAGACCAAAACCATGTGCAAATTTAGAAGAAATTAAAGATATGTCTCGACGTTTGTTTCGAGCAAATGAACTGAATCCAGATCCAAATACTTCTGCTGTAGTGGCAACGGCTGCTTTACTTGGTATTACTGCTCGAAATCGAAAAAATATTGGGCAACAAATTTTCGTTGACATGTTTGGTGCCAATGCTTGGGCTAACGCAGACGACTTTATTTCATATCCAGGAAAACCTGAGCGCCCGGACCTAGATGAAAACTTATACGGCCTTGGAGCAACATATCGGCTTTATAAAACGTCCCAAGGCTGGGTTTTTCTTGGTCTGGTACAGGACAGTGAATGGAATAGATTTTGTGAATTAACTGATTCAAAAAAACTTCTCGCAAATAAAAAATTTTCAACGCAGGAAAACCGAAAACTAAATGAGAGGGAACTTGTACAAATTCTAGAGGCCCTTTTCCGTGAAAGAAAAGCCTCCGAATGGGAAAAATTACTTGCCACAGAAGGAATTGGTTGTGTAGAAGCAGATAATCAGACCGAGGGTGAATTCTGGACAGACAACCAACATGTTCGAGAAAACAATCTAATTATTGAAGTCAAAGGACAAAACTATGGAGAGCATTTTAGGCACAACGATCCAATACAATTTAGTGGCGGAAACGCAACTAAAACCTCCACCCCCCTCGCAGGTGAACAAACAAAGACAATTCTTTCAGAGTTAGGCTACTCGCAGAAAGACATAGCATCACTCATTACTAATGAGGCTGTTTGGATTGAGGAGCCTAACCCCTTTTCATAATTGGATACGCATAAAGGATATTAAATTGGAAATAATAAAATCATCTGATGGAGCAACCGATAACATCACAAAGATGCCAATCTTTGAAGGCGGTGATGTATGGCGACGACAAATAGCGAACGCACAAACGACAGAAGGCGAAGATTTTAATTTTTCAATTGTCCAGTTCGCCGCTGGGGCAAAAACGAAATTACACACCCATTCAGGTGATCAGATCCTTTACTGTCTAGCAGGAATAGGTGAAGTTGGTGCAAATGGAAAAACAGAACTTATTAGCGTTGGCGATACTGTTGTAATACCAGCGAATGAGGTCCATTGGCATGGTTCAGGAGATTCTGGCTCACCTATGACCCACATAGCTCTAACAAAAGCAGATAGCGAAACCGAAGTACTTTAAAAAGAACTTCTAAGAAATTATGCCATCCTGTCGCAGCTTATCGAGCTCTGCATCATCTATTTGCAGCAACGAACGAAGAATCTCATCCGTGTGCTCACCATGTAAAGGCGCAGGAGTTAAGGGAACTTCAGAACCCGACAGTCTTGCTGGCATTCCCATCACCTGAACATCACCCGCCTCAGGATGTTGAAGAGTTTTTATCAAACCACGTTCTTTAAGATGAGGATCAGTAAAAAGCTCCATCGTATCAAGCGTAGCAGAGCACGGGACACCAAAAGATGCCAGATGGTGCATCGCATCATATTTACTTCTGGTACGCGTCCACGTAGCAATTATTTCGTAAAGGTCTTCAACATTATCTAACCGGGCACGCCAATCTTTGAAACGCTCATCATGTAACATTTCAGGCTCCTCAATTGCTGTACAAAGTGCGTCCCACTGCTTATCAGTCACGACCATAATGAATATATGATCGTTTGCTCCACCGGGTTTACATGGATAAACATCTGTCGGCGGGCCACGACGATTACCATTACGTTTTGCGCCTTCTGTTCCCCACGTACGTAAACCTGCAGTACGCATAAATAAGGTGACCGCTTCCTGCATAGAAAGTTCAATCAACTGCCCCTCACCTGTTTGCTGCCTCTGAACATATGCAGCAGTTATAGAAAGTGCCATTTGCGCCCCTGAACCTGAATCACCAATGGTCGGCGCAGGTGTCATTGGAGGTCCATCACGTTCGCCAGTTACAGAAAATGCCCCGGCTGATGCCTGTGCAACCCAATCATAGGCACGATATTGAGAATAAGGCCCACTCAAGCCAAAACCCTTGATCCGACCGTAAATAATACCCGAGTTAATTTGAGATAATGCGGGATAATCTACCCCCAGCTTTTCAACAACACCAGGGCCATAATTCTCAACAAATACATCAGCTAACGGAACCATTTTCAATAAAAGTTCAAGACCATCTGGCTTTGAAAGATCGATTACTAAACTACGTTTATTGCTGTTGTAATTCAGGAAATACTGAGAAACAGTACCCTCGCCTGCGACACCTCTTCCCGGATCACCTCTTCCCGGAGGTTCAATCTTTATAACATCTGCGCCTAGCCAAGCAAGCAATTGTGTGCAAGAAGTCCCAGCCTCGTATTGAGTCATGTCTAACACACGCATTCCATCAAGAGCTGGCATGAAAACCTCTAGTTAAGCAAATAATAACGCCAACAAAGTATTTCTGGGGATACAGTATGCTGGATATATGCAAAAGCCTTCCCCAAAAGCCGCAGAGATAAAATTCCCAAACTTGCGGAACCCTAAAGAAACGCTCCATTGGTTCTGGGAAGAAGCAGATTTCAAAATTCTCCTGCCTGCAATTCCAATGGCCATATTCGTAATTCTGAATTGGCAAACATCAGAATGGATTGCGATCCTTGGCTCGTTTATTGCTACAGCAATTGCTTTCTACTTCAACAAACAAAATGGCGTCATAAAAATGCTTACTGTTATGGGTTTTGCCATTGTCACAATTTCAGCAGTGGTAGGCATGTTAATGAATAATGCAAAAGCTTACGTTTCTGAGAGCATCACAACTGATCTCATGCATGTCATCATTTTCACAACCAGCATCATTGTGAGAAAACCGCTCGTAGGACTCATCGCAAGAGAAGCCCTACCTCTCGTACGCAATACTCTCCCTGTAATGCACAGAATTTTTGTATCTCTTACCGTTACGTTTATAGCTATTAATTTGCTTACCGCAATCGCAAGAATATTATTACTGGAAAACGTCTCAGCTAGTACATACGTGTTAATCAACACGCCCTCTAGCTTCATCATAAGCGGCTTATATCTGGCAACCAGTGGTTATCTCATAGTAAGAGCGGCAAAAAAAGAAAACACAGCAATTTAAAAACCTAAAAATCAACCGTATGTTTATCCGAATCTAGAGCCTCAACAAGTGTCAACCTACGCGGATTAATGCAATACAATCCACCTTGTCGAGCAAAGGAGCCTGCAAGCCAATTCTTCGCGGAAAGTGCGCTTAAGTCATCAGCATAAGAATCACTAGAACTCTCTACAAGAACTACCGTACCCTCAATTACAACGCGATCAAAGCCACTACCCTCTTGTGAAAAAACGATACTATTATCGATATGCCAAGCAGACTCCGGAATAGGTGTGACATCTACAGATCTATGTAAAATATTTCGATTATCGATTAAGAATGATACTTGAGGTGTGGCCTGAACATCCATTGAATGTTGACTCATAGGTCTGCACCCAAAAAGAACTCGAGCATCTTCAGTAAAATGAAAAAATACGAATGCGGGGTAAGGCGTACCGTCATCCGCGTGAATAGTTGCAAGAGTCCCACCAAATTGGTCACTTGCAAGTTCACTCACTCGTTGAATAATTTCATCTTTTGAATAATCAGGCATGGTAGGAGGATACAATTACATATAACTCATATTTTTACCAATAAAAGAGTAGTCGTGAAAGTAAAATGTACTGTACTATCGATACAGGTTTTTATAGGAGATAGATAATGGCTGAAACACCCGAGGTAACAGACGACACATGGGAAAGTGCTGTATTAAAAAGTGAAACACCAGTGCTGGTAGATTTTTGGGCACCTTGGTGTGGCCCATGCAGAATGGTAGCACCTATAGTCGAAGAGCTCGGTGAAGAATACGCAGGAAAAGTTAATTTCTACAAAATGAATACTGATGAGAATCCAACTATCCCTACAGAATTCGAAATCCGCAGTATACCAACACTTATGATCTTCGATGGTGGAGATCTAAAAAGTAGAATCGTTGGATTTCGGCCAAAAAGCGATCTTAAAAAACGACTCGAGGAAGCAATCGGACCCAGTGCGTAACCACGTATTTCCGTACGTTGGCACTCTTTTTTTAGGTTCAAAAATACTTATAGCAAGGGATTTCAGTTTAAGAGTTTCTTAGGAAACTTTTAAACTTTTCTTAGAAAACTCTTAAAAGTTTCCGATATAGTGTTCCAATCCTATGCAAAGTCTTAAGGAAAAACTTCCATGAAAAAGTATCTTCTTTGTTTTTCCCTTATGTTCGCAATTTTATTTACCACCTCTTGTGGAGCAAGCGAAACAAAAACAAGTGGAGTAGCTCAAATTCGAGAATCAGACAAAACTGCGGCACAAGCAGAAGCACAAAGTAATAATAGCGTCGAAGAAAACACAACAGAAACAGTTACTGCAAATGATGACAATGCACCCGCAGAGAAACCAAACAAAACAGATGAGGAAATCGCCACGGATTTTACAGAATGTATGCGTGACGAAGGTTTCGAACTCCCTGATCCAGAATTAAACGCAGACGGCTCAGTAAACGTCGAAGCTATACGTGACAATCTCATTGCAGATCCTAATTTTGATTTTCAAAGCAGAAAAACACAACAGTCACTTCAAAAATGTGTGCCCCTACTAGAAGGAGCAACCTTCGTGCAACAACCAAGTGAAGAGGAACTGGTTGAATTTCAAGATAATCTTTTACAATTTGCAGGGTGTCTTCGCGAAGAAGGCCTAGATGTACCTGACCCAGATTTTAACGATGGCACTAATGGTGTTAGAACAATGCTGGCAGAAGTCGATCTGACTGATTCCAAGGTACAAGCAATAATTGCGAAATGCCAAAGTACATTTACCGATGGTGAAGGCGGGGGGTAATGAAAAAAACTGCAACAGCAATAGTAATTCTGGCAGCTATTATCGTTCTTTTAGTACTTGAAAATGTACTTGAGCTAGGACTCATTTCTAATCGAGATGATAATGAAAACACATCCTCAACTATTGAGACCGCGATAGCAACTCTTGAGCGCAGAGACTTGATAACACGTGAGGAGCTAAATGGAACGCTCAAATACGAAAAAACAATCAACATTCCTACAAACGTTAACGGCGTTGTAACCTGGCTGCCAAAAAGTGGAGACCTTCTCGAAAGAGGTGCAATTATCTTCCGAATATATCATTCGGTAACAGAGTTAGAAATACTTACCAGCAAGCAGCAAATCGCCAGTGCTGAAGCTGCTGTCGCTCAGGCAGAACTCGCATATGACCAACTCACAACACCTGCTAGTGCTGCTGTCATCGCTTCCGCAGATGCCGCTGTCGCTCAGGCAGAA
>CAYFHW010000020.1:0-18769 GCA_964343095.1 uncultured Anaerolineaceae bacterium | reverse complement strand
GATCGTTGGATAGCAATTTCAGTTAGTAACGATGAGGAATGGCAAATTCTTGTGAATGAAATGGGTAGTCCAGACTGGGCAAAGGATCCCGAATTGGATAGCTGGGAAGGCAGATATTCCCAACACGATGAGTTAGATCAGAAGATCTCTGCTTGGACAGAAGGATTTTCAGATTACGAACTGTTCCATCGATTGCAAAAGGCTGGAGTTCCTGCAACACCTGTGCTTGATGCTTCACGCGTTCCAACAGATGCACATGTCCAAGAAAGGGAGCTATACTCCCCTCAAAAACTGCAGGACCCCATTGGTGAATTTCCGTTCCCAACACCATTGTTTGATTTTCCTGCAGCAGAAGGCGGAATCCGGAGACCACCAGTTGCCATGGGACAAGACAATGAATACGTCTACCGAGAGCTACTAGGCATTACAGATGAGGATTGGAATCTTTTAGAAGCCGAAGGACATATAGCAACAAAATTTGACGATTCGCTAATGTAAAAACGAGCTCATTTGAATAATCTGACTGGAGAAACTTTGCCAATAAATTTCGCAGGAAATAAAGCATGTTACTTGTCAAAAGTACTTAGCTTTTTTTATAAAAATGACCAGAGACTCGACGGCCAACAGCCATTTTGCAATAGTTGCTACAGTATTTCATACCCTTTTTCCCGGCTGGCGTAACCAAGGGAACTTCGTGATCACATCCATTTAAGTTCACTTCACTTCTATGATTCTCACATTGGGTATACGTGATCCCATCATAAACATCACGTGCAATTAATGCCCAACACCACCCAATCCAATTTTTAAGGTTTATGGCTGGCTCAATTCGTTTTTTCCCAACTCTTTTAGTAGAACTACGATTTGCTTTACCTGATTCACCCGAATGCTCTTCAATCTTCAGATCGATCAATTCCAGCAAAGACACATGTTCATCAGCTATTTGAGCTTTAAATGCAGCGTCGCCGATATTTTCCCACTCGCTATACCAGTCACCCAAACTTTTCTCGACATACCCTGAACCATGCACATCATTAGAAAAGAAATCACCATAATTCTCGCTGAACATCTCCACCACATCTTTAAAATCCACTTTTTTTGAATCGATTCCCACAACCACCTTAAATTCATAACCTGGGAGTCTTATCCTTTCGCAAGTTGAAATGACTCTTCCTACCCATCTATGCATATCAAGATGGTAGTGATTGGGTTCTTTAGGAAACCGATCAATTTGCCAAGTATCAGACTCCGTAACATCACTATCACTCGGCCTAATAAGCAGATATTTGGACAGAGCACTACTAGGACCTATATCAGTACTAACGATCCCTCTTTTTGCATAAGCAAGGCGGGATCGGTAATCAATAATGCCATCGGGGCGAACAAAAAAACCGGTTGGAGGAAAGTATTCAAACTTATGAATGCGAACCATTGTTTTATCGTAACTAGATACTTGATTTTATGCAGATAAAAAAGGCTACAGATTTTCGGGAATTAAAAAATGGGAAATTGGTACGTCCTTGAGGAATTTAGGTAGAACATTACAAAAATATGCATTCATATTCTGAATTGCATGAGGCTCATTTAAATCAACTTTACTAAGAACTAAAATCGGTAATTCTGAAAAATATTTACTCAGAAATTGTATATTTTCCCAATGAACAACTTCTGCCTGGTCTGGAAATCCACTTATAACGAGAAGAGCTAAATCTAATTTACGCTGCTCAATAGCTTCTATTGTTAACAATATATGATTGAGTGTCCCTAAATCTGGCCTAGCAACAAGAATTATCTGAGCATCAATTCGTTGTGCATAATCGGCCATATTCTTTGAATCAGTAATCGGTACCAACAAGCCACCAGCTCCCTCAAAGAAACTGATGTCGTGATCTACACTTACAGAAAGACTTTTTTTTACGATCTGGTCAAAATCTATAATCGCTTCACTGCGTCGAGCTGCTATCGAAGGTGCTAAAGGTTCAGGATAAGTAGAGAAAGTGGCAATTGTCACATCCTCTGGTAAGAAGTTTTTATAAAAAGCTTCATCTCCATTCAACTCAGGTGAAACAGAGCCCGTTTGCATTGGTTTCACAAGCGCAGTTGTACGTTCTTTAGAAACCATGAAGGCTAACCAACTGGCAGCAACTGTTTTTCCAACATCTGTATCTGTGCCAGTTATAAAAAAAATATCACTCATATTCAGTACCAAACGACCAATTCTTCACAGCATCTAACACTTTATCTATATCTTCCTTATCAAATTTCGCATTTAGATTAAATCTAATACGAGAAGTACCTTCAGGGACTGTTGGCGGTCTAATGGCTTTTGCCAAAATACCTGCATTCCGAAGATGTTTTTCGACAGATAATGCTTGTACAGCTTCCCCTACGATCATAGGGATAATTTGTGTCTGCGAATTAGAGACCGAAAAACCAGCTTCGACAAGACCAGACCGTAAATATTCAGAAAGTTCAACTATTTGCGAACGCCTTTCAGGCTCAGCTACGACTTTTTCAAGCGCAACTAAAGCAGCACCTACTGCACTGGGAGGAAGAGCCGTATTAAAAATAAAAGACCGCGAACGATTTTTTAAATACTCAACTACTGTTGAAGGACCTGTAACAAATCCGCCTACAGAGCCCAGTGCCTTCGAAAAAGTCCCGACAATTATTGTTTCGCCAGGATCAATTGAAAAATGATCGAACGCACCACCGCCAGATTTACCCAACACACCTGTAGCATGTGCTTCATCAACAATTAGCACAGCTCCGTGTTTTCTTACGATCGCATGCAACTTGGGCAAATCGACAAGATCACCATCCATACTAAAGACCGTTTCCGTAACCACAAATTTCTGCTTGGGCCCTGCTTCAGATAACAATTGCTCTAAATGTGCTAAATCTAAATGGCGATAAACTACTGTTTCTGCACGAGATAATCTAGTCCCATCAATAATCGAAGCATGATTCAACGAATCACTGAAAACAATATCTCCTGGTGAAGTTAATGCACTGATAACACCAATATTCGCAAGATATCCTGCGCTGTACAGCAATGCAGAAGAACACTTTTTTAAAGCCGAAATGCTTTCTTCAAGTTGGTCGTGCAAAGGGGTTGATCCGACCAATAAGCGCGATGCAGCAACACTCGTACCGTACGTTTCAGTAGCTTCAACTGATGCTCTGATCAGTGCTGGGTCAGTTGCTAAGCCCAAATAATTGTTAGAGGTAAAATTTAAAAGAGTATCACCTTCAAGAACAATCTTTTTCTTCTGCCCACTATCTGGCGTCAGAATTCTTCTCCTTAAATCGCGATTTGCTAAATCCTCTAGCTCTTCCTGAAGACGAGGTAACAAAGATGATTTAGGCTGGGAGAATTCTGTAGATTCCATTTCGCAAAGCCTCCGTCATTTGATCGATTTCGTCCTCTTCAATTGATAGAGGTGGCATAAGTACAATAACGTCTCCTAATGGCCTGATAAAAAGCCCCTCATCTCGTACTGAAAGACAAATATCCCACGTAGCCTCATTGTTAGGCAGCAATGGCTCTCGGGTTTCCTTATTAGCAACTAATTCGATACCTACCATGAGACCTTGCTGACGAATTTCACCTACATTCGGATGATTAGCAATTCGATCCTCAAGCAAACTCGCAAGCAGACTGGAACGCGTTTGTACCTTTTCAATGACCGTCCCATCAGCAAACAAGTCAATGCTAGCAATCCCAGCTGCACAACAAATCGGATTACCGGCGTACGTATGACCATGAAAAAGCTTCTTACTTTCTTCTCCATAAAAAGCATCATATATACGATCCGTTGTTACAGTTGCAGCTAATGGCAAATAACCACCTGTGATACCTTTCCCAAGCACCATTATGTCTGGAGTTACCTGCTCTAAATCACACGCAAACATAGCACCAGTTTTCCCAAAACCAGTGGCGACTTCATCAGCAATGAGAAGGATGTCGTATTGATCACATAAATACCTGATCGCACGAAGATGGTCATCAGGAGAAACAATGATTCCAGCAGCACCCTGAACACGTGGTTCAATAATGAGTGCTGCGATCTCACCTGCATGTTGTTCTAACAACGGACGCAATTGAGCTGCACAATCACTACTACACATAGCGCTATCCGCACAAACAGAACACCGATAGTGATAAGAGTTAGGGAAACGCACCGGTTCAAATAAAAGTGGCTTGTAAATATCGCGAAACGGACCCTCACCGCCAACGCTAACTGCCCCTACTGTATCTCCATGATATGCCATCTCCAGAGCTACAATTCGATTCCTTTCAGGATGACCTTGATTGGCCCAAAATTGAATTGCCATTTTAAGAGCAACTTCCACTGCAGACGCTCCATTTTCACTTAAAAAGATACGTCTTAGTTCAGTTGGAAGTATTGAGTTTAAGCGATCTGTAAGTTCAATCGCAGGTTCATGTGTAATACCTAGAAGAGTACTATGTTGTAATTTTGAAGCCTGTTCTTGGATGGCATTCACTATCTTTGGATGTGAGTGACCGTGCACATTTGCCCATATTGAAGCAACTCCATCAATATATTCCTTACCATCTGTATCTATTAAAAAATTCCCCTTCGCACGGGAAATGACAAGCTGAGGATCACGATCAAATCGAGCCATCTGTGTAAACGGGTGCCAAATTGAGTAATCAGACATATAACAATCCTAACCGTCTTCACAATTATGGACGTACATAGGAAAAAGAGAGACTATGTGTTCGTATGAATGAGACTTCCGCAAAAAGACTTTCGAAACTTGTGGCACAGGCAATGGAAACAAAAGAGCCTGATCGCAAAGATCTAGCATGGATCCTAACAACTCCTGATCTAGATGTACTAGAAATCGTTTCAGCAGTCGGGCAAGTAAGAAAAAAGTTTTTTGGCAACCGTGTAAAAATGAACTTTCTTCTCAATATTCAAAGTGGCCTCTGTCCTGAAGACTGTAACTACTGTTCACAGGCTCGAGATTCAGAAGCTCCGATCCCTAAATATACAATGGTGGAAGAATCAACTTTTTGCGATGCTGCCAATCTAGCACGAGATGTAGGAGCCACTAGATTATGTCTTGTAGCTAGTGGTCGAGGACCAAGTGAACGGGAAATCGATCAAGTGGTACATGGAATTGAAGCTGTCAAAAAGAACGATCCGGATTTAGAAATTTGTGCCTGCTTAGGACTTTTAGAAGCAGGGCAAGCCGAACAATTACATAAAGCTGGAGTTTTTGCATACAACCATAATTTGAATACCAGTGAAAATTTTTATGGTGATATATGCTCGACTCATACATTTTCAGATCGACAAGAAACCGTAGAACTTGCAAAAAGTGAAGGCCTCTCGCCCTGCTCAGGAGCACTATTTGGTATGGGCGAAGCCAATGAAGACATTCTTGATGCTAGCTACGCATTACGCGAACTTAATCCTGATTCAGTTCCCATAAACTTTTTAATTCCTATTGAAGGAACTCCATTAGCAAAACTAAACGAACTTACTCCTCAAAGATGCTTGCGAATTCTTTCTGTTTTCAGATTAATGTTCCCAGATCGCGAAGTGAGAATAGCTGGTGGCCGGGAAGTCCATCTTCGAACAATGCAAACATTAGGACTTCATTTAGCTAACTCGATTTTTATTGGTGATTACTTGACTACAAAGGGACAGTCAATTGAATCTGATTTAGAAATGATTAGGGATGCAGGATTCGAAATAGAAGGAAACGGTCCCTCAACTGAGCAGCTGTCCGGAAGAACTGAAATCCAGTTAAAACAATCCATACTCGACTAGCCGCCATTTTCCCTCTATCGTTTTAAACTAACTTCACCAATAGGAGCATTAAATGTCTACTGAATCAGTAATGGACCATCACCTCGACGCGTTGTTGGCAGAACCATTTGATATCGAAGAAGTAATGAAGGATTACACTGAAGATTCCACATTGATCACACCGAACGGTGCAGTCTCAGGATTAGATAATCTCCGCAGTTCCTTTGCTGGTTTTGCTGGCATGATGGCTGGCGATGGCCAATTTGATCTCACCCAGAAACATGTAGACGGAGAAATGGGCTACATTGCCTGGACACTCGAATCCAGCGCTGTAAGCGTACCTTTGGGATCAGATACCTTCTTAGTCCGTGATGACAAAATTGTCACACAAACATTCGCCGGCGCAATCACACCTAAGAGTTAAATCAAAACTCCCTAGCCAGTACAGAAAGTAATTCCCGAGTGCGTGTCCTAGACATTTTATCTGAAGGAATTGAATAAGGAACTGCATTTAAATCAGTTACGCCAATCGCACTGAGTTGCCTAATTTGGTCCGTAACCTCCTGTTCGTTTCCTACTATTACAACATCCTCTGGATCAGCCGCACCACCAGCATCTAGCACAGCCCGGTAAGAAGGGATAGTTCCATAATTTGCAAAAGTTTTTGCAGCTGTCTGCTTTGCAGCATCAATATCATCCGTAACAGCTACGGGGATTCCTGCAATTATTCTCGGATTCTCACGCCCTGCTTTTGCAGCTGATTCTTTAAAAATGGGTATCGCCTGATTCGCTAGGTACGACTTGCTTCCAAGCCAAGTAGCAGTACCTTCACTTAGGCGACCGCATAACCTCAACATCTGTGGACCAAGAGCAGCAACAATCACTGAAGGAGCACTTACCTGGCCAACGCCAAGCGCCGGAACTTCCACATCATATTCTTCACCATGAAAAGAAAAGGGCTCACCTGCTAAGACGCCATTAAGCACATTAAGATACTCGCGCATATGCCTTATAGGTTTTGAATAATCGAGACCATAAATCCCTTCAATCATTGTTTTATGACTTAGTCCAATACCCAAAGTAAATCGGCCATTAGTCGCAGATGCTGCAGTTAGAGCTTGTTGAGCCATAGCAATCGGGTGCCTCGTATACGTTGGGACAACAAATGTTCCTAACTCAAGTTCTGATGTGCTGGCACCTGCAAGAGACATCAACATAATTGAATCGCTAGCGAATGAATGCGAAATCCATACAGCCTTGAAACCATCTTCCTCAGCTTTTACAAATAGTTCCACTAAATCACTAACCGCTATGTCATTGCGGGCAACAGCCCCTACTCCAAGACCAATTCTCATGAGTAAGAAGATAACGCTTGAGTTAGACTAGCGCCATGCCTTTCACCGAATTAACTGAAGCTAAAATCTACTGGGAACAACACGGAACAGGTGAAGACCTAATTTTCATACACGGTGCCGGAGGCAATTCATTATCCTGGTGGCAACAGATAGCAGAGTTTCGTAGACATTACACTTGCACTGTCTACGATGCACGCGGCTGGGGAAGGTCAATAACAAAGGAAAATATATCTCACGACCGAGGAGTTTTCGGACGAGATTTAGCTGAATTAATACAAAAATTAGGTATTCAAAAAGCTCATATTGTTGCTCAATCCATGGGTGGACGTGCCGTGATAGGATTACTTCAGACTGCGCCACAAACTGTTCGCTCATTAACTCTCTGTGGAACAACTGCTGGTGCAACAAATGATCGCATAAGAGAACTCCAGGACTCACTCAAAATCGAACGTGCAAACAAAAGATTGTACGAATATTCTTTATCTCCCGGTTTTACAAAAAATAACGTACCCCTAGCAACGTTATACCATCAAATACGGCGTCTCAATCCCCCCCGAAACAAAGGTATATTAGGGAGACCGCCCAAAAATTACAAAGGCAGTACGCACGAGATTCTGACAGGAACTGCAAGGCCTGATGCTTCAATAAAAACACGCCGAATCCCAGTTTTATATATCGTGGGCGAACATGACAAAATTACTTCCCCGGAAATGATTAGAGAAGCGGCAACACTTGTGAAGCATTCGAAAATACGTGAATTCAAAGATGCTGGACACTCTGTTTATTTTGAACAAGCAGATAAATTTAACGCACTGCTTCTTGAATTTTTTAGAGAAACAGAACTTACAGACTAAAGTCGCTTCAATGTATACTTAGCTGATGGCTATTTACGAATACTATTGCGCAGAATGTAAAACAACGTTTGAACAGCGTCGACCAATGTCACAAGCTAAAGAAGCTGTGAATTGTAGTTCCGGACATCAGGCAGAGCGAACAATTACTAATTTTGCTTTTAGCGGAGGGGTAGGGATGCTCGAGATGGAAATGCCTAGCGAAGCATTCAACGCTGGTGGCTGCGCATGCGGCGGCGCATGTGCTTGCGCAGGCTAAAACCCCATCCTTTTTTCTGGCTAAGGTAAAGCGATGCGCTCCCACCGATTAAAAACATCTGGCCTGCTATCAAAACAGTACACACCAAGGTAGCAGTCTCCCAAAACCGTTCAGGATACATCTGAATTAATCTGTCACGTGTAGGGTCTAATAACCAAAAATCATTTGAAAAAACAATCTCGTGAAATTGAGTCCAAGCAGAATCAAAATCAAAAAAAACATAGGATGCTATTCCTAATAAAATCAACGATCCTATACCAATCGAAAAAGTAACTTCACGTGCTAGATCTGTCATATTGTGTTCCGATCGAATAAAAATAGTTGTCGCGATATAAGTAAGAACTATTGCTAAAGAAATTTCACTTAGTCGATAAATAATCCCTAACAGTGTTTTCACGTCTCGTAGATGAATAATTTCAACATCCTGAAAAAACGCCTCTTGTTTTCCATTAGTCGAAAAATATATTTGAATAAATTCACTGTCATCATTGAAATATGAAGTAATTTTTTGCGAAACTTTCTCAAGCTCTTCCAAGGACAACTCCATAGTGGTTGAAACATCATTATCACGAAAACCATATGAGGTTACACGCTCTTCATTGACTAGAAACCTCACTGAAGCAGTCACAATGAGCACAGGGAGAGCTATTGCAAAAAGATAAGTTGCTAACCAAGAAAAGATACGCATCCCACTGATCGTGAAGCGCTATTTGACGAACGTCAATGTGCAGAGTTTGACAGAAATATTCAGACACCTTACCTTCGAGATATCACCGCTGGGGGAGCCGTAAGGCTGAGATCTCTTAAAAGGGACAACCCAGGTACCTGAACTTGGTAATTCAAGCGTAGGGAAGGGCGGATATGGAAAAAACAAACAACTTTCAGAAAATCAATCCTCCTTGGATCTTAGAGTTTTTAAGGCATATCAAAAAGATGTCTTACATGCTCAAAAAATAATGCCGATCCATGCAAAATCTAATTAAGCAATACTCACCCCCCCTTCTACTTCTCGTATTAATGATTGGAATATGGGAAGGAGCAGTAAAATTATTTGAAACCGAAACTTACATTCTCCCTGCACCAAGCTTAATTTGGAAAGCTTTTGTAGAAGTCTTACCTTCACTTCCAACACACATAGAAACAACAATGGTAGAAGCACTTGCTGGTCTTGGCTTAGCGATAGTTGTTGGCCCACTCCTAGCAATCTTAATTTTTGCTTCAGGTTTCTTACGGCGAGCTTTATACCCTTTACTCGTAGTGAGTCAAAATATTCCTATCATAGTACTAGCCCCAATTCTAGTAATCTGGATGGGTTTCGGAATTATGCCAAAAGTTGTCGTAGTTGCACTAGTTGGCTTTTTCCCGATCGTTGTCAACACAGTAGAAGCCTTAAACAACACTGACCGGGAAATGGTAGAACTTGTGAAAAGTATGGGAGCAGGACAACGAGCAATATTGCAAAACGTGCTGATTCCCGCTGCAATACCTGGTTTTTTTAGCGGACTAAAAATTGCGGCAACATACGCAATTTTGGGGGCAGTGATAGGAGAGTGGTCAGGAGCTAGTTCTGGATTAGGAATTTTTATCAATAGATCGCAAGCAGCCTTCCGACTAGATCAAATTTTCGTAGCAATAGTAATTATTGCGAGTTTAAGCATTACTTTATTTGGAACCGTAGGGCTTTTAGCTAGAGTCAGCTCACCATGGAAATATATTGCAAAACAAGGAGACTAAAATATGTTTACAAAAAATATCTTTAGTAAATTAAGCAAAGCAACACTCTTAACAGCCAGTAGTTTGTTGGTAGTGTTTTCGCTTTCTTGTGGAACTAACGAACAAGTCACTTGGCACGGCCAAATCGAAGGGGAATTATTTCCTGTTGTTCTCTTGCTTGATTGGACTCCCAATACAAACCACGCAGGAATCTACATCGCGGCACAAAAAGGGTGGTATGCAAAAGAAGGGATCGACCTAACGATTCTTGACTATGCAGGTGAACCAACTCAATTAGTAGGCGCAGGAGAAGCACATTTCGGAATTTCAAACGCGGAATCGGTAATCCCTGCACGATCACAGGGAATTCCTGTGATCTCTGTCGCCACAATAATCACCAAAAATACCTCGAGCTTATTATCCCTCCAAGAAGAAGGTATTACTCGACCACGTGATTTAGAAGGAAAATCATACGGCGGCTGGGGAGGTGCATTGGAAACGCAAATCGTTGAAGAACTAGTACGTTGTGATGGAGGCGACCCAAACAAAGTAAAATTTACAGATGTCGGTAATGTCGACTACTTGGTTGGTATGGAAAGGGACCAGTATGACTTTGTGTGGATCTTCGATGCTTGGGACGGGATCCGGTATAGCGAAGTCGAAAAAAGAGATATATCAACCTTAGCTTTCAGAGACTATGAACAATGCATACCCAATTGGTACACACCGATAATTATCACAAATCTAACACTAGTGAAAGAATACCCCGGTCTCATAAAAGCATTCATGAAAGCAACTGCACGGGGATACGAGTTTGCCATTAAAAACCCTGAGCAAGCAGCCAACATACTGCTCACATCAGTACCTGAACTTGATAAGGAGTTAGTTCATGCAAGTGCACGCTGGCTTGCAAGTTTTTACGCAACCGATGGAAAATGGGGAGTTCAAAAATTAAAAGTTTGGCAAGAATTTGAATCATTTTTAAGAGAGGCTGGCCTAACATCGAAAAAAATTGACGTATCAGAAGCTTTTACAAATGACTTTCTACCGTAACTAAATTAAATCAATATGACTGAAACCAAATCTGCACTCTCCCTAAAAGGCCTCGAATATACATTTGTGGGACCACCACTTGTAAAAGCTCTAGAAAATATAAATCTAGAAATCGAACGTGGATTATTCGTGAGCCTTGTGGGCCCGAGTGGTTGTGGAAAAAGCACCCTTCTTCGCATTTTGGCAGGTATCACCAAACCTGATTCAGGAACAGCACAAATCCATGGAAAAAACGCTATCGGATCTATAGGGCAATCAGCCTACATGGCTCAAAGAGATCTCCTCCTTCCCTGGAAAAGAGTCCTTCAAAATGCCACCTTAGGGGCAGAACTATCCGGTATTGAAAAAACTACAGCAACAGAGTTAGCGCTCACGTTAATAAATCAATTTGGCCTAACCAATTTTGAGAAAGCCTGGCCTTCACAACTCAGCGGGGGAATGAGACAGAGGCTAGCACTTCTACGAACCTTTTTAATGCCTCAACAACTTTTGCTGCTTGATGAACCATTCGGTGCACTTGATGCAATTACACGACGTGCAATGCAGGAATGGTTACAAGACGTGTGGGAAAAAGATCAACGAACTGTTTTGCTCGTTACTCACGATGTAGAAGAGGCTTTAATACTTTCAGACATTGTTTATGTAATGAAACCAAGGCCTGGTTCGATAATCTTTAAATTAAATGTTGAATACCCTCGTCCGCGTAAAAACAACATTGTCACTTCGATGGATTTCGTAAAAGCAAAAGCTCGCTTGCTGGAGGCCCTCGGAGACAACCAAAGTTAACAATTATTCAAGGCGCAGTTAGCAAATTTCTCTGGGAAATCTGTGATCACTGTTACAACACCTATATCGAATAGAAAATGTAACCTTTCGGCGAGATCTGATTCCTTAGTGTCATCAAGCCCCCACGTAATTAAATCTACATCTTGCTGTGCCAAGTCACGAGAAAAAGTTGGAGATTTACTTGCAAGAAAATCAAGCGTGTCGGCATCGAAAACCCACGCACTCAAGGGCAGTAAGTCGGAAAAAGATTGCAACCGATAACGAATATATTGAGGAGCAGAAATAGAGGTGTCATATGCTTCAGAAGAATCATCCCAAAGTCCGTGGAGACCAAGCCGCACAGGATTCTTTCCAGGGGGACGATTGGTTTGGTAACGCAGCTCCATTGACGTATCGAATGCGACAGAGAAGCCATGATCTGTAAACTTTTCAAGAAAACGCTGATCCTGTGAAGCAATCAAAATACGATCTTTTAACGGCAAAATTTTCTTCACCAATTTTACAATCACCGAAGAAGGGTAATTAGAAATTTTAAGATCGAGATGTATACGTAATGAAGAATTTAAAAGCACTGGCAAAATATCATCAAGTAAAGCAATCGACTCACCAGTTTTATAAGAAATAGAATTAATATGCGTCGTCTCCCGGTCACTTATAAGACCTTTTGAATTAGTAAGACGATCTAATTCAAAGTCATGAAACAGAACAAAATTCTCATCATTTAAAATTTGGAGGTCGATCTCAATTTGTGGTACACCTGAATCGACACAATCCTGAATCGCAGCAAGCGTATTCTCTCCATATTGTCCAGAATACAAGGCTCTGTGAGCGACAAAATTACGAGTTCTTCCTTTAATAAATGGTTGTAGTTGAGTTGATAAATTCACGCAAGGAAAGAGTGCAACGGATTTTAAATGTAAGCAATTTAAAATTAGAAAATTTAGAATCGAGGAATTTGGGCACAACAAGGACCAGAGTATAGTGAGCGAAAAGGATTAACCATTTTGGAAACCATCCGTAATAAAACAGCGATCATTGGAATTGGAGAAACACGCTATTACCGTCATGGAAAAGCTCCTGATTCTGAATTTCAGATGGCATTAGAGGCAATTCTCCTCGCGGCAAGGGATGCGGGGCTTGATCCACGTGATATTGATGGCATTGCTTCGTTCAGTAACGATCGCAACGATCCGCCTAGAATTGCTTCAGCCCTAGGGTTGAAAGATTTAGCGTTTAGTAACATGTTCTGGGGTGGTGGTGGTGGTGGTGGATCTGGCGCGCTTGCCAACGCAGTTGCAGCTATCGCTGCAGGCTACGCAAAGTATGTCGTCGTATTCCGAGCGTTAGCTCAAGGGCAGTTTGCAAGATTTGGGCAAGGTCCTCAAAGTGCGACAGTTCCCGGTGCCTTGGCATTCACAGTACCTTACGGCCTTATGTCACCAGCACAGACATTTGCAATGCGAGTCAGGCGCTTTATGCACACCTACGAAATAAAACAGTCGGCACTACGTTCAATTGCGATGGCTTCCTATCAACATGCTCAAAAAAATCCACGTGCAGTCATGCATGGAAGACCATTAACCGAAGAAATGTACGATGCCTCAAGAATGATTGTCGAGCCTTTTCACTTGTATGACTGCTGCCTAGAAAATGATGGTGCTGCAGCCTTGATTGTAACGACTGCAGAACGGGCAAAGGATTTCCCTCAAAAACCCGCCTATATACTTGGTGCGGCCCAAGGTTCTGATTACCGGCAAGCAGCAACAGCCCACAATGCACCAGATTATGCAACGAGTAATTTTAAGACTGTAGCATCAAGGCTATATGAAATGGCACAAATCGAACCGAAAGATGTTGATGTACTTCAAAGTTACGAGAATTTCACCGGCGGTGTACTCATGAGCATTGTTGAGCATGGTTTTTGTAAGCCAGAAGAAGTGAATGGATTTTTCACACTTGAGAATTTTTCTGCACCAACTGGAAAACTACCCTTAAACACAAGCGGCGGAAATCTTGCAGAATGTTACATGCACGGACTCGAATTGAATATTGAAGCAGTGCGTCAAATTAGGGGGACTTCATCTAATCAGGTATCTAACGCCAATATCTGCATGGTAACTTCAGGGCCAATGGTTCAACCGGTGAGTAATTCAATCATGGCACGTGATCCTGGGGGAAATTAGTGAGTGACACATACTTACCAGAAGGACTTCCAACCCCCAAACCAGATGCAGATGGTTTAGGCACAGAATATTGGGAAGGCCTAGAACTAAATGAACTTCGAGTCCAGAAGTGTAATAACTGCTTTAGTTTCCAGTGGGGACCTGAGTGGGTCTGCCACAAATGTCATGAATTTGATATGGGTTGGGAAAAGGTATCAGGAAAAGGCTACATCTATTCATGGGAACGTGTATGGCATCCAGTTCATCCAGCCTTACAATCAGCGACGCCCTATATAATCGTACTGGTTGAGCTCCCTGACGCTGACAATATCCGAATGGTTGGCAATCTGATAGGGGATCCGTTACAAGAAATCACTATCGGTTCCGAAGTAAAAACAGTTTTTGAACGACATGGCCATGAATCAGAATCATATACACTTGTTCAGTGGAAATTAACCTAAAAGACTAATCAGTATGATTAGTACCCCATTGATTCCAATGGATAAACTGTTGAGGATCCGGTCTATTCGGAGGGGAAAAATTATCTTCCCCTTTAAAAAATGCGACAGGGAATAAAACAGTTTGACTAAAATGATTTGGGATCCCCAAAACATCGGCAATCTCCTGAGCATATCTCAGGTGAAGGGCAGTCCAAACCGTACCTAAACCCCTAACTCGAAGTGCCAACATAAAGGACCATGCTGAGGGTAAAACCTGCCCGTAATATCCCGCCGTCTGTGGCATGTCCTCAGGATGACCTTCCGCACAATGAATCACAAGTGCCGGAGACCGTTCTATGTTCTCAGCTAGGTAACCAATAGTTGGTTTTCTGATCCGTTGATTGGAAGAGGAACTAGAACCTATACCTTCAAGAAATGCCTCTCTATAAAACCCACCGACAGTTCTCTTGATCTCATCATCTGTAATAACCATGAAATGTATTGGTACCATACCGGCAGCACCGGGCGCGGCATTCAAAGCAATTTCAATACTTTCTTGAATAAGCAAATCTGGAACGGGACGCTCAAAGTCGAGACGTTTCCGAACAGAGCGAGTTGTCCGAAGAACATGATTTACCGAATCTTGATCGTAGTTCAGAATTAACTCCGTGCTCATTGTGCCATGTATAAAATATTCGCGTGAAAGAAAGTGCATGGCACAATGAGAAGGATTTTAGAAATAAGTCGTATACTCGATAAATATTCTTAAACAGGAGAACAAAAATGGATCGCTTAAAAGATCGTGTCGTAGTCATTACTGGTGCAGGACGTGGAATAGGTGCATCTTGCGCGAAAAGTATGGCTGCAGAAGGTGCAGCTGTTGTTGTAAATGACCTAGGTGGAAGTGTAGATGGTGAGGGAAGTGACACAACGCCCGCAGACGAAGTTGTTGCTGAAATTCGTGCTGCCGGAGGTACAGCTGTTGCCAACCATGATGATGTTTCAGACTTTGATGCCTCTGAACAAATCATACGAACAGCACTAAATGAATATGGCCGTTTGGATTGCTTAGTTAATGTAGCCGGTATTTTACGAGACCGTATGGTTTTCAATATGACAGAAGCGGAATGGGATGCAGTCATCGCTGTGCATTTAAAAGGAACTTTTAACACAACAAAATTTGCTTCAATCTACTGGCGAACCGAGAGGCAAGGTGATTATAGACTTATAAATTTCACTTCAGTTTCAGGCCTTTCCGGGGCACCTGGACAGCCTAATTACGCAGCCGCAAAATTAGGTATTGTTGGTTTTACATATTCGTGTGCAAATGCTCTAGGTCGTTACGGCGTCACCTCAAATGCAATCAGCCCCGGAGCAGGTACTCGGATGGGCGGAACGATTCCTGCAGATAGAAGAAGAGCACTCGGAACTGATCCAAATCGCAGTGAGGATGAAATGTCACCTAATAACGTAGCTCCACCCGTTGTATATCTGTGTAGTAAAGACTCAGGATGGCTAAACGGACAAGTAATTGGAGCTTCAGGGTACCAAGTTTCCCTGTTCAATCAGCCTGAACCAATCCGTACACTTCAAGGAAAAGAACCTTGGTCAGTGGACGATATGTGGACACATATGGAGAAACAATTTAAATCTGCAGTAGAACACACAACTATCTATACGGCTCGGGCACGTGAAGAACAGGGGAATTAATTAAGACCTTGGGAAACCGTACAAATACACGTATTGTTTAGTACAAGTGTGTAGAAGATGTGGATTATAGAAGACAACCGGAAGCGTTTTGCAGCTGAAGATCTTAGAGCACTTATAGCTGCATTACTGCATTACTTTGAAGTTGCACAGAAGGATGCACATACTGCAGCAGAGGTCCTTATCGACGCAGACTTGAAAGGGATAGAGTCCCATGGAATTGCACATTTACCATGGCACCGAGGTTATATCCCTGGCTTAAGAGAAGGCCTAATAAACGCTCGAGCAAGTATAAAAGTTCTGAGAGAAAGTCCTACTACTGCCGCTTTGGACGGAGATGGTGGCTTAGGTGTTGTAATCGCGAAAGAAGCAATGGAACGATGTTTAGACAAAGCACAGACATCGGGGATTGGAATGGTAACCGTAACAAATGGCCGACATTTTGGTGCAGCAGGATATTTCGCAGAAATGGCAGCAAAAAAAGGTCTTATTGGTATGGCTATGTGCAATGTCCCACCCGTTGGAGTAGCAGCAGGAAGCAAAACCAGAGCCTATGGAACGAATCCAATTGCATTTGCGGCACCAATGGGAATGGGCAAATTGTTTTCCCTTGATATGGCTACAACTGCTGTTGCAGGAGGAAAATTAGAAATTGCACAAAGACAGGGTGAGAATATTCCTATTGGTTGGGCGGTTGATAGTGAGGGAAAGCCATCTAGTGACCCTGAAATATTAAAAAAGGGGGGAGGACTTCTCCCTCTCGGATCCAATCTAGAAACAAGTGCTTATAAAGGTTTCGGGCTAGGTTTAATGGTAGATGTTTTGTGTGGCATTCTTTCCGGCGCAGGTTTTGGAATGATTCTCCCACGCCATGATCTGGTAATGGGACAGTGGTTTTTAGCTTGGCAAATAGAAGCTTTTATAGATACCCGGGAATTTGAAAACCAATTGAATGATTTAGCACAACAGATCAGACAAATTGAGCCGATCGAAAATATCAATTCAGTAATTATGCCCGGAGATAAAGAGGAGCAGTCTCGCCAAGATAGGCTCATAGATGGAATTCCGTTAGATCAGGAAACTATTGAACAACTTGAGGATCTTGCACAAGAAACTGGCATATCAATGCCAATAGCTATGAATATGAACTAATTTAATTATGAACTCCATGGCATTTTTTGAATTTTTTCCCACTCCCACACGGACAACGCTCATTTCGTCCAATCTTGCGACCACCTGACTGCTCTTCAAAGCGTGCCTGTGCGAGTCTCTTTTCTCCGCACTCTGCGCAGGTACATGCAGGAGGATGATTAGAAAACCAATTGGTACGTTCCCTACCTATTACCATTTATCTCCTACCCAAATAACACACTGTCCTCAGGATGTTGGTACCTTGCACGTAAACGCGGCCTAGACATTTCTATCACTAATAGAAGAGGTAAAAACCTGCCCATTAGCATAGCGATACTTAGCACAACATCCGATTCCGACTGACTTAAAAAGCCTCCGCTTAAAAAGCCAGAAAGCGTTAGTGCTGAAATTGCTTCAAATAATGCATCCAGCAAAGAATACTCAGTGAAATACAGTAACAGGCTAGTGAAAATTACAACTACTACGATAAAAATGAACGTTATAACAAGTGCCTGACGCCTTAAATCATCGGACAGTGATAAACGTCCAAGCGTAAAATTTGATCGACCGCGTAAAGTGGCAAAAACAGAAACACCTAACACAAAAATTAATCCTATTTTAAGTCCCCCAACTGCACTACCAGCACCACCACCAATTGCCATCAAACCTGTATACACTAATTGGCTCTCAGCACGTAAGGATTCAGTACTAAACACAGAATATCCGACATTCCGCATTGAAGATTCAAAAGCGGCAAATAATGGGCGCTTCCAGCCATCCACAACACCTAGAGTTTGAGGATTATTCCACTCAGATAAAGAAAGTAGTAGCATTCCGATGACTACGGTAGCCAACATTCCAAAAAAGATAATTTTGCTATCAAGCGGGATTTTACGATATCTACGCCACAAAAAAAGAAAACTTAAGGGAATAGGACCAATAGCACCGCAAAAAGCTAAAAGCCCACTGATTGCTAGTAAGAAAGGTGAATCTCTAAAAGCTGAAAACCCTTCAGAATGCAAAGTAAAACCAGCATTGTTAAAGGAAGTGATCGCATGAAAAGGCCCCCACCATAACGATGTCGTAACTGAAGAACCATCAAGTAAAAAGCCAACAAAAAAAAGACCTGCGCCCAAAGCTTGCAAACTGAGTGTAATTAGTAGAACGGTTCGGAAGAATTGAATAACTTCCACAGAAGAAGGTCTGCCTATATAAAGACGTTTCATTTCGACATCCCTAAAACCGAACCGTTGACCAAAAATCCATAACACGAAAGAAGCTGCAGCCATATAAAGAAAACCACCAATAAGAACAAGAAAAGCCAATATTCCTTCGCCTACAAATGACCACGTTCTATCAATAGGGAGCGGGGAAGAACCTGTGGTTGTAACAGCAGAGACCGCGGTAAAAAACCTCTGCCCCAGGGAACTCGAGACTTCCGACGCAGCTGGAATAGATAGTAGGGCTGTGCCAGTAATAACCAATACCAAAAAAACAAAGAGGAGCTGCAATGCCCCTACTTGTTG
>CAYFHW010000019.1:0-19193 GCA_964343095.1 uncultured Anaerolineaceae bacterium | reverse complement strand
AATGGCATTCCTATTGCTGATCCACAAGATGAGGAGAAAGTGACATTTTGCGAACTCATATCTAGTCAAGCTGGTCATTTGCGCAGTGACATGACAGTGATTCAAGCCGATAGGGCGGTCCGAGCATATTCTCCGTCGCCAGGTGCGTTTGTGAATTACCGGGGGTCAAAGTTGGTTATCAGACGTGCGTCTGGGATTGCTGATAATCTGGATGTTCCACGCGGATTACTTTTACGATATGGTGATTTCCCCGCAATTAGTTTTGATGGTGGGATTTTAGTATTGGAGGAGATACAACGTAGTGGACGGGCTCGTGTAAATGGTACTGACTTTTTAAATGGTGAGCGTGGAGTTTTGCACGAGGTTGGTTTTGCTAATTAAGGGTTCTCTATGATTGACAAGTCATAATTACTCATTAATGTTGCTAGTGGAGAGTTTATGGCTGGTGAAGTTGGTGGTCGTTGGATATCGTCTGGTTTTGCGAGTGAATTGTTGGGTGTAAGTGAATCCACGATCCGAAGATTGGCTGACGGTGGAGAAATAAAGGCGTATAGAACGGGTGGTGGACATCGCAGGTTGTTAAGGTCAGATGTCGAAGAATTTTTACGTAATGGGCCTCAAAGTTCACCTCGAGATATTGATCATTTGAGTGAAATTACTCTTGAACGTGTAAAAAGTCGGTTGCATCGTGTGGGCCCTAATCCAGCTATGACAGCAACAGCTGATTTAGAAGAACCTCTGAGAGTGTCGTTGCGGTTTCTTGGTCGCCAATTAGTTGATTTATTTGCTCGTTATATTGCGTCATCCTCGCGTGGGGAAAGATTTTTTGACGATGCTCGTGGTGTTGGTCGTGAGTATGGTAGAACTCTCGTTAAAGGAGGCGTTAGTTTAACTGTGGCCGTCACAATTTTTAACCATTTGAGACATTCATTTGAGGAAACAGCCGTCCATCTTGCGAATGAGTCAAGTTTAAATTCTGGGGAAGCAGTTGAAGTGATTGAGGATATTTCGCGCTTGGCAGATGCGGTTCTGGAGGGGATGGCACTTGTTTATGAATCTTCATTCACAACTGATTTAATGTCCTAAAAATGTCTTTTCTTGAACGTCTGAGATCTAGTGCTATAAATGCTTCCGAAGTTGCCCGTCGGCAGACGAGTCGTGTAGTGCTTGAATTACAAGCTAGTCGTATTGAAAGCGATATTCGTAAGCAAAAAACCAAAATTGGTGAAGCACTTTATCCACTTTTGGTTAGAAATGAATTAGAGACGGAGAACTCTGCGGTTGCAAGGGCGTTAAAAAGAATTGAAGTTTTGCTTGAACAGCTATCTGAGATTGAGAGTGAAATCGAGGACCTTATTAAGAAGGAGAATTAGCAGTACGTATGGGTGTCTGCACTAAAAGTTATGACGAGAACAAGTCGCCCGAGCTTAGAGATTGAAGAGAGTATCTGGGACTCAGGAGTTAAGGTTGTAGCAGGTATTGATGAAGTAGGGGTTGGTTCACTTGCTGGACCTGTTACTGCAGCTGCGGTTGCCTTAACTCCGAATGAAAAATATAGCTGGTTTGCGACTGTAAATGATTCAAAGAAACTGTCTCCAGCTCGACGGAGTTTACTTTCTAAAGAAATTTCGGAATCTGCAATTTTTTCTATAGGTTGGTCGTCTAGTGAGGAAGTTGATTTGCTTGGAATTAGTGAAGCACGTCGCAAAGCATGTTTGCGTGCACTTACCGATCTTAGTGTTTTTCCGGAAGGCGTTATTTCTGATGCATTAGAGCTTCCTTGGCCGAATGTTATTTCTGTTGTACGAGCAGATTCAAAAAGTATTTCTGTTGCTGCTGCATCGATTATTGCAAAGGTTGCTCGTGATGTTTGGATGGTTGAAATTTGTGGTTGTTTACCAGGTTATGGATTTTGTAAGAACAAAGGATATTTGACTGCTAGGCATAAAGAGGCCTTGGTTCGTCGAGGGCCTTCAAAAATTCATCGCCTCTCTTGGTCTCCAATTTCGACTTCACCCCCTTGATTTGATGCGTTGAACTTTCTTCGTGCTAATATTTTCCTATGCCCATATATGAATTTAAGTGCGGTGATTGCAATAAGGTTACCAACTTTTTTACACGGAAGATTGATTTAGATGTCACTCCTAGCTGTGAAAGTTGCAGTAGTACTAATTTAACGCGTTTGGTTTCCAGCTTTGGTCGTGCCTATACCCGAGCAGATATTCTTGATAAGTATGGGGACGCGTCAAATCCAAGCGATCCAGATGCTATACGTGATCCTCGTCAAATTGGCTCTTGGGTAGAGAAACGTTTTGATGAATACGGGGTGGATTTGCCTGATAGTGCACGGGAGATGATTGATGCTGCTCGTGATGGTGAAATGCCAGGTCCTGTGAAAGATCTTTAGTTTGGCGTTGCTCCAAACTCAAATCAACGATACATTGCCGGCGGCCCATCTGAACGCTAGGTCGTATCAGGTGTGAGTATGATATCTAAGAGCGGTGCTTTTTAGGAGCAGTATTATGGAAATTTTAATTTTTGCTATCGTTGCTGGCATAGTTGCTTTGGCCTTTGCAGGCTTGCGTGTTTTTGCGGTTCTTCGAGAAGATGAAGGTGACGAGACTATGCGAGGTATAGCTCGTTCTATTCAGATTGGAGCTGCAGCATTTCTCAAGCGTGAATACATAGTGCTTTCAGGCTTTGTTGCAGTTGTGTTTGTCATAATTTTGCTCTTTATAGATTTGGATATTTTAGATAAGAATCCATTACGTGGTTTTGATAATAATGCCCCTGCAACGGCAATTTCTTATTTGATCGGGGCTATTCTTTCGGCTGTTGCTGGTTATCTTGGTATGACAGTTGCTGTTCGTGCCAATGTTCGAACTGCAGCGAAAGCACGAGATGGTTTAAATGGTGCCCTTAGGGTTGCTTTTAACTCAGGAACAGTTATGGGTATGACTGTCGTAGGGCTAGGTATTTTAGGTTTGGCGGTACTTTATCTTATTTGGAAAGATCCAATTCCTTTGGCTGGTTTTGCATTTGGTGCCTCCTCCATAGCACTTTTTGCTCGTGTCGGTGGTGGTATTTACACGAAAGCTGCTGATGTAGGGGCAGACTTGGTTGGTAAGGTAGAAGCTGGGATACCTGAGGATGATCCGCGTAATCCGGCGACTATTGCTGACAATGTTGGGGATAATGTTGGAGATGTTGCTGGTATGGGGGCTGATTTATTTGAGTCTTATGTGGGATCCGTCGTTGCTACGATGTCTCTTGCTGCGATAGCAATTGTTGGTGCGACTGGCATTGGTGCGGGTTTTGGTGCATCTGACATTTTTCAAAATGGAGCAGACAGTTTTAAAGGAGCTGCTGTTGTTTTGCCACTGCTTGTAGCTTCTATAGGAATTGTCTCTGCAATTGTAGCGTCCTTTTTTGTTCGCACAGGTGAGGAATCGAGTCAGGGTCGTTTGCTTTGGGCACTTCGTGCAGGAGTTTATGGAGCTTCTCTCTTAGTACTGATCGGTGCTGCAATTGCTATTGCGGTGATTGGATTAAAGTGGGATTTATTCTGGGCAATTCTAATAGGTCTTATAGCTGGGCAGTTAATCGGTACAGTGACAGAAGGTTTCACATCTACGGAAGGTTTTGCGATTGGACGTTTCCGCTATAGTCCAACGGTTAATTTATCGAAACAGGCTGAGACTGGGGCAGGGCCAGTGTTAATAGGTGGTCTAAGTTTAGGTATGTTGTCCACAGCTATCCCGCTTGTCACTATTGTTGTTGCCATTGCTCTTGCCAATGAAGTTGCTGGTTTCTATGGTATTGCGCTCGCAGCTGTTGGTATGCTCGCTCCTTTAGGAGTGACCTTAGCGACTGATGCCTATGGGCCTGTCGCAGACAATGCCGGGGGAATTGCTGAACAAGCAGCTTTACCACCTGAGGTGCGAACTCGTACTGATGCATTAGATCAGCTGGGGAATACTACTGCTGCTACAGGAAAAGGTTTTGCGATTGGTTCGGCAGCTCTTACAGCGCTCGCCCTTTTAGCAACTTATGCCTTTGTTACGAATATTACTACTCTCGATTTGTTGAATTGGGAAGTTATGATTGGCGTATTAATTGGTGCATTGATGCCGTTTGTATTTGCTGCTCTTTCAATGGGTGCTGTTGGACGGGCTGCGCAAGCAATGGTGGAAGAAGTACGTCGTCAGTTTAGGGAAAAACCTGGGATTATGGATGGCACCGAAGAACCAGATCATGAACGAGCTGTGAGTATTTCAACAGATGGTGCACTGCGAGAAATGATTGTTCCTGGTCTTCTTGCAGTTGTTGTACCCATTGTAGTTGGGGCAGCCATTAGTGCGGAGAGTCTTGGGGGGCTGCTCGTTGGCTCCATTGCTGCTGGTGCGATGTTAGCAATTATGATGGCAAATGCTGGTGGTGCATGGGATAACGCAAAGAAATATGTTGAAGAAGGACATTTTGGAGGTAAAGGATCTGAAGCTCATAAGGCCGCAGTTGTTGGTGACACAGTTGGTGATCCGTTCAAGGATACTTCTGGTCCAAGTTTAAACATTCTTTTAAAATTAATGGCGATTGTTGCTGTTGTCTTTGGGCCGCTCTTTGTCTAACTTTGGGGTTTGACAAAATAAATTTCGCTTGATATCTTCATACTGCTCCTTTTGGAGTTGCGCTTGGTGCTTTATGTACCACCTGCAGAATGTGTGTAAACACATCGGGGAACCCAATAATGGGGTGAATAGGGCAATATGCCCTTAGGGCAACCTTCCGCCCGAATCCGACAGCTAACCTCGTATGCAGACGGAAGGCCTGGTGAGCAGGAAGCTCGCTTAGAGGTCTCGTCCTCCTTTGAAAAATGGAGTTTTTTTATTATGCCTGCTTTGCAAGAAGCGCCACCTGCAAACTGCCCTAAGTGTAGCGGTGCAATCGTTATCGAAAGAGATTGGCACGGAACTTATGGGAGTTGCATTATGTGTGGTTATGTACATGAAGTTTTAACTCGGCCGCCAGTTGATTTGGCAGCTGAGGAAGCTGCTATGCCTGTCCGGCAGCGTCGTCGTCAGCCGTCTCATGGCAAGTTACGTCTATAAAGTTTTTTAATTTTTTAGAGAAGTTTGATTTTCCTTTTTTAAAAGGTGCTTATTTGCTGTAACAGTAGTAAGTACGCACCCTAATGCGAGTGGCCCCTAACCAAAGGGGCTTTCCGCCTAAGTAAGGAGTTTTCCGATGGCCTATGTGCGTATGTCAATTGCTGTTCCGAATGCAGGAAAGTCTTTAGAGGCTGTCCAACTAATGCATGAACTGAATAAGCAAATCGCGGCTACTAATGAGTGTGTCAATACTTTTGTGATAAAACCGCAAGATGAAGATGGGGAAGTGATACGAGTGGCTGTGTTTAGGGATTTCGATTCGTATGAGAATGAAAGGTATGTTGAGTCAATAGACTTGTTTTCTAATGAGATGAATCGTTGCTTCGTGAAGAATCGGGAAGAAAAGGCATTTTCTTCCTAGTCATGGTGTTTTAACAGTCTTGGTTAGCGGTTAAAGAACGTAGGGTGAGATTGATCAATCCAGCAAGAAGCTAATCTTCCTTGGAATGAAAATCCAATATCAAGTGGAAATTCTTGGAGGTATGGCCACTGCAGAGATATAACTCTTTCGCTAACAAAATTTGATGCTAGATGTAATTGTAGTAATTCGCGTTGTACATCAAAACCAATTTCACGACGTTCTATTTGATTAGTAGTTACTCTTTGTTTTTCAATTAGCCTATCAATTTTTTCATCACGTAAGGCAAAACTGTTTGCCGTACCGGTGCTGTGGTAATAGGGATATAGCCAATCATCTAATTCTGTCCATCCGTTATCAAATGTAACGAACCAAGGGGCTTCACCAGAAAATAATCTTTGATATAAGTCTTGTTCTGTTACTGCAGAAACTTTAACTGGTATGCCTAGGCTTTCATCTAATTGGGTTTGAATCATAGTGCCTAAGCTGAAGTCTTTTTCTAGTTTTTCAGTAATCAGTAATTCCAATGGCCCTAGGGAACCGATTGTTTGCTCAGTTTCATTTAAATATGAGTTTAGTAAGTTATTTGCTTCGTTAATGTCAGCTTGTCGGCCTCCAGTTCCAGGCCTGTGTCCTGCAATGTTTTGTAACTCTACTTGAGGAAGTGACCATCGCTCTACGGATGAACTTATCCAAGGGTTTAATGTAGCTGAGCCTGCGAACATTGATTGAGACATTTCCCAGCGGTTTAAGGCAATTGATATTGCTCCTCTTAGCCTCTTATCGTTGTACGGTTCTTTTGTTGAAAAAAATCTCATTCCATAAAATTGAGCTAAGCCTTGTGCTGTTTCATGTAATTCAGGAATGGCTTCTCTGAGTTGTTGAGCCTGACGTAACCCTAGAAGAGCCACGTCCAGAGTTTTGGTGCGGAAGCTGGCTTCTATGTCTGCTAGGCTGAGTGCTTGCCTTGTGATAACTCCATTCAAAAACGGTCCATTTTTTCCATGCCAGTGTGGTGCTTTTGATACACTTACGAAATCTCTTTCTTTCCACTCAACCCATTGAAAAGGCCCGGAACCAACTTGATTATTGCTTTTGAAATTATGATATCGAACTTCTGGTGCGACTATTAAGGAGGAGGTATCGGCAAAACGCTCGAGCATCCCCACATGCGCTTCTTTAAGGCGGATTTTTAACGTTTGCTCATCAGGAGTTTCAATTGTGTCGATCAAAGACCAATGTGATTGGCGGATATAGGATGCATCGCCATTGATCTGTCGCTCAATACTATGTTTTACGTCTTGTGCTCGAACAGGTCGTCCATTTACTGGTGTACGATCGTGCCACTTGGCCTCAGGGTTTATTTGAAAAATGAAAGTTTGTAGATCAGGTTGTTCGGGTAAAGTTTTGGCCAGATCTGTTGTAAGAATACCGGTGCCTTGATCGATGTAGTTTAGAAGCTTGCTATAGACCAAGGATTGCTGGTCGAGGATTTGTGTTGTTTTTGTGCGATGCGGGTCAAAAATCTCGTCACCAAAAATATTACCTGTCCGTCTGAGTGTTTCTCCAAACTTGGTGTATGTTTCTCCACCCTCATTTTTTTCATTAGTAGAAATTGTTTTTTTAGGCGTACTAGCCTTAGCTGGTATCTGAGTTGTCTTAGCTGCTGGTGTAGTACTAGTTGTATTTAGACATGCTATGGTCCCGATGCTGGCTGTGCTTAAACTGACCGCCGAAAGTTTTAAAAAAGATCTGCGAGACGTTTTTTTTGAATTGAAAATCTTCCATTTTGGACTTCTACTTTGCATACTATCTTTTGCACGCTCTTATTTCTTTTAAGGAGGTTATCATGGCCCAAAAGCTTACGGACATTCAAATTGAAGAAGGAATTGCTGAATTAACGGGTTGGTCTATTGAAGGAAATTCGATACAAAAGTCCTTTTCGTTAGAAGACCATATTGTGGCGATGGGTTTTGTCAATCGGATCGCTATGGTTGCTGAAGTAATGAATCATCACCCTGAGATACAAATGGTCTATAACAAGGTTGCAATAACCTTAAGTACTCACGATGCAGGTGGTGTTACCGAGCTTGATCTAGATTTGGCTCAAAAGATTGAAGCCTATTTCTAGCGAGCTAATTCAGTTACGTTTTGCCCTTTTTTTGCCTGTTGTATAAGTTGTATTTCTTGGTCTGTAAGGGCTTCGATTGATTTCTGCATCTCATCTTTGAGTGGGAAAATATGCACCGCATCCCAACCACAAACATCTTCGCAAAGGCGGCATCCAGTGCACTTCTTTTCGTCAACAGTACTCACGCCAAAGAAATCATCGACGCGTTCATTGTATTGAAGGCTCAGTGCATCGAATGGACAAATATTGATACAGAGTTCACACCCGGAACCAATGCATTTCTCTTCGATTACAGTTGCCTTGGGCCATTCTGCCTTTTTAAGTGCCTCACAGGCATCATTTACGGAATCTAGAATTGCTTCTGGTGGACATACTGTTCCGCAGGCACCACAGTCAATGCAAAGTGACGGATCTATGACATGCAATTCGTTGCGATCTCCGCTAATTGCATTAGTGGGACAGCGCTTTGTGCAAGCAGTACATCCTATGCAGGTCTCTATAATACTGTAGGCCATGGGAAGAATATTAGAGCCCACTTCAGTACGCGGCAACTTTATAATCACTTAAACTAGTTCTATGTCGAAGTCTTTACCTGATCTTTCTATTGGTTTGGATGGTCCGGAAGTACGTCCTATAGGTATTGGGACAAACGCATGGGGAGGAGTTCAGGCAGTAAATTCTGTACCTACTAACTCGATCGAAGTTGTGAAGAGTGCTTTAGAATCTGGCGTCCGTTTTTTTGATACTGCGGAAATTTACAATCGTGGGCGTTCTGAGCGTTTATTAGGAGAGGCAATTCGCTTTGTGTCCGATGATTTTCAGGAGGAACTAGACGTTGTGGTTGCGACAAAATTTGCCCCTTTGCCATATAGGGTGACTACAAGCTCTATTGTGAGGGCTTTGAACGGAAGTCGTGACCGAATTCGCCTCAATAAACCGATCGGACTGTATCAAATCCATTGGCCATATACCGTACTTTCGACGAAAACGTTGATGAAAACGTTGGCGTCTGCTAAGAGAGATGGTTCAATTTTGCAGATAGGTGTAAGCAATTACAGTGCCAAGCAGTTGCATCACGCTCACAAGATTCTTCAAGATGAGGGAATAAGACTTGCTTCGAATCAAGTTAATTACAGTCTTATCAATCGTGCGCCAGAAGAAAATGGAGTCTTAGAGACCTGTAGAGAACTTGGTCTCACACTCATTGCATACTTTCCTCTTGCTAGTGGTGCTTTAAGTGGAAAGTATCGTGATGGTAAGAAAGCCTCAGGATTACGAAGGCTTATGGCTCAGTTTAGGAATGCCAGCGAATTGGAGCCTTTGTTATCCATGTTAGATGAGCTCGGGAAACTTCATGAACGTACACCAGCTCAAGTAGCACTTAATTGGCTTGCTCGACAAGAAAATGTACTACCTATTCCAGGTGCTCGATATGGAGAGCAGGCACGTGAAAATTGTGAAGCCGTCTCGTTTTATTTAACGAATAACGAGGCTGATTCCTTGAGTCATTTAAGTCGTTCAATTGGAAGCATGGGCGGGATCATTTAAGTTAACCTGCTTGTTCATATTGGGTAAAAGTCTTTAGGCGCGTATACTCCCCTCCACAAACTATCGGAGGAACTTATGAATTTCATTAAAGGTTTATTGCGACCGTCACAAGTTGCTAGTGCTCATTGTGATGGGCCATGTGGTGTATATGATCCTGCATCTGCCCGTATAGCTGCAGAAGCTGTGTTATCGATGGCAAAAAAACTCGTTGCACTTGAGGGTAACGATCTTGCAACAGAGAACACTCGTAGTCGCTATATAGCAATTAAGGAAGAACAAGCTCAAGTAGCTAAGACGGAGCTCTTGATATTATGGACGGATTATTTCAAGCCTCCTCATTTAGAAGCTAATCCGGAAATACATAATATTTTCTGGAATGCGGCAAAGCTGTGTTCACAAAATAAGGTTGACGTTAGCGTTGATGCTGCCCAAGCCTTAGTAGATACGTGTGAGCAAGTTCACAATATTTTCTGGGCTTCTAAAAGTCGTGATGATGTAAGTTTTTACACTGCTGGCTAAAGAAGTAGTGTCTTGTTTAGAAAGAGGGCTGTGTGGTGTTACCGTGCAGCTTTCTTTATGACCTTTTTTAGGAAGCTCTTAAGGTTTAATTGTCTAAGTCGGTATGTGGTTTCAGGAAATAGTATGTTTCCTGTTTTGTGTCCTGCTGATTTCATTGTCGTGGATAATTGTTTCTACAAAAATCGGTTACCTACAGTAGGTGAGGTTGTTTTGGCCTTGGACCCGCGGAATCCCGATGTAGTTATTGTGAAACGTGTTTCAGCAGTGCACTTAGATGGAACTCTTGAGCTTTTGGGTGACAATATGGATGAAAGTACAGATAGCCGGTTGTTTGGCCCAATTGCACAGACTTTGATATTAGGGCGTGTACGTATTTGTTATTGGCCATTATCACGTTTTGGATACGTTAGGTAATTGTGTCAAATAATTGTTTGATAACTATTTGATCAGTTGGATAGCAAAGTTCAGGGGCTTGTGAGAGAGGGAACCATTGAAGTTCTGCTAATTCACCATCTAGTGCAGTCGCTTTTCCCTGGATATTTTCTCCTCTAAACCAAATACCAACCGAAAGATGCTCAGGATCATGAAAGTTTGAATGGACGGCAACTACCTCTCCTGCTGTAGCCCTAAGACCAGTTTCCTCTCTTAATTCACGCTCTGCAGCTTCTCTAATTTCCTCTCCCCATTCAACTTTTCCGCAAGGGATACACCATAAATTTTTGCCCCAGCCATGTGCACGTTTACCTAGCAATATCTGATCTTTTTGATTCATCACTATTATTGCGACACCGACGACGGGGAATTTTCTTTTAGACATTTGTTATAAGTTCTCTTGAATTTATACAGACCTGGAGAATTATAAGTTGATTTGTTAAAACTATTTCATTTAGGTTTTTATTTTCAGCTACTGCGTAAGTTTTCTTTAATTTGTACCATTTCGAGTGCTGCGTTGGCCGCTTCTGATCCAGAATTTCCTGATGTGCCGCCGGATCGGGCCAAGGCTTGTTCGGTAGTTTTACATGTTAGGACGCCAAAAATAACAGGTATTTGTGTGTCTAGAGCAACCTGTTGAATACCAGCTGCAGCTTGTTCTGAGACATGCTGATAGTGATCAGTTTCCCCAAGTATGACTGCTCCTAAACAAATCACAGCATCGAACTGATTCGAAGCCGTTGCCCAACGTGCAGCGGTTGGTATTTCAAATGAACCCGGGACCCAAGTGGTAGTGATGTTTTCTTCAGGCACTCCTTTTTCTATTAAGCATTGTTTTGCCCCGTCCAAAAGCTTTTGTGTAACGAAATTGTTCCATCGAGCGACAACGATTGCGAATTGGAGGTTTTTCGTTTCCTTAGTCATCACTATCACCTGTGTCTTGAGGGACTTCCGATTGTTCGAGTAAGTGTCCCATTCTTTGGCGTTTGGTACTCAAGTATCCGATATTGAATTTATTGGGTGGAACTTCTAGTGGAACGCGCTCAACCACATCTATACCATAGCTATTTAATCCACTTACTTTAATTGGATTATTTGTCAGTAGTCGTACTTTGCTGATTCCTAGATCAAGTAATATCTGCATTGCAATCCCATAATCTCGGCTGTCTTCAGGGAAGCCTAGGGCAAGATTTGCCTCTACTGTGTCTAAGCCTTCATCTTGCAATTGGTAAGCTTTAAGTTTGTTGTGTAAGCCTATTCCTCGACCCTCTTGTCGCAGATATAATAAAACGCCTCCTTCTTCAGCGATTTTTTCCATAGAAAGGTTTTTTTGTTCCCCGCAATCACAGCGCATAGATCCAAAAACATCACCCGTAAGACATTGATCGTGAACACGTACGAGGGTCGGTTTATCATTTTGGTGATCTGCAGGTAAGTTAACGATAGCTACATGTTCTTCGGAGCTCTGATTTGCTTGGTAGGCTACGATTTGCATTTCCCCATATGGAGTTGGCAGTTGAGTTTCTGCAATTTTTTGAACTGTTCGTTCTGTTTTCAGTCTATGTTTGATTAATGTTTCAATGGTTAAAATTTTTAAGTCGTGTCTTCGAGCGAACTTTTGGAGCTCTGGCATTCGTGCCATTTCGCCATCACCTTTCATAATTTCACAGATCACAGAAGCCTTTTCTAATCCAGCTAGCTGACAAAGATCAACACTTGCTTCAGTCTGTCCGGCACGTACTAAAACCCCACCTTCTCTCGCTCTCAACGGAAACATGTGTCCAGGCTTCACTAAATCTTCGGGTACTGTGTTCGGGTCTAGGAGTACTTCAACTGTTCTTGCTCGATCAGCAGCACTGATACCAGTTGAAACCCCGGTTCGTGCTTCGACAGAAACAGTGAATGGAGTTTCGAATTGGGAAGTATTATCTCCAGGATTAACCATCATCGGAATTTGGAGCTGCTTAACACGTTCATCTGCTAAAGCGATACAAATTAGTCCTCTGCCGTAGCGTGCCATGAAGTTAATTGTTTCGGAAGTGACAAATTCTGCAGCTATTGCCAAATCGCCTTCGTTCTCACGGTCTTCGTCGTCAGTGATGATAACGAACTTGCCTTTTTTAAATTCTTCTATTGCTTCGTCTACAGTTGTAATTAGTGAATTAGCACTGGTTAAATCTTGGTCGCTCATACATCTAGTCCTGTTTCTGATTCCCGTACAAACTGTTCCACATATCGACCAATAATATCAGTTTCTAAATTGACCCTCGTCCCAGTTTTTTGTTTTGCAAGTGTTGTTTTGTTTTGAGTGTATTGCACTAATGAAACGCTAAAACTTCCGGAATCTTTCGCGATTACAGTAAGACTTATTCCATCGATACAGACAGGGCCTTTAACGAGTATGTATTTAAGTAATGATTTTTCAGCACTTATTTTTACTATTAATGCGTCTTTTTCAGGTTTGATTGAGTCTATTTTGCCGACCCCCTCTGTTACACCTCTGACCAGATGTCCGCTGAGCCGACTATTTGGTTGGACGCTACGTTCTAAATTCACTATGTCTTTGGCTTGCAGTTCACCTAGGGCAGAACGACGATATGTCTCAGGCATTATGTTGGCGGTGAAAGCATTGTTTTCAATAGTGGTGATAGTTAAATCTACCCCGTTAATAGCTATCGAATCACCTAGGCTTGAATCCTCAAGTATTTTTGGTGCGCTAATACGCAGAACACCTTCGGTGTTTTCAATCACTTTACCTAGTTCTTCAATTATTCCGGTAAACATCCCCTAATACCTTGCGAAAGGGGTGGTGATGATGATGTTACATCAAATACAAGGTTGCCCTTGCTATCTCTACCTTCCGGACTATAACCGTCGGCCTCGGAATTCCACCGAGTCAGTCTACTTGCATAGAGTCGCGGGCTTTAACCGCCGGTGAGGAGTTCCACCTCGCCCCGAGAACGCTCTTACATCCTTAGCCTACATTGTTTACCTGTCAACCCGATTAGACTCAGTTGCTCTTTCCCAGAGAGTTGTTAAAACATCGTAGGTTGTATATGCATCACCAAGTGCACTATGTTCAGGCATACGACCGATATTCAGACGGTCGGCTACATGCCCCAGGTTATAACGATCGATTTCTGGTCGGGTTACCATTTTCCGGGCTATATCTTGTACATCGATTGCAAATTCAGAGAACGGCCATTTTTTATTTAATCGTCTATACGTCTCTGTTAAAAATAGTAAATCCTGTTTAATACCCCACCCAGTGATGATTGCATCTTTTCCTATTCGTGAAATTTTTTCAAATGCTTCCTCTAATGAAATTGAATCGCTCCATTTTTTTGATGTATATGCCACAGTTGCGAGTGCTTCCAAGTTCCCTGTGCCAATATGTAGTGGACGGACTTTACTACCCCAAGAAGATACTTCTGGGAATCCTGTTTCTAATTTCACGAGAATGCCACCAACATCTAGAACTTCATGTTCTCTTGGATTTGGTCCACTCATCTCCAGATCAATCACAAGTAATTTTGCAGATAAATTTTGTATTTCTGATATCTTTTGGTTTTCGAAATTGCCGCCTGTGCTGATTCTTTTAAAACCGGGTTCTAAGAAGATTGACATTTCGTACATTGTTTCTTTTACTTTCCGCGATCTATTTGACCGGTCATAATCAACAAGAATGAATAAAAACCAATATTACTTTGCATATGGTTCAAATATGGATCCTACGCAAATGGAGCACCGTTGTCCCACTGCAATACCAATAGGTTTAGGAGTGCTTTCGGGCTTTCGGCTAGCTTTTGATTACTGGAGCAAACGACGAAAGTGTTATGTGGCAGATATTGTTTCTGAAACAGTGAAAACAAGCAGCGTATGGGGTGTGCTTTGGCTTGTTACAAATTCCGATTTACTTGCTCTTGATGGTTATGAAGGAGTTAGTACTGGTAGTTACAGTCGTATTAGAGTAAAACCATCGATTTTTGGAATATCTGTTGAGGCTTATGCTTATCAAGTGAAGAACCCTGAGGGTGAAGGAGTGCCTTCAACAGAATATCTTGAGCATTTATTAGAAGGCGCACATGTTTTTACTCTCCCAGCTTATTATCAAGCTCAACTTAAAGGAGTAATAAAAGAAAATTTTGCGTCCGAGGTTACAATCAATAATGAGGATAGAAGTTAATGGAAAAACCGGATAACTTTCCCGTGGATGATAAAACCATCCGTAGATATAAACGCAATCTTAGGGAAGAGGTTGATGGAATAGCCCTGTATCAGATGTTGGCTCGTGCGACAGAAGATCCTGCGTTGCAAAAGCTTTTTAAAAGTTTGGAGGAAAATGAATCTAAGCATGTAGATTTGTGGGTGCGGAAGCTAAAAGAGGCAGGTCAAGAGATACCAGATTATGGTCCCTCGATTCGTTCTCGAATTCTTGGCTTTGTTGCTGGGAGGTTCGGCGTTGCTTCCGTAGCAGCAATGGTTGCAAAGTTTGAAAATGATGCATTTACAATGTATGACGATCAACCTGATGCAATTGCTGAGGGGCTTTCGGAAGATGAACGTTCTCATGCGCGCCTTTTTCAGCAGTTAGCCTCTTCTGAAGGAGTAAATGTTTCTAACATTGCTGCCCTCGAGGGGCGTCACCGTAGTTTTTCCGGTAATGCAATACGAGCTTCTGTGTTGGGTGCCAATGATGGGTTGGTTTCAAATCTTAGTTTGATCATGGGTGTTGCAGGGGCAAGTACAAATAATGCAGTAGTTGCTATTGCAGGTTTGGCTGGTCTTTTAGCTGGTTCCATTAGCATGGCATTGGGGGAGTGGATTAGCGTAAGGAGCAGCCGTGAGGCTTATGAGCGACAAATTTCAATCGAAGCTGACGAACTTCGTGAGTTTCCGGAAGAAGAGCGAGAAGAATTAACATTGATATATCAGTCGAAGGGTTTGTCTAGAGGGGAGGCTGAGGTTGCTGCAGATCGTGTACTCGCTGATCCTGATCTTGCACTGGATACTCTTGTACGCGAAGAGTTGAAAGTTAGCTCAGAAGATTTAGGAAGTCCGTTCGTTGCGGCTTTTAGCTCGTTCGTCCTTTTTGCTCTAGGGGCAGTTTTACCTGTTATACCGTGGCTTATTACTAGTGGTTCTTTGGCATTGGTGAGTAGTATTGTGTTGGGCGCTTTCGGGTTATTTATTTTGGGAGCATCGGTAACCTTATGGACGGGTTTAAATGCTCTCTACTCTGGTTTAAGGATGTTGGTATTTGGTTTAGCTGCATCTGGAGTAACGTATGCCATAGGGTTTGCTTTAGGTACTTGGTTGGATATTGGATAAATAATCAGATTCCTTGACGGTCACTAACCCACTTGGGATACTCGTTATTCCTGGTGGCTAGAGCGAGGCGGAACCACCCGTTCCCATCCCGAACACGGAAGTGAAACGTCTCAGCGCTGACGATACTGCTTGGGTAACTAAGTGGGAAAATAGGCCGTTGCCAGGTTTTTTAATTTAAGGAGTATCCAGAGAATTACTGTTCGTGCAGAATAGTTTTTGATCAATCAAGACTTTTCCGGTGCGCACCATTCATTGCGCTGTTACAATGTCTGCACAGCTTATATTTGTGTTGCGTTTGAAATATGACAGGTGGATTTTTGAACGTAATACGCTTGAAAGCTGATCAGTAAAGAAGCCAGAAAAAACATGTCTACCACACCAGATTCGTCCACACCCTCACAAACAACCGAAAATGAAATGAATATGGAGGAGCTTCTCAATTCAGAAGCTTCAAAGTCCAGTCAATTGCGCAGGGGAGAGATTATTGAGGGTGTTGTTTTAGGTAAGTCCTCAGATGGCTTGATAGTCGATGTAGGTACGAAAATGGAGGCCGTTGTGCCCCAAGGAGAAATGCTGTCCTTGGGTGTGGGTGAAGAAAACACACTAAAGTCAGGTGACAAAATTACAGTTATGGTCCTTCAGCCTTTTTCCTCGGAAGGGCATGGTATTGTTTCGTTGGATCGTGCGCGTGGAGAAGAGGGGTGGCAGTCTTTGGCTCAACGACTTGAAAGTGGCGAATCTTTCATGGCACAAGTTGTGGGTCACAATAAGGGTGGCTTGTTAGCAAATGTAGAAGGGGTAAATGCTTTTATCCCACTTTCGCAAGTTGAAAGTGTGAGACGGGATGCTGAGGACTCAGCCGCGCAACTTGCGGATTTTGTAGGTAAGGAATTGAGAACAAAGGTTATTGAAATTAACCGCAGGAAAAACCGGGCTATTTTATCCGAGCGTGCTGCAATGAGTGAGTGGAGGCAAGAACAGAAAGATCGAATTTTGAGTGTTTTGGAAGAAGGACAAGTGCGGGACGGTACGGTTTCCTCGATTGCTGATTTTGGTGTTTTTGTTGATATTGGTGGTGCTGATGGATTAGCTCATGTTACTGAATTGTCTTGGGAGCGAAACAAGAAACCTAAGGAGCTTTTTAAAGTTGGTGATTCAGTTAAGGCATTTATTCTGAAGATTGAGCCGGAAACAAAGAAGATTTCACTTTCCTTGAAGAGAGCCAGTACTGGAGCTTGGGATGAGGTAGTTGAACGGATGGTTATTGGGCAGATACTTATTGGTCGCGTTACAAAACTCATGAAATTTGGGGCTTTTATTCATTTGGAAGGTCCAGTAGAGGGATTGGTACATATTTCTGAGGTAACAAATCGTCGTATACAGCACCCTCAAGATGTTTTGAAAGAAAATGATGTGGTGCCAGTAAAACTTGTCCGTATAGATAAAGAGAGGCACCGATTAGGTTTGTCTGTTCGACAAGCACGTAATGATGCTGAAGCTATGGGGTTTGGATTTGACCGGAATGGTGCAGTGATAGATTGGCCTGATGATGTGCGAGCAGAATTTGATTTGCCAAAGCGGGACGCAAGTAAAATTAGTGGTGAACTACAAACAGCCACAGAGAGTGCTATCCAAGAAGCAGTTTCACGTGATCCGGAGCCCGTTTCTGCTTTTGCCCAAGCATTTGCAGATGCACTTGAACAAGCTGATGGAGACGATGATGATCCTGGTGAAGGTAATGATGAATCCTTAGATACATCTGTTTTGCAAGAGGAATTGGTGGGAGAATCTAACGATAGCATAGAGGGTGAAGTGTCTGTAGAAGTATCGGATACTGAGTCTGAAGTTATCCAAGAAGAAGTCGTTGAAGAAAAGGTAGTACCTGTAGATCAAGAAGCGGACAAAGGAGAAGATTCTGATGCCGGAGCGTGATCGATTTGACAAGTTTACTGAGCGAGCAAGACGAGTTTTAACGCTGGCTCAGGAAGAGGCTCATCGCTTTAATCATAATTACATCGGAACGGAGCATATTCTTTTGGGTCTTGTCCGTGAAGGTGAAGGAGTAGCGGCGAAGGTTTTAGGTAATCTTGGGGTTGAGCTTAATAAGGTGCGATCTGCTGTAGAATTCATTATTGGGCGTGGTGATAGAACAGTACTTGGTGAAATTGGTCTTACTCCAAGAGCTAAAAAGGTTATAGAGCTTGCAGTTGATGAAGCTCGAAGGCTAAACCATTCATATATTGGTACGGAGCATCTTCTTTTGGGTCTTGTCCGAGAGGGTGAAGGGATTGCAGCAGGGGTTTTGGAGAGTTTAGGCGTAAATATTGAAAGAGTTCGCGCTGAAACGACAAGAATCCTTAATCAATCTTCACCACAGCAGCAAGCGGGTACAGCTGCTTCGACAGGGGCCCGAAAAGCTAGTAGGACCCCGACTGCAGATCAGCTTGGTGTTGAGTTAACCGAAGCGGCCCGGTCAGGCCAGTTGGATCCGATAGTAGGACGCACTACTGAGTTGGAACGGGTAGTACAGATTTTATCTCGTAGAACGAAAAATAATCCTGTTTTGATAGGTGAACCCGGTGTTGGTAAAACAGCTATAGCTGAGTTACTTGCCCAACGAATAGTGAGTGGTGATGTACCGGAGACTTTAACGGGTAAACGTCTGCTTACCTTGGATATAGGTTCTCTAGTAGCAGGAACAAAGTATCGGGGTGAATTTGAAGAACGATTAAAGAAGGTTTTAGAAGAATTAAAGGCGGCAGGTGATTGTATTCTTTTTGTGGATGAGTTGCATATGCTTGTTGGTGCGGGTGCAGCCGAAGGCGCTGTGGATGCAGCTAACATACTTAAGCCGACTCTTGCCCGTGGTGAATTACAGTGCATAGGTGCGACCACACTTGATGAGTATCGTAAACATATTGAAAAAGATGCTGCTCTAGAACGGAGGTTCCAGCCTATTGTTGTAGAGGAACCTACTTCTGAAGAGACTATAGAGATTTTAAAAGGTATACGTGGTCGTTATGAGGAACATCATAATTTACATATTAGTGATCAAGCCCTTAGTGCGGCAGCACATTTGTCGAGTCGCTATGTAAGTGATCGTTTTTTGCCAGATAAGGCCATTGATCTTATCGATGAAGCTTCGAGTCGTGTCCGTATTAGGAGAGCTGCTACTCCACCTTCTACGGAAGATGCTATGAAGGGTATTGAGAGAATTCAACGTGAGAAGGTAGCTGCAACTGAGGCTGAGCAGTTTGAGTATGCAGAGGAATTAGGCAACCGAGAAGTGCGTTTGCGCGAAAAGATACTTGAGATGGGTGATTGGGATCAAGAAGGTACTGGCGTTGCCACACCAACAGTCAGCGAAGGGGATATTTCAGAAGTTGTTGCAATGTGGACAGGTATTCCAGTTGCGCGAGTAGCTAGTGAAGAAAGTGCTCGGTTGATTCGTATGGAAGAAGCTATCAAGGAACGTGTAGTGGGGCAAGATGAAGCAGTTGAGTCGATTGCACGTGCTGTTAGGCGTGCGCGTGCAGGTCTCAAGGATCCGCGTCGGCCAATTGGCGTATTTTTGTTTTTGGGTCCAACTGGTGTGGGGAAAACTCATTTAGCCCGAGCTTTGGCTGAATTTATGTTTGATTCGCAGGACAACATGATAAAGCTTGATATGAGTGAGTTTGGTGAAAAACACACAGTAGCTCGCTTG
>CAYFHW010000018.1:0-19437 GCA_964343095.1 uncultured Anaerolineaceae bacterium | reverse complement strand
TAAAGAGCAATTAGGTGATAGAAGTACTGTCTTTAATTTTTTAAAGAATCTGCTATCTACCAATTCAATAATCGTCTACGATCTATATGACTACATCAGCTTCTAGGTGAAGAGGTAACAGGAAAATGTCTCAAGAAATTGAATCAAATAGGCCGGGTGCCGGGAGCGTAATTGCGCTTATTGTGGTTCCTTCGCTTCTTTCTGGTGCTGGACTAGCTTTTTTATTAGTAGCATTTTTGGTTAACAATCTTCTGGTTCGTGATTTTTTCTTAATTTTTGGAGCGGTTTTTCTTTGGTTCGACTTCTTTTTTTCTATGGCAGTAATCCGATATACATTAAGGAGCCTAGATGCTCGTGTATCGAACATAGAAAAACAACGTATTTTCAGTTCGTCTGATAATTGATTAAGCAGGATGGCTTTGCTATTAGCTGCTCTGTGCGGACCACATCAGAATGCCACAGATCGTTTTTGCATCAACAATTATGCCTTGTTGGATCGCTTGGATTGCTTCAAACAGTGACATTTTTGTAACTTTGATATCTTCATCAACATCCCCTTCTAATTTCGAAGGTTCCAAGTCTGTACATGTGAAAAGATGTACAAACTCGTCACAATAACCGGGAGCAACATAAAATCCTCCCATCAAGACTATGTTATTTGGTTTCATCCCTATTTCTTCTTGTAGTTCCCGTATTGCCGTTTCTTCAGGGTTTTCATCGGGTTCAAGCGTTCCTGCTGGCAGTTCAAGAAGTTTTTTCTTCATTGGTGCCCTGAATTGTTCAACCAGATAAATTTCATGGTCTTTATTTAGAGCTAGCATGCAGACTGCTCCAGGGTGGTGTATTACTTCGCGCTGTATTTCGATACCGTTTGTAGTACGGAAGTTTTCTAAATCAACTTGTATGACTTTCCCTGTATAGAGATTTTCAGTTTTGTTAATTATCGGTTCCAATTAGCGTCGTTCGTCCGGTTTTTATTCCAAATAGTCACGTAGCTTACGACTACGACTAGGGTGACGTAGTTTTCGTAATGCCTTTGCTTCAATTTGACGGATGCGCTCTCGGGTCACACCAAATTCCTTACCAACTTCTTCAAGGGTGCGGCTACGTCCATCTTCTAAGCCAAATCGCAACTCCAAGACACGACGTTCCCGACTAGTTAAGGTTGCGAGGACATCTTCAACTTGTTCGCGAAGTAACTGTTGACTGGCCGCGTTTGCAGGGGATACTGCTGTGTCATCGGGTATGAAATCGCCGAGATGACTATCTTCTTCTTCTCCAATGGGAGTCTCAAGTGAAACTGGGTCTTGCGAAACCTTTTGGATTTCACGGATCCTCTCTGGTGAGTATTGGCCGCTTGTATCTGGTTTACTACTTTCACGCATACCTTCGGCAATTTCTTCACTTGTCGGTTCCCGCCCAAACTCCTGAACTAAGCGTCTACTAATTCGAACAAGTTTGTTAATTGTTTCAACCATATGTACAGGTATGCGTATGGTTCGAGCTTGATCAGCTATGGCTCTCGTGATTGCTTGGCGTATCCACCAAGTTGCATAAGTGGAAAATTTAAACCCTTTTCTGTAATTGAACTTTTCCACTGCTCTTATAAGGCCGATGTTACCTTCTTGTATTAAGTCCAACATTGCCATACCACGCCCGATATATTTTTTTGCAACTGAAACAACAAGTCGTAAATTCGCTTCAGTTAGACGTTGTTCAGCAGCTATTCCTCGATGTTTTATATCGTCAAAGTGATATTGCAAACGTTCTTCGAGCGGGGTAATCATTTCTTGGAGTCCCTCACAAGGGGGCAGTAAACTTGTTTCTCCATCATCTGCTTCTGCTGCCATTGCTTCTATTAACTCTGGATTCAAGATATGCGTAATAATCGAAATCTCAACAATTGCTTCATGAATCTCTTCTGCTTCCAGTTTAATTTTCTTCCCAAGATGCCAAGTTAGCCATGGGTTAACTTTTCCTAGATCGCGCATCGCCTTTTTTGGGTCATCAGAGTCTACTTTTCCATGAATTAATCCTTGGAATTGTTTGCTTCTGAGGATACCAGAGATTGAAAAATCATCTCCTTGTTGAGACATCTTTACCAATTTTTCTTCTTGGTTTCTCCAAACTGGGACATCAGGAAGATCGTCAGGCCAGGTTCCTTCAAATCCAGGTATAGGTCCGTTATTAGCAATCCAGTGTTCCCATCGGTCAATAAAATTTAGGGAACGTTCATATACAGCATGTAAGGATGCCCAGTTTTCTAAAAGAATAACAGCCATTCGTGCAGCTGAAGGCTTGTGGTTGTATGAGTTTTCATACGGTTCAATAATCTCTTCTTGAAGATAAATGTATTCTTCACGTTGGCGAGAGAGTGTTTTCTCATCTTCAGCAGTTAGGAGGTAAACTTTCCCTATTTCACGTAGGTACATTCGTACTGGATCATCGATACCTTCAGATTCATCTGTGATGATCGCAGCGATAGCTGCTTCTTCTTCTTCTTCTTCTTCTTCTTCTTCCTCTTCATCAAGTGTGGTAGCTTCGGCTTTATCATCAGTGGATTCATCATTGGAAGCTTCGGGATCAACGCCTTCTTCATCAAAATCACGTGCGTTACTTAGGCTACTAAGTACGCTATCGAGAACGGCGGTGTCTGTTGATCCAGAATCCGGACTATCGCTCATTGGGCTAAACTCCAGAAGTTAAAAGTTTTAGATTGGAACTCTTGTGTACTTTGAGGCTACCATGTCCGTAACTCGGCATCAAATCGATACTGTTTAAACAGTATCCCAAAAATCTAATAAAAGTTTTGCTAGTGGCCTTGGTGCAATAAGGGGAATATTGTGTCCAACACCGTCAATTTGTTGAAATTTGCTATTTCGATTCAAAAGACGCATTTCTATTGCTATTTCCTCCCTTAATTCCCTGGATTTTTCGCCACGTATTAAAAGGGTAGGCAGTTGTATTGAACTCCACGAATCCCAATAGTCCCTCGAACGCTGAATTTTTACGGTTTTTTTCATTGCACCAATGTCACCTCTCCACCTCAAGCCACCCCCCTTAACAGGTTCAAATCTTGCAAGTGCAACCTCTTTACGTGCTTTACTAATTTTTTCAGAATTGGGTTCAAGAAATTTCAATGCTTCCGTTTCGTTTTTAAACTTTTTAGGTGCACTATCTAACCAGGCTACAGTTTCCTCCCAATTTTCCTTCCAAGTTTCTGGTCCAATATCTATGACAGTTACTGAGCTAAACAATTCTGGATGTCGTGCAGCAGCTAAGATAGCTATTCTTCCTCCCAGTGAATGTCCAACTAAATGTAGTTTTTTACTCAATGGTCTAGCTGTAACAATTTCAATGAGGTCTTCTAAATAGTCTTGTGCACGAAAAGTTATTTTTTTGTACGGGCTATCACCGTGCCCACGTTGGTCAAATGCCAGAGATGTAGGCCTGTTCTTCCCAAGCGCATCTACAGTCTGACCCCATACTTCAGATACTCCTGTAAGCCCATGAAGAAAAATGCACGTGGGTTTTTTACCTTCCCATTCTAATGCGCGAAAGGGGCCTGCTTTCAGCTCTAGTGTGTGTTCTTTTTTAACCGCGATTAATCTCCAGTTGGATATCCGGCCTGTTCCCAGGCTTCGGTGCCACCTTCGACATTGAAAAGCTCATACTCTTCGAGTCCAGCAGCAGTTGCATATTCAGCAGCTAAAGCACTGCGTGATCCCATTTTGCAGATAAAGAGTACTTCTTGCTTTTCACCTGCGAAGTCACGAATTTTCGATAACTCGCCCATAACCGAATTAACAGGAACTAACAGGACATCTGATGCATGTACTTCTGCATATTCATGAGGGTCCCTTACATCAATCATTACTGCTTGATCTGCCTCTAATTTTTCTTTAGCTTCACTTACGGAAATACGTGTAAATGGTTCTCGTGGGTCTTTATCTGCCATATTAATTATTACCTTTCATACTAAGTATAAGCCGGTGTCAAAATTTTAGGAATTCAGGACAAGTGGTTATTGTTTTTTTGAGTAGGACTGTGCGGTTTGTAAAACTATCGGTTCCAATTCAGGAGCAGAGTAGGATTTATTTGTGCGTTCATCATTAGGTGCTCCGTAAACGGTGTTTCTTTGTTTAGGTGTTCGTCCTAGGCCACTAATTAATTTATCCATTTGTTCGGGACTCATTTCCTGACCAAAGCTTGCACCAGCTGCCCTGCTTATACTTTCATTCATCAAAGTGCCGCCAAGATCATTGGCACCTGCTTGCAGACACGCACTACTACCAAGTTCGCCCATTTTCACCCACGATACTTGTATGTTTGTAATAACAGGATTCAAAACTAATCTTGATACTGCATGCATCAGGATAGCTTCACGAAATGTTGGTCCTTTTCGAGCACGTCCTTTGAGGTAAATAGGTGCCTCCATATGAACAAATGGTAAGGGGACAAATTCAGTGATTCCACCTGTTCTTTCCTGAAGATGCCTTAAGTGCAGAAGGTGTTTTGCCCAGGAAAGGGATTTTTCCATATGGCCATACATGATTGTAGATGTTGTTGTGAAGCCTTCCCTATGGGCATCCTCGATGACAGAGAGCCATTGGGAGGTATTAATTTTATCGGGGCAGAGTTCTGCTCGTACGTCGTCATCCAGTATTTCTGCAGCAGTTCCCGGCAACGTACCTAGTCCAGCTTGTTTTAATTGGTTTAAAAATTCAGGAACGGAGATTTCAAGAGTTTCTGCACCTTGCCATACTTCTAAAGGAGAAAAGGCATGCAAATGAATTTCAGGTAGCTCTTTCTTAATTGCTTTGCAGATCTCTAGATAAGTTTCACCAGTATAGTCAGGATGAATACCACCTTGCATACATGCTTCTGTGGCACCTCTTTCCCAGGCCTCTTTTGCTCTCCTAACAACTTCGTCTAACCCTAGGTCATAAGGTTTTCCTCTTAAATTCTCACTCAGCTTACCTTTTGAAAATGCACAAAATTGGCATTTGAAGTAACAAATATTTGTATAATTAATGTTTCGGTTTACCACATAACGTACGGTATTACCGGATACTTCTTCACGTAGCTGATTAGCAGCGTCACAAACATAGGTGAATTCCTTACCTCGAACCTTGAATAGGCTTACTATTTCTTGCTCAGTTAATTCGGTGCCAGTTCGCGCCTTAGCCACAATTTCGCGGATAGAATTTGTGATTAAATCATGATTAATATCACTGGTACTGATTGTTACCGATGGGGGTTCGACTTCATTGTCACCTGGTGACCAATTACCATCTCTTGCGAATCCTTCGGTATCCATACTTTGCATTGTCAAAGTACTCATTTTTGGGCTTAGCCAGTTTTTGGAATTTATTGCGTACTCAGGATAAATAGCTAATCGTTCAACCAAATCCTTGCCTACTGATGCAGTTTCTTTCGATAAGTTTTCTATCTCAGGCCATGGTGCTTCTGGATTTACATGATCTAGTGTAACTGGGGATACTCCCCCCCAATCACTAAGCCCAGCATCAAGAAGTTTTTTGTAAGAAGCAGGCGTTAGATTGGGTGGTGCTTGTACGTCCATTTCTGGTCCAAACAAAATACGTGTCATAGCTAATGTCCATAGAAGGTCGTCAAAAGATGGTTCGGGTGAATTTTCCATCTTTGTTCCTTGCTTAGCTCGGAAATTTTGAATAATTAATTCTTGTATGTGTCCATATTCGTCGTGTAGATCACGTAAAGCTAGCAAGGATTCGATTCGATCTAATCGTGTTTCTCCTATTCCTATCAGAATACCTGAGGTAAAAGGGACGTTTTCTTTTCCTGCAAGCCGGATGGTTTCTAGACGAGCAGCAGGTTCTTTATCTGGGGAACCAAAATGAACTCCTCCTTTTTCCATAAGTCGGTCCGAAATACTTTCGAGCATGATTCCTTGGGAAACTGAAACTTCTCGGAGGTTTTTAATATCCGTGGCTGTCATAACACCAGGATTTACGTGCGGTAATAAGCCTGTTTCTTTTGCAACCAAGTCCGCTGCTTCATGGAGATATTCCAAAGTTGTTTTGTGTCCTAATGACGCAAGTTCTTCTTCTGCAACTGTGTATCGCAGTTCTGGTTTATCGCCGAGTGTAAAAAGGGCTTCGGTACAACCAGCATTTGCACCAGCACGAGCTATATCTAACATTTCGTCTAATGTTAAATAGGCACGTTCACCTTTTTTGGGTGGTTGAGCAAAAGTGCAATAGTGACATACATCTCTACATAGTTTTGTTAAAGGAATAAAAACATTTTTGGAGTAGGAGATAAGGTTGCCATGTCCGTGATCTCGTAATTGTGAAGCCGTCTCAAGGAGGACTGGAAGTTCACCAAAGTTAGCTAAACTCAAAGCTTCTTCTCGGGAGGGTCTTTTTCCATCAAGCGTGGCACGTACAATTCGGTCTCTATTGTCGAGCATAAAACCCCTTACGTGATTCCGTTAGAATATTCTACAATTCTTGACTGATACTGTAACAACTATGAAAAGATTTTGTTACTTAGTTGCTAGTCTAGTTCGCCCACCGTTATGCTATCCGTTTAGGGTTATAAATTGAAATTACCTAACACAATAAAAAGAAGGTCGTAAATGTATGTAATCGGTCTGACTGGTGGTATTGCAAGTGGTAAGTCCACAGTAGGAGACTATTTTCGTAATAAAGATGTTCCTGTTATTGATGCGGATTTGCTTGGACATCGTACCTATGAACCAGGCACTGATACGTTTCAAAGTGTTGTAGCTGCGTTTGGTGATGATGTGGTTTCTAAAGATGGAACAATTGATCGTGCCTCCTTAGGTAGCAAAGTATTTGGAAATCCTAGTGAATTGAAACGCTTAACTGATATTGTTTGGCCAGGAATTCGGCGATTAGCTTCTGAAGAGTTATCTAATTTCGAAGTTGCTGGTAGTCAAATAGCAGTATTAGAAGCGGCGGTCCTGCTGGAAGCTCAGTGGCAGGACATGGCAGATCAAGTTTGGGTTACAGTGGTTTCTGAAGATTCAGCTATAGCTCGTTTAAAAGAGCGTAATGGCTTAGATGAAGATGCTGCTCGTGCTCGTATTGCCTCACAGCTCACGAATAGTGAACGAATTGAAGCAGCTGATGTAATCGTTGAAAATAATAGTTCTCTTGAAGAATTAAATAGTTTACTTGAAAAATTGTGGGTTGATTTGCTTGAACGCGTGACTCACAGGTTTACAAAGGAGTAGTTTCTTGGCTCAAAATCAAACAAATGCTGTTGTGTTATCTGCTGAAGAGTTTACGGTTTCAGCAGAACCTTATTATAGGCCTCTCGGCGATGAAATCGAGTTATTTGAGGCTGCGTATGACCAACGTGTCCCTGTTCTTCTAAAGGGACCTACCGGTTGTGGTAAGACTCGTTTTGTTGAATACATGTCTTATCGGTTGGGCCATCAAGGAGGCGGTAGCAAAAAGGGTCGTTCAAAAAAGACGACTAGTAATAATAGCCAGCGCCCACTTGTTACAGTTGCCTGTCATGAAGATCTTACTGCTAGTGATCTTGTAGGACGTTATTTGTTGGATACAGATGGAACCCATTGGATTGATGGTCCTTTGACTCGTGCAGTGAAGGCAGGTGCAATTTGTTATCTGGATGAAGTTGTTGAAGCTCGCAAGGATACGACTGTTCTAATTCACCCTTTGACTGACTATAGACGTCTTTTACCGATTGAAAAATTGGGTCAGGTTGTTGAGGCCGCTGATGGTTTTCTCTTGGTCATTTCCTATAACCCGGGCTACCAGAGTGCCTTGAAGGATTTAAAGCATTCAACCCGGCAGCGGTTTATTTCTATAGAATTCACTTACCCTGAAAGAGATTTAGAAGGGGAGATTATTGCTCATGAATCGGGTGTTGATTTGGCTACCGCACTTGAACTTGCAAAATTAGGGGAGAAAGTGCGTAATCTCAAGGAGCATGGTTTGGGTGAAGGCGTTAGTACACGTCTCTTGATATACGCGGGTCGTTTAATAACCAAGGGGGTTTCACCTCGAAGGGCAGCACAGGTAGCAGTTACTTGGTCATTAACAGATGATCAGGAAGTTCAGCGCAGCCTTGAGGAAGTAGTTACTTCAATTTTTGAGTAGAAGGTCTTTTAGTTGATGTCAGCAAGTACAGAAGAATTACTTTTAAGATATCGTGAGAGATTTGATGGTTTCCCAGATCCTCTTTTTCTGGCGTTTGAAGAGAGTCTTCGATCCCTAGATAAGAACCTTTCCCATGACGAGCTTATAAGTTGGGTTGAAGCTGGCATGTCAATTATGCAGACAAGTTTACGTTCATGGGAAGCTGCTGCTGAGTACTTTCGTGCAAGTTCGCTAATGCCGGAAGAAACGACTTGGCAAATTTATAAAGATCTCGGTGACTTAGCTAACGATCTTACAGCTGAGAGTGCTCCTCTTGCAGTTGCTTTTCTTAAAAGTGCCCCCAAAATTGTTGATGTACCTGGTTTTTCCTCTATAACCGATTGGGGAATTTTGGGAAGGAGTCTTTACAAAGGTAATTGGAAATCATCTTCTTTAGCTGGTCAATTTTTTGAAGCCAGTCCGGATTTATTAGGTATTCTTTCTAATGAAGAAGCCGGTCGTCTTGTTGAGTTTCTTGACGAATTAGCCCGGCATTCCTATGAGCTCGCAGCCTCATGTCTTTCAACAGCTGCTGAAGTTTTGGGAACACTGGACGAAGCTGATCGGTTACCTTACTTGTCATTTGGGCTAAAACTTACCCAGACGTCATGGGCTGATTCACGAATCTATTTTGAGCGCGGTGCTCCCCTTATAAAAAGTGTGAACTCTCCGAGTCGAGACGATTTTTTACAATTAGCAACGCGGGTCGCCGAACAGAATACACGCGCAATGTTGAATTCTTTTGAATCTGCAGCTGCGGCTTTGGGTCAGGTTTCTGGCGAGTATCACCGTCCTATTGTTGAACTTGCACACACAATTTCACAAATTTCTCCTATCGCTGCGATGGATTTCATATCTAATACTCCAACAGTACTGGAAAAAATCCGTATTGAAGCGCTGCCAAGTTGGCATGAATCTGGTCTAAATATATTGGAATCTTCACTTGATGGTGGGGAGGCGTACTTTAGGTTGCAGTCCAGTCGTGGAGAAGATGTTCTTGAGAAATTAAGTGCAAGAATTGAACTTACAAAAGTTGGAGAAATTTTGCGACTTTATGCTAAGGCGCTTACAGGCCGTGATGTTAGTGTTCAGTCAACAGTTGCTTTGACTGAAAAGGGAATTGGATGGGTAGATGAGCATGTTGCGAGTACTGAAGGCTCCAGTATTTATGTGCCTGTTTTTATGGAGCGATACTCTTCCAAAGAAGAGAACTTTGCTGCTCTAAAAGTCTTTGTTACTCATCAGGCTGCACATCTTGAATTTGGTTCCTTTGATTTTGATTTAAAAAAACCAGCAACTCTTTTTACCAATTTGAGAGAGGAGCTTCTCAAGGATCGTGAAGAGGAAAATTCTGGTTTTGTGACGCCATTTGAACGTTTTTTTGACCTTTTTCAAAATCGACAATTGGGGAGTGATCTATACGAAATATCTGAGGATGCCCGTATAGATGCTGCCATAAAACGAGAGTACGGAGGTATTCGGAGGGCACTTAATCAACTTCAAGGTGAGGAGGTGCAAAAACGCCCAGAAATCTCAGAATTACCATTGCGGCAAGCTTTTGTTGAAAATCTTTTACGTGTGAGCCTTGATGGCCTTGATGCAGTCAGGTGGCCAAAAAATAAAATGGAAGTTATGGGCCAAGGCATTGGCATACTTGGTCGTCTAACCGATGAGAATGCAATTGTTGAGGATGCTGCTGAGGCTGCGTTAAGACTTTATAACATAGCGTTGTCGATACCGAACAAAAAAGATGAGGATGATAGTGAGTGGAGTCAAATGGATCTTGATGATGAGATGTTTTCACTTGATTCAACAGAGATGGGTGAGGGTACCGAACAGCTTCAATCTGGCGAAGAAATTGAAAATGATGCTGACTATGAAAGTCCTGAAGATGTAGATTTTCGCGGTGATTTCAAGCCTGAACTTGTGCAGTTGCTTATGAACCTACGTGATGATTTGGAAATGGGAGAAGGTGGCGATTTTTCTCAGGACGCCCTAACCGAAGAACAGTTGGCTGAATTGTTGGAAAAGTCTGCTGATCTTGATCTTGATGCCTTGCTTGAAGGTGATTTGGAGACAACTACAGGGATGTTTCTTTCTAACCTTCTGAAAGAAGCTGGAACGCCGATTAGTGAAATGGATATGCAGGGGAACGAGACAAAATCCGATAATTCAACAGGGGAAGAGGAAGGAGAGGAGCCCCTTGTTCCTGTTATTACCACCTACTACTACGATGAGTGGGATTTTCGTGCACATGACTACAAGCCTCGTTGGTGTGCTGTACAGGAACAGGCACTTGGACAGGGTGATGAAGATTTTTATGAAGAGGCACTCCTTGAGCATTCTGGTCTTGTTGCACAGACGAGAAAACAATTTGAGTTGATGAAACCAGAACTATTTCGAAAAATGAAGAAGCTTGCCGATGGTGAGGATATCGATCTTGATCCTGCAATCGAGTGGATGGTTGATATACGAGCTGGTGTTACTCCAGCAGAAAAAATTTATTGGCGGCGCAACAAAATTGAGCGAGATGTGGCCATAGCTTTTTTACTGGATATGTCGGCCAGTACAGATGAAGAGATAGCCAAACGAGAGAGGCCTTCAAGTGACGTTGATGATGATCCAAGGAAGTATCTTTCTTGGTGGGTTTCAAAACGTCGTCAAGAAATGTCGGAACCGCCAAAAAGAATCATTGATCTTGAAAAAGAAGCTACTGTTTTATTAATTACTGCGCTAGAAACGATTGGAGATGAGTATGGAATTTATGGTTTTAGCGGTTATGGCCGAGATAATGTCGAATTCTTTGTAATAAAAGATTTTAAAGAAGTATTTGGACCACAAATTAAAAAGCGTATTGATCAAATTGCACCAATTCGTTCTACGAGAATGGGGCCGGCAATTCGCCACGCGACAACAAAATTAAATGAAACTGGTGCCAAGGTTAAAATTCTATTTCTGTTGAGTGATGGACGTCCACAAGATCATGGTTATGGTCGAGATCGGACGGAAAAAGAGTATGCAATACATGATACAAAACAAGCACTTAATGAGGCGAAGCGAGATGGGATTACGCCTTTTGCATTAACCGTAGATCGTGCGGGGCATGATTATTTGAAAACCATGTGTGAAGACATGGGTTATGAAGTGGTGGCAGACATAGAGTCTTTGCCTTATCGATTACCTGCCCTGTATCGCAGGCTTACTGAGTAATGCCTCTTTTTTTGATTCGTCATGGGGAGTCTGAAGGTAATGCGTTACGTGTTGTTCAAGGTCAAGGCGGCGACTATGCGCTTACAGCTCGTGGAAGAGAACAAGCCCAAAGTGTTGGCAAGTTACTGGATTCCTTACCTGTTATAAGCCTTTTCTCTAGTCCATTACGGCGTGCTCGTGAAACAGCAGAATTAATAGTTGCTTCGCTAACTAAATCAATTTCTGAAGATAGCTCAAATAGTTTTCTTAGCTTTGATAGGCGCTTGATGGAATATGATTTTGGTGAGATGACGGGCACTCCCTTTAAGGATTTGCCGGAAGATTATATGGATTTTTGGCGTGATATTAGACCTGAACCTCCTGGTGCTGAGGGCTCCAGGAAATTTCGAGAACGTGTGGATGCTGCGACTACTGAATATTTAAGCATTATGAGGCAAGCTGGTCCGGATTCTATCTGTGTTGCAGTCACTCATGGCGGTGTTATTGACGCGATATGTAGTTCAGTAATGGGATTACCTACTGAGAAGTTTGGAGTCTTTCGTACTGGTAATTGTGCTGTTACAGAACTGGATGAATTACGCGGTGAAATTACTATTGCTCGACATAATGACACCTGCCATTTAAAAGAAAAGTAACGAATACTTTTTCAGAGACTAGTTTTTTACGACTTTAAATGAATAGGTTTCAATCACCGGGTTTGCTAGGAGTCTTTTGCACATTTCATCTACTTGTTGTTCTGCACTCTTTTTTGTGGAGCTTTGCAGATTTATCGTGAAAATTTTCCCGACACGAACAGTTTGGACATTTTCAAATTCAAGGGAATGCAGTGCCGATGCGATCGTGAGTCCTTCGGGGTCGTTGACAGTAGTCTTAAGCGTGACTGAGACGGATGCGGAAAAATTAGGCAATTGGAAGTTCCTCACCCGTCAGTATTTTGTAAACTTCTAAGTAACGCTCACTTGTTTCGTTGGCCACATCAGACGGTACAGCTGGAAGTTCCTGACCATCTTGCCATCCACTTTTTGAGAGCCAATCTCTTACAGGCTGTTTATCAAAGCTTTCTTGCGATCGGCCAGATTCGTACTTAGAGGCAGGCCAAAAACGGCTACTATCAGGAGTAAGAACCTCATCAATAAGAATGGTTTCTTCTTCTCTTAGTCCGAATTCAAATTTCGTATCAGCTATTATGATTCCGCGTTCGAGAGCAACGGTATGTGCGTATGTATAGACGGCAATACTGCGTTTTTTCATACTGTTAGCTACGTCATCACCCACTATCTCAATGAGTTCTTCGTAGCTGATATTTTCATCATGGCCTATATCAGCTTTGGTTGAAGGTGTAAAAATGTCTTCAGGTAATTTTTCTGATTCAGTAAGCCCTTCAGGCAAAGGAATTCCACAAACGGCAGTGGTGTTTTTATAATCGCGCCATCCTGATCCACTCAGGTAGCCACGTACAATACATTCTGCATTATGGCGTTCTGCTTTTCGGACAAGCATTGAACGTCCATAAAGTTCAGGAGGCAATTCAAACGGGAGTAGACTAGTTGCATTAGTTGAGTCGATAACTGCAAGCATGTGATGTGGGACTACGTTAGCAATACGCTTGAACCACCAAGCAGAAAGATATGTTAAAACTTTTCCTTTGTTGGGTATGCCTGTAGGCAAGACTGCGTCTAATGCGGAGATACGATCGGTGGCAACTATGAGAAGGGTATTGTCGCCAAGATCGTAAGTGTCGCGTACCTTTCCGCTGTACTTTTCTGCAGGTAGATTTGTTTCAAGAATTACTTCAGACATTTGTTCCTTTTTCCATTCATAGTTTTGATTTTTTCATACACTCGTGCTGATTTTATAAGTTTAATCTTTCGAAGGTGATTGAAAAGTTGCTGAGAAAATATTCATAGTCAAATAGTGAGCGTAAGGAATCTTCATTTAGATGTTTTGTAACGTCTGAGTCCTTTGATAGGAGTTGTAGAAATGGTTGACCTGTTTCCCAGCATTTCATTGCGTTACGTTGAACGATTTTGTAAGCATCATCTCTACTCAAACCTGCCTCAACCAATTCCAACAATACTCGCTGTGAAAATACTAGCCCGTGTGTGGCCTCCATATTTTCCCGCATTCTTTCTGGGTAAACTTGTAGCCGCGTAACGATATCCGTGAACATATCCATCGCATAATCTAGGAGAAGACATGCGTCTGGAAGAATGACACGTTCAGTCGAAGAGTGACTAATATCTCTCTCATGCCATAGTGCTATGTTTTCTAGTCCTGTACTTGCATAGCCACGTAATATCCGTGATATTCCTGTGATTCGTTCGCATTTTTCAGGGTTGCGTTTATGTGGCATTGAACTTGATCCTGTTTGTCCTTCTGCGAAAGGTTCTTCAACTTCACGGACCTCTGTTTTTTGGAGTCCTCTGATCTCTGTTGCAAATTTTTCTAAAGAGCCACCAATGATTGCTACTGTAGTTAGAAATTCCGCATGCCGATCGCGTTGGACAATTTGGGTTGAAACTGGCTCAACGTTCAGCCCAAGTTTTTCGCAAACAATATCTTCGATAGCTGGACTAATCGATGCATGAGTACCGACAGTGCCACTAATCGCGCCTGTGGCAATTGTCTTGCTCGCTTGGTCTAGTCTTATTTTATTGCGACGCATTTCATCTACCCATACTGCAATTTTTAATCCAAAGGTAGTTGGTTCTGCATGGACACCATGTGTTCGTCCCACGCAAAGAGTATCTTTGTGAGTCCGCGCAAGGTTTTCTAATGCATCCGTGAGTTTTTCTAAGTCAGTTGCCAAAATTAAGCAAGCATCCCTTAATTGTAGTGCTGTAGCAGTATCCCAGACGTCACTTGTTGTGAGTCCGTAGTGGACATATCGGGCATCATCACCAATGTTGTCAGCAAGTGACTGTAGGAATGCTGTCATATCGTGATGTGTAATGGCCTGATATTTGGCAACATCTTCCAAGTCAAATTTAGCATTTTGTTTAATGCGGTTAACAGCTTCTTCTGGAATTTCCCCCATTTCAGATCTTGCTGCACATACAGCAATTTCAACCTCTAGCCATCGGTCATATTTGGCCTGTTCTGTCCAAATAGAAGACATTTCCGGTCTTGAGTATCTTGGGATCATTTAGTTATCCTTCTGCTTGTTTAGTGCGGAAATTAGTATAATTTTCCCGGATATCTTCGTGGTTTAAAGAAAGGATTGCGGCTGCCAAGTAAGCTGCATTTCGAGCTCCCCATCCACCAACCGCGACTCCAGCAACTGGGACGCCTGGGGGCATTTGTAAAACGCCAAAAACTGCGTCCTGCCCACCGGCTACATCGCTTGTTGGGAGTGGTACGCCAATGACAGGCAAGGTTGTATTTGCAGCGACAGCACCAGGTAGATGCGCAGCACCTCCTGCAGCACATATAACTATTTCGAAGCCGGAATCTATTGCATTTTTTGCAAAATCTCTTACCTTGTCCGGATTACGATGTGCAGACATTACCTTCGTTTCAAAAGGGATGTCCAGAGAAGTTAAGACTTTTTCTGTTGGTTCCATTTGACTCATATCGTTTTTTGATCCCATGAGAATGGCTACTAGTGGTGTACTCAAGATTTTGCCTCCATAATTGCAATGTCCTTACGGAAAAATGATCCTTTGAACTTGATACGTTCTATATTGTCATAAACTCGTTTACGGGCTTCTTCTAGATTTTTCCCATCTGCTACAACAGTTAGTACTCTGCCACCAGATGTAACTATTTCGTTCCCCTTACGTTGTGTTCCTGCATGAAAAATCTGTATTCCTGGGTCTACATCTTCTAGGCCTTTGATCACATGCCCTGTGGTATATGATTCCGGATATCCCCCACTTGCAATTACTACCCCGACTGCAGGACGAGGGGACCAATCAATTGTCATGCCTTCGAGGGAATCAACAGCACTTCTGCATATTGTAAATAAATCACTTTTTAGCCTGACCATAAGGACTTGTGTTTCTGGGTCACCAAATCGTGCATTGAATTCGAGTACTTGCATAATTTCCTGTGGGTGACCTCGTTTTTGCGACATCATAAGACCCGGATATAAGGTTCCTCTATAAGGCATATTCCTCTGCGCCATTCCTTTTAATGTAGGTTCAACTACTTTTTCACGTATTTCCTGCATTTTTTCTTCCGTAACACCTGCGCTTGGACTGTATACACCCATACCGCCTGTATTAAGACCAAGGTTATTATCCAAAGCACGTTTATAATCTGAGACCGTAGGGGCAAATAATGCTCGGGTACCATCGCAAAATGCGTGTGCACTTGTTTCCCAACCGAAGATTCTTTCTTCAAGAACAACGGTACTTCCGGAATCTCCAAATTTTTTCTCAAGCATGATGGTATTAAGAGCCTGTTTTGCATCTGCGTGATTATCACAAATAATGACACCCTTACCTGCAGCAAGTCCGCTTGCTTTCACTACGAGTGCACCATCTGGCTGGTTGTTTAAATATTCAATTGCTGCATCATAATTTTTAAAAGAATGATGTGCGGGCGTAGGTATACCTTCGTTGACCATGAAATTTTTGGCCCAGGCTTTACTTGATTCTAGTTGGGAAGCTTCTTGAGACGGCCCGTAACAGGGAATACCGTATTCGGTTAAGCGGTTAACAAGTCCTAAAGGTTGAGGATCATCCATTGAGGCTAGGTAAAAGTCTATTGAATATTTTTGAGCAGCTTCTAGAATTCCCTCTATATCGGTGGGGGAAATCTGTAGATTGGTCCCTTCCTGCGCTGTTCCTGCATTACCTGGCGCAATATAGATTTCATCTACATCAGGACTTTGTCGTAGCTTCCATGCTATTGCGTGTTCACGTCCTCCCATACCAACTAGTAATACTCGTGCGCCCATTAGATTTGTATATTTCTTCCTTCGTTTTGCTTACTTAATAATGCTGGATGGTTTACTTGAAATATCATAAGTTACCACGCTATATTTTTTTTGTTTTAAAAGGCCATATTAGTAGTTGATTAGTTTTCTCCATGTATTCTTTGTAGCCTTCTCTTTTCCTAAGATTTCTATTATCCATCATCGAGCATGTCTTTAATGAAAACATAAGACTCATTGATAAAGGACAAATAAATAAAAACCAGTAACTATTATCAATAGATAGTGTCATCAAGAAAATACCCCACCAAAAAAGAATCTCGCCCAAATAGTTTGGATGTCTTGAATATTGCCAAAGACCACTCGCAATGAATTTTCCTGAGTTTGAATTATCTTTTTGAAATTTCCAAAGTTGATTGTCTGAAATCATTTCTAAAATGATTGCCAGCAATGTAAATAAACTTGCCAAATAAAGCCAAAAATTTGCTGTGTTAGTAGAAATGGATAATGCATAAAACATTGGGAGAAGAGATAAGTTTACTTGGAGAGTTGGATAGATATGAATACCAAACAGATCTACTAATTTGGAAAATTTAAGTGATTTGAGATCTTTATATCTAAAATCTTCGTCATTTAAACCCTGCCATCTCCTGACCCAATTAAATGTAAGCCTTAGCGCCCAAAATAAAGTCGGAATTAAGACTAAAGCTATCTTTTCATAATCTAAGTTTTCTGAAACAGGCCAAAAAGCGATATACAAAATTATGGGAATTGGTGCTACGGACCAGAATGGATCATAAAAACTTGAATTTTTGTAGATGGAACTAGCTGTAAATATAACGATAGTTGCAATTAGGTGACCAACTAAAACAACCACCCATTGATTTAAATGGGGCAAATAAGTACATGCTATAAAAGCTGCTGCAAAAGCAACAATGTAAACAATTCCGCATATAAATAAAGCTTTTTTTCTCACTCCCACTCGATTGTTCCGGGTGGTTTGCTTGTAATGTCGTAGCTAACTCTATTGATCCCTTCGACTTCATTAACTATCCGATTTGAGATTCTCGCTAAAAGATCATAGGGGAGACGAGCCCAATCGGCAGTCATGGCATCTTCTGATGTGACTGCCCTAATTGCTAGTGCATACCCATACGTACGGAAGTCTCCCATTACCCCTACTGTTTTAGTATCAGTAAGGACTGCAAAAGATTGCCATAAATCGCGGTAGAGATTTGCATTTTTAATCTCTTCATCGAGTATTTGGTCAGCAGCTTGCAGAATTGAAACTTTTTCTTGTGTTACTTCGCCAATAATCCTTACTGCAAGACCTGGTCCAGGGAAAGGCTGACGCCAGACAATGTTGTCAGGTAAACCTAGCTCTGTCCCAATATTCCGAACTTCATCTTTGAATAAAAGTCGCAACGGCTCTAGAAGTTCAAAAGCCATATTTTCAGGTAAGCCTCCAACATTATGATGTGTTTTTATCTTTGCAGATCCACTGCCATGCAAAGCACTTTCAATAACGTCTGGGTAAAGTGTGCCTTGGCAGAGAAAATGAGCATTTTCAATATTCTTCGCATTTTCTTCAAAGACTTCTACAAATAAATTTCCGATTCGGACTCTCTTTATTTCTGGATCGGTGATTCCTTCTAGTTGGTCAAAAAAGCGGTCCGAAGCATTAACTACATGTATGTTCCAATTCTTTTGTTTTACAAATAGTTCGATTACTTCTTCTGCTTCGTTAGCACGTAATAATCCTGTGTCTACAAAGATGCAGGTTAGATTTTCACCGATTGCTTGGTGGACTAGCGCTGCTGCTACAGCGCTATCAACACCGCCGCTTAATCCACATATAACAGAGGCTTTTCCAACACGGGTTCGTATTTCTGAAGTACTGGTTTCAATAAAGCTAGCTGGTGTCCAGTCACAAGAAAGCTGGCAGATATTTTTTGCGAAATTTGAAAGGATTTTTTTCCCGTTAGGTGTGTGGACTACCTCTGGATGAAATTGCAGACCGTAATAATTACGGTCTGGATCAGCCATCGCAGCAATGGGGGAGTTATCAGAATTCGCTAGTATTTGGAAACCATCAGGTGTCTCTGAGATACGATCGCCATGGCTCATCCAGACATCTAATGTTTCTGACAGTTCACTAAAAAGTAGGGTTGTTTGTTCAGTTTGTTTGATTTTTGCTGAGCCATATTCTCTAATGTTTTCTGGGATAACTGTGCCGCCCAGTTTTTTAGCCATTATTTGCATTCCGTAACATATACCTAGCACAGGCAGCCCTGATTCGAAGACCCATTCAGGGACGTCTGGAGCGTTGTCTTCATAAACGCTAAATGGACCACCTGACAAGATGATTCCAAGCACGTTCTTCTCTTGTAGAATACTGCTGTCTGTTTGGGGTGGAACTATTTCGCAATATATATTGAGTTCACGAATGCGTCTCGCGATTAACATGCTGTATTGGGATCCAAAATCAACAACCACGATCGTTTCGCGTTGTTTCGACGGTTCTCCCGTCTGTTCGCTTGTTGTGCTTTTGGCCTTTGCCATTCGGCGTTTGTATTCCTACTGCGAAACTACCAGATATATTAGAGGTGTTCAATGAATACATTAGGCAAAGGTTCAGTTCCAATGACCACTAGCACTATTGTGACCGCGGTTGAACTGCTACGTATTGGGGAATTGGTAATTTTGCCGACTGATACAGTTTACGGAATTTGTGCAGATGTTGAGAACGATGATGCTGTGCAAGCACTCTATGAGGCGAAAGGGAAAAGTTTTGATACACCACTGCAACTTATCTTTGATTCGTACCTTTCGTTTAAGAAGTATGCTCGATTGGAGCAGCGTTTTTCCGAGTTAATCCGAAATCTTGGTTCTGGTGGATGGACTTTGGTTCTTCCGGCAAGTTCGGGATGGAATAGTTTAGCTCTGGCTGGAGGTAATACGATTGGAGTCCGATCTCCCGAAGTACCACTGTTAAGAGAATTAATTCGAAGATTAGGAAGACCTATAGTTGCGTCCAGTGCTAATCGTCATGGGGAACCTAGCCCTACCACTTGTAACGAAGCTATCAAATCTTTGGGTGTGGATTGTGCGATTGCGCTTGATGGTGGCCCTACTGTTGGTTTGGATTCTACTGTGATCGATTGTGTATCT
>CAYFHW010000017.1:0-19498 GCA_964343095.1 uncultured Anaerolineaceae bacterium | reverse complement strand
GTTTTCTCAAGTACCGTTTCTTCTTGAAGTACCAGGTTTACAAAAAGAAGGTCCCGATCTAGAGAATGTGGGGCGATTAAAACGTATTCGAGATGAGGTAGCTTAATTGCGAAGGCTATGAGTGATGGTTTAAACGGACGTTTGCAAGGGGCTCTTTTTACTGAGTGCGCATCCTGGATATGGGATCAATTACAAGAGGAAGGTATTTTTATTCAGGGAGAATTAATAGAATTTATACTTACAAATGAGAGAAAGCTTGGTATTCAAGGTGAGTCCAGTGAAGTTATTATTGCTGGAATTGTGGATTTAACTGGTGAAGATGCTACAAAAATGCTTGATTCTGCAATGATAGGAGCTGTTCTATCGTGGGAGGATGAATTTCTTGGTTTGGCCAATATACCTAGGATGGAGTCTTAGAAATTAGTGTGTTTCTCTTTTATGCTTCCAAATGCCAAGAATGATTTGTAGAGAGTAGCTATCGATGTGTGGGATTTTTGGATATACGGGTAAACAATTTGCATCACCGGTAATTTTGGAAGCTTTAAAAAGTCTTGAGTATCGTGGGTATGATTCGGCAGGTATCGCCGTTGTTGATGGTAAGAACCCTATTTCGATAGCTAGAAAAAAAGGGAAACTTTCTGACCTGGAAAATTATATGCAGGAGGTTCCCCTCCCGGATTCCTTTTCAGGAATAGGCCATACTCGTTGGGCAACTCATGGGGTTCCAAGTGACATGAATGCCCATCCACATACGAGCTATTCTGGGTCAGTCGTCGTGGCACATAATGGTATTGTTGAAAATCATAATTCTTTGCGTGTTGAGTTAAAAAGTCGTGGGCGCAATATTTTAAGTGAAACTGACAGTGAGGTTATAGCTCATTTGCTCGAGGAGCATATTAGTGAAGGGTTGTCACTAAAAAATGCAGTATCGCAGGTGTGTAGTCTCCTCCAAGGATCACAATCCTTTGTAGCAATGAGTCAATATGAACCAGGCGTCATTGTTGGTGTTCGGTTAGGCAATGCAGGTGGATTAGTTGTTGGATTGAAAAAAGATGAAGCGATGATTGCAAGTGATGTCGTTGCTCTCCTTCCTCATACTAAGAAGGTTGCATATTTAGCTAATCGACAAGTTGTTCAGCTTACAGGAAATACTATCACCGCATTTAACCTGGATGGCGACGAAATAAACTTGGATGTGAGTGATCTATCGCAAGATATTGAAAGTGTCCATCGGGGACAGTATGAGCACTTAATGTTGAAGGAAATCATGGATCAGCCTGAAGCATTATCTGACACGATTCAAAGTCTAGTTAGTGTAGATCCCACGTATCTAAATCTTGAAGGTATTAAAGGCTTAGATGTAGCACTATCAAAAATAAAACATGTTGTATTGCTGGGGATGGGAACTAGCTTTCATGCAGCTTTGATTGGGCGTTGTTATATCGAAAAGATGACAGGTCTTCCAACAGATGTAATCAATGCGTCGGAATTTCGTAACCGACATGTTGCATTACCTCCTGAAACTTTGCTGGTTTCAATTAGCCAATCAGGGGAAACTGTAGATGTTTTAGAAGCTATGAATATTGCGAAAGAAAAAGGTGTTGTACAAATCACAGTCAGTAATTCTGTCAATGCGCAGACCAGTCGTGTAGCTGATGGCGTTATCTATACACGGGCAGGTGTTGAACGAGGGGTTGCTTCAACGAAAACTTTCACAACGTCAATCGCAGCTTTGTATCTTTTGGCACTTAGATTATCTGAAATACAAGGTCATTTAACTCAAGAAGCAATCCAAGCACATGTGTTTGATTTAATTCGAGTACCAGCTTTGATTGAGGAACAATTACAAGATTTAGATAATTTAAAGGTGTTAGCTAAAAAGATATCTATTTTTGATCATTTCCTTTTTTTGGGTAGAGGAAACACATTACCGATTGCTTTGGAAGGTGCTTTGAAAATGAAAGAAGTATCGTACATACACGCTGAAGGTTACCCTGCAGGCGAAATGAAGCACGGCCCAATTGCTCTCATTGATGATTCATTTCCTACATTTGCACTAGCTGGAAAGCATTCCTTGCGAACTAAAACGAGTAGTAATATCGAGCAAATTCTTGCGAGAAATGGAAAAGTTTTTGCTCTTTTGACGGAAGGTGATAATGAGCTAAAAGAAGTTGTTGATGAGGCAATTTTCATGCCTGAAACCACCGAACTTTTGGAGCCTTTTGTGGCAACGATTGCTGTGCAGTGCCTAGCCTATTACGTCGCTTATGAGCGGGGCTGTGAAATAGATCAACCAAGAAATTTGGCAAAGACAGTTACTGTGGAATAGATAAACTTTAGGTTTCACAGTTAACTAAAACTGCATAACTTAGAGTAAAAATAAAAATTCTCAGTTTGAGAATGCCTGAATCGATGTCAGTAGTACAATGTTTCGTGCGTACTTTTTTGTCCAAGGAGTAAGTTATGGCGTCGCCAAAAGTTGCGGAAACTAAAGGGAATGGATTACCTGAAAAATTGGTATATGAATTTGGAGATGGTCGTGCTGAAGGAAGCACAGGGATGCGTGATCTGCTTGGAGGAAAAGGGGCAGGACTTGCAGAGATGAGCAATTTAGGATTGCCTGTACCTCCTGGTTTTACAATTACGACAGATGTTTGTACTGCTTATTACGATTTAGATGGTCACTATCCTGAAAACTTAAAAGAACAAGTTCTGTCTGGGATTAAGCATGTTGAGGAAGTGACAGGTGCAAAATTTGGAGACCCAGATAATCCATTGCTTGTTTCAGTGCGTTCAGGGGCTCGTGTCTCGATGCCTGGGATGATGGATACAGTTTTAAATTTAGGCCTAAATGATATAACCGTAGAGGGATTAGCCGAACGATCAAATGACCCTCGCTTTGCTTACGACTCGTATCGTCGTTTTATTTCAATGTATGGCGATGTGGTATTGAATATTCGGCAAGAAGCAGGATTGGAACGTGATCCGTTTGAATTATTACTAGAACAAAAGAAGGAAGCCTTAGGAATTAGTGAAGATCCAGACTTACCAGTGGAAGCTCTAAAAGATTTGGTGAGTTCATTTAAATCCGAAATTTCCGAAAAATTAGAAGTTACATTCCCAACTGATCCTTGGGAACAGTTATGGTCAGCGATTGGTGCGGTGTTTGCCTCTTGGAATAGTGAGCGCGCAGTAATTTACCGTGAGTTGAATGGTTTCTCCAATGATTGGGGTACAGCTGTGAACGTGCAGGCTATGGTTTTTGGAAATTTAGGTGATGATTGTGCTACAGGAGTAGCTTTTACGAGAAATCCAAAAACTGGTGAACGTGCAATTTTTGGGGAATTCCTGACAAATGCACAAGGGGAAGACATAGTCGCAGGAGTAAGGACACCTCAACCGATTAGTAGGTTTGGTAGTAAAGAAGGTGAGGTTTCACTAGAAGACGTTCAACCTCAAGTTTTTAATGAGTTGCTAGATGCAAGTGACTTGCTAGAGTCGCATTTTAAAGATATGCAGGATATAGAATTTACGGTGCAACAAAATAAGTTGTGGGTTTTACAAACTAGAAACGGGAAACGTACTGGTCCGGCAATGGTTAATGTTGCCGTTGATTTAGTTGACCAGGGCATGATTACTGAAGCTGAGGCGTTGTTGCGGCAAGATCCAGAGCAAATTTCTGAGCTTCTTCACCCAATTTTGGATCCTGATGCTCCGAGAGAAATTATCGCTACCGGTTTGCCAGCTTCCCCTGGTGCAGCTGTTGGGAAAGTAGTTTTTACTGCAAAAGAAGCATCTGAGTGGATGGAACGCGGTGAAGACGTAATTTTGGTACGCACTGAAACTAGTCCTGAAGACATTCAGGGAATGTTAGCTGCAAAAGGTATTTTGACTGCCAGGGGTGGGATGACTTCACATGCTGCAGTTGTTGCACGTGGTTGGGGGAAGCCTTGTATAGCTGGGTGTGGTTCTTTAGTAATAGATAGTACAGAAGGTACCGTTAACATTTTGGATAGTGATCCGTTGCAGTCTCTAAAGCGTGGTGATGTGATTTCTATTGATGGTTCTACAGGTGAGGTGATGCTGGGAGCTGTTCCGTTAGTAGATTCTGTATTACCTGAGACATTTGAACGAATGATGGTATGGGCTGATCGTGATCGTCGGCTAGGCATTCGGGCCAATGCTGATACTCCAGAAGATGCTGAACTTGCACGTGAATTTGGGGCAGAGGGAATTGGATTGTGCAGGACTGAGCATATGTTTTTTGGCGATGATCGAATTTTAGCTGTTCGTCGAATGATTCTTGCAGGTGATGAAAACAGTAGACGCGAAGCGTTAGAGGAAATTTTGCCCGTACAAAGACAAGATTTTCTAGGTATTCTGCGTGCGATGGCAGGTTTACCTGTCACTATTAGATTGTTAGATCCTCCCTTGCATGAATTTCTTCCGCAAGGAGAAGAGGAAATTAAGCGTGTTTCTGATGCACTAGCAGTAAGTCCCGATGTTGTTTTACAACGAATTACCCAGTTGCATGAGTTTAATCCTATGCTTGGGCATCGCGGCGTAAGACTGGCGGTAACTTATCCGGAAATATATGAGGTACAGGCTCAGGCTATTATCGAAGCTGCTTGTATTTTAGTAGCTGAGGGGGTTGATGCGCGTCCTGAAATAATGATCCCACTAGTGGGGATGCCACAAGAATTAGAACAAATCCGTGATCTTGTTGTAAATACTGCCGAAGCTGTGATAGCTAAAAAAGGAGTGAAAGTCGCTTACTCTGTAGGTACCATGATTGAATTGCCACGTGCGTGTGTTGTTGCTGATCAAATCGCTGAGTACGCAGAATTTTTCTCGTTTGGAACGAATGATTTAACACAAACAACTTTAGGCGTATCTCGGGATGATGCGGGCAGGTTTCTTCCTGAATATGTAAGGAAGGAAGTACTTGAAGCTGATCCATTCGTAACACTAGATACTCAGGGTGTTGGGCAGCTTATGGAGATTGCTGTTGAACGAGGTCGTAGTGTAAAGCCTGCAATTAAACTTGGTATTTGTGGTGAGCATGGAGGAGATCCAAAGTCAATTGATTTTGGGCATAATTTAGGTTTGGATTATGTCTCCTGTTCACCGTATCGTGTTTTGATAGCTCGTTTAGCTGCTGCCCAAGCTGCTTTACGTTAAATTAATATAATAATTGCCGATAGGGCTTGTTATAGCGATAGTGGAGCTAGATGGTTGATTCTGAGCGGAAAGAGCCTGATGAGAATTCTGAGCCAATAATTGGTGGAGAAGAACCTGCCACCCCTACTGCACGAAATGATTTTGTTATAGGTGCTACTGAGGATACTCAATCCGGTCAAGCATTTGAAGGGAATTTTCAAGTTAAGCCTTCCTTGGAGCAGATACCTCCATCTACACGATATAGGAGCTCTTCAGATAACACAGATAGACGGCAACCGATTTTTTATTTGTCGGTTATTTTGGCTCTTTTGTTTGTTGGTTTGCTTTCTTTCTTACTAATTAGGTTTCTCGATATGGGTGATGATGATGCTTCACCATTAGTTGTAGTGCAGACGGATTTTCAAATAAAGACCCCTGAAGAAGGAAAGAAAGTGTCGTTAAATGAGGATATTCCGATCAGGGTGGTCGTGTCTTCAAATTATCCTATGGAAAGTTTTGAATTATATGCAGATGGTCGTCGAGTTGATCAAATGTTAGCTCGTTTACCAACTGGAAAATATAACTATGATGTTTTGCTGTATGCGCGTATTCCGTTTGCAGGTGAGCATGAATTATTTGTACGAGCTGTAACAACATCAGGGAATGTCACTGATTCAGAGCCTTTTATAGTTGTTGTAGCTGAAGAGGAACTAGGTACACAGGCGGCTTTAAAGGCTGAAGTGGTGACCGCTGTAACCGTGCGTTTGGGGCCAGGGTTGGAATATGAAAGTGTAGGTGTATTGGAGCCCGGAGAAGTTGTGAATGTAATAGGTAAGGACTTAAATGTTGAGTGGCTCCAAATTGAGCGTGATGGTGGTTTGTGGGCACAGAGGTTTGCATTTCAGGTCAGTGGACTATTATCGCTTTTACCAGTTGTAGATCGTGGTTCTGATGGTTCTGATGGTTCTGATACTCCCACCCCAACTCCAACTCCTACTCCTACTGAAGAGCCTGGATTGCCAGACTTCTTTGCGTCGAATGCTGAAATCACGGCTAATCGCACTACCTTGACAGTTACGATTAGTAATGTTTCAACGACTCAATTTGGTGGACCTTTGATTGTTTCAATTTACAACCCGGTGATTGATGCGCAGCAACGGGCATTTAGTGTCTGGCTAGATCCAAATGGCACCACGAAAGTTTCGTTTTCATTGGATGCTATTTTGCCAGATCAGCAACTCGTAGAAGTTACGATTGACCCGCTCAATGATGTTGAGGAAGCGAATGAAGATAACAACACTACTAATTTCTTAGTTTTTGCTCCAGTTGATGGTCCGGAACTCACTTTAATCCCGACAATAGCTTCAGATGGTAGGACGATGAGTGTAACTGTTCGTAATGATGGTGGCCCAGTGGCGACAAATACGGCAGAACTCGAAGTGAGCGTAGGAGCTGAACGTTTAATAAAAACACTTAGCCTCGCCTTAAATACAAACCAAAGCAAAGTTCTCACAGCACTAGCTATCCCCCAGGATGATGATGAATCCATCGAAATAGTTCTCAAAATTGAAGGTACTGTTTTAGCACACGTGACTCTTGTAAATCCAAATGCTTCTGTGCAATCTGACAATACTGAGAATTGATTACATCTTTCCTGACTCATCGGTAATATATAAGTGTGGATACTGTCGCAGAAGTTAAACAACGCATTTCGTTAACAGATTTTGTTAGCCGTATAGTAAAACTTCAGAAATCTGGAAGAAATTACCGTGGTTTATGCCCATTCCATACTGAAAAAACACCATCCTTTTATGTTTTTGAAGATACTGCTACTTGGCGTTGTTTTGGATCATGTGGAGAAGGAGGAGATATTTTCTCTTTTTTGCAAAAAAGAGAAAATATGGATTTCCGAGAAGCACTTGAAATTTTAGCTCGTGAAGCCGGTGTTCAATTTTCCCCCCGTACCCCAGAGAGCTTGAAGGAGGAAGATAGGTTGAACGCCTGTCTATCGCTCGCCGTAGATTTTTATCAAGAGAATTTGCAAAAAAGTCATGGTGAAATTGCACGAAAATATTTATTCAAAGACCGTGGACTCTCAGAAGAAACCATTGATTATTTCAAGATTGGATGGGCACCAGATGAGTGGCGAATTTTACGAAATCACTTGAAAGGGCAGGGTTTTTCTGACGAAGAAGGCTTAGCAGTAGGAGTTTTGGCTGAGTCTGATAAGGGTGGCTTACCTTACGATCGGTTTCGAGGACGGGTTATTTTTCCTATACAGGATAATCGAGGAAATCTAGTTGGACTAGGAGGGAGGATTCTTGGCGATGGTGAACCGAAGTATTTAAATTCCCCGCAAACAAAACTGTTTGATAAAGGTAATATTCTGTACGGCTTAAATGAAGCCATTAAGACTGCAAAAGATAGTGATGCCATTGTTTTAGTTGAAGGTTATTTCGATGTCGTCAGTTCTTGGCAGGCAGGTTTTAAGAATGTAGTTGCGACGATGGGTACTTCTTTAACTGAGCTACACGCACGGAGTTTAGGTCGTGTTGTGACTAAGCTTGTTTTAGCTTTGGATCCTGACATCGCTGGCCAGAATGCGATTGAAAGAGCAGGCCGACTGGTTTTGGATATGTCGTCAGAAAGTACGACTCGTGCTTCCGTTCGTAATGCAGAAAATTTTTCGAGTAAAGCAGACTTAGACTTGTACGTTGCGTTATTACCAGATGGGCAAGATCCTGACTTGTTAGTGCGTAAAGACTTGGATGCTTGGAATAAGGCGATCGATGAAGCAGTGCCGTTTATTCAGTTCATGCTTGACCGAATAATTGAAAACGAACCGTTTGAAACACCACAGGAAGCACGTAAGTTGGTGGAAAGAATTAAACCTATTTTGAGTGTGATACGTGATCCTGTAATAAGAGGCCGACATATACAAGATGTTGCCCGTCGCTTAGGCCTGGCTGAAGAATATATTAACCGTGCAATTAAAAATGGTTCTAAACACAGTCAAGGTAATCGCATGACGGACGAGGAAACAAACTTTTCTGCTCATGAAGTATTGTTGTCGACTATGCTTCAGAATCCCGGGCTTCGAGATGAAGTGGCAAATTTGCCTCCTGATCTTTTTACTAACTCAATAGATCGTGAAGTTTTCATCGATTGGTTGAGTAAGCCATTGCAGGTTACTGAGGGCTCTACTAGTACTGATTTTATTTCGGAAAGACGTGAATATTTATTTACTCGAAGAGCTCCCAATTTGGAGCTTACAGAAGTCAAAAAAAGAGCCCGAGATCTTATCAAACATATTTTGCGAGAGCGCTTAATTCAGCGTCAGCATGCTGTTACTCAGGAAGTTGCTGCCGCAGAAGTTACTCATGGAATAGGTGAAGTACAAAAGGTGGCTCATGATGCTTGGCTCGGGCATTTGCCTGCGGATGCTACGGTAGATTTGGCGGAAACTGTAATTGAAGAATTGGAACTTGGTTTAAGTCTTCATCGTCAAGAAGATTTAGTTGATAATATTGATTGATTTAATGAGGCGAAAAATCATTTGTTGAAGGGCCCCGCGCACCAGCAAAAGCGAACCCTAAAATGTTTAAGGCTTCCCGCAAGGCTTCAGCCTCACCAGTTTGGTTGTTCCCATTTATAATTCGATTAGCGATTACAGATAATTTTTGCAATGCAAGTGGCGTGTTTAAATCATCATCCATTGCATCCTGAAATTCTTCTGTAACACTTGCGAGTTTTGGTACATTCTGAACGTCCCTGCAGGCAATTTTAAATTTTTCATAAAGGGTTTTTATGTCATCTAAATCACCTGTTTGGTAATTCGCGTCAGAACGGTAATGTGTGCTAAGTAAGTAGAGGCGCAGGTGGTCCGGTTCTGTTGTTTCCAGAAGATCACGAACAAGGACGAGGTTGCCGAGGGATTTGCTCATCTTAACGCCATCTAGTTGAAGCATGCCGTTGTGCATCCACCAATTACAAAAAGGCACTTTTCCTGAGAGACTTTCTGCTTGGGCAATTTCATTCTCATGGTGAGGAAATAGGAGATCTTTGCCACCTCCATGTATATCAATTTGTTCTCCAAGGTGGGAGATTGACATGACTGTACATTCAATACTCCAGCCTGGCCGGCCGCGGGACCAAGGGGAATCCCAACCAGGTTCATTATCTGGAGATTTTTGCCAGAGTAAAAAATCTAAAGGCCCACGGCGTTTAGCACGTTGTTTTGCCTCGGGATTTTCTTTTTCCAAGAGTGTTTCAAAACTTGCACTATTTAACTTACCGTACTGATCGAATTGTTCGGCTTTAAAAAATACATCTCCATCTACAACATAAGCAATATTTTTTTCTAGTAATTTAGAAGTTGCTATGATTATTTCTTGTATATGGTCTGTAGCATATGGATATACTGTTGGTCGTAAAACGTTGAGCTGATCAAGATCATTTCTTAGCAGGGCATCATTCTCATCACGGATTTCACTAATTGGTTTGCCATCTAAGCGCTTCGAGACCATGATCATATCGTCATCAATATCAGTGAGATTTTGAACATACTTCACAGCTAATTTGTTGGCCAAAAGATATCTGCGTAGGACATCGAAATGAACATATGAAAATGCATGACCTAGGTGAGTAACATCGTAAGGGGTGACACCGCAAACATAAATACTTGCCTCGCCACTACGTACAGGTTTAAAGGTTATTTTTTCATTATGAAGGGATGTGTAAAGTTTGAGATTCACGTGCTTCCTATTATATGAATCTTTGAGTAATAAGTATTCTCAAGAAAGGATACCTTCTGTAATCAAATCAGCAACTTTTTCAGCTTGAAGTCCCACTATATCCGTGAAAATTTCAAGGGTATCACTTCCAAGAGCATGAGCACCTTGTGCCGGACTAGGTGCTTTTTCATTGAAACGTGCAGGAAAAACATCTGCTAAATGCTTACCTAGTGTTTCTGATTCGATGCGTTGAAAAAAACCTCTAGCCTGAAGTTGAGGATCACTAGTACCTATATCTGCACCGTCTTGAACAACACCAGCAGGAATACCTCTTTTTTGACAGAGTTCCATAATGGCATATCGATCTTGTGTACTTGTCCATGCGGCAACAATTTCATTAATTTCATGCTGGTTTTCCAATCTATTCTCAAGGTTATGAAAACGTGGAGTTGAGAAGATTTCTCTTTTGCCCATAAGAATGCATAACTCTTTCCACTGCTCGTCGTTTTCTATTGCAATTGCTACCCATCGATCAAGGCCTTCGCATGGATATATTCCGTGTGGTGCGGATCCTTTATATGGATGATTATTTCCTTGTGCCTCAAAAGAATGCCCGTTTGCAAAAAAATCTAAATATGAAGTTGCCATCATGCCGAGACCTATTTCGTATTGAGATAAATCAATACATAAACCTTTACCAGTCCTAGTTCGGTGCGCTAGGACTTCAAATGCGCCAAGGGCAGCAGCTAGGCCACTAAGGTGATCACACATTGAATATCCCATACCAAGGTCATGATTCTCAGGGTAGTTGGTTGCCCAAGTTAATCCGGTTAAGGCATGGATGGTTGGGGCAAAGGTTACGAAATCTTTCCATGGACCACTATTGCCCATTCCTGCCATGGATATAACGCTTAAATTTGGGTGATTAGGTGCTAACGTTGCATGATCTAAGCCCCACCGTGCTAAAACACCTGCAGAAAAGTTTTCAATAATTATGTCGCACTTTCCAGCTAATTGTTTAGCAGCTTCTTTTCCTGCTTCAGTACTAAGATTTATTGTTACGCTTTTTTTATTGCGGTTCCAGCAATTGTAATAGGGGTGTTGAGGGTTATTTGCACCGGAGTTTCGAGATGCTGTACTTACACGGATTACTTCAGCTCCCAAATCTGCAAGTATTCGGGTACCAAATGGTCCAGCTAAAACATGAGTAAAATCTAAAATTCTTATGTTTTGCAATGGCCCGAGAGAAGGATCGGTTTTTTGTGGCCCCCTTTTTTTTCGGGATTGATTCCATTGCTTGTTTGACATGTTAGGAGGACTTAGATGTGTTTGTTTATCAGAAAAACGCATATAATTTCCTGGAAATTTTACATTTCCAAATTCAGGAACTTTTTGATTGATGAAGTAGTTACGTGCTTCTATTTGAGGACTGTCTACGGCCTCTGCAATGTTTCGAACTATGCCAAATGGTAGACGTCGAGATTGCGCTTCTAAAAATAAGTCTTCAGCATCATTGGAAGAAACCCAATCATGAAGTGCATCCATCACAACAGGCATGTTTTTTACTAGTGAAACAAGATCAGGAAAATTATTTTTATCGCTCAATTCTTGCCCAAAGCCAGTTTCATTAAGCCATGGAATGAGAACATCTTGAAGGCCAAGTGAAGAAGTCACCATGATTCCTCTTCCGTTCCGATCTAGGTCGACTTCATAGCCTCCACTCCAGTGAAGGCTGCCTTGGCGCCTGGCTATAGGGTCCCACCTTCCTTCAGGGAAAAACCACTGCATCAATACTTGTTCTGTACAAGTTGTCATTGCTTCATGGACAGAAAAGTCTATGTGCTGAGATTCTCCGGTTATGTCACGTAGGCGTATACCAGATAAGGCACAAATTGCTCCATAGAAGCCAGCAGCGTTATAGGATTGATATCCATAACTGTTTAAAGGAGCCATGTCTGGAAGTCCGGTTACAGAAACACCTCCACTTAATGCACTAAGAATTAGGTCATTGGTATTTAATTTATTCCAAGGCCCATTCAATCCCATAGGGGTCATTGATAAATGGACAAGGTCCTTATAGGAGTTCTGTATTTTTTTATCTTGGAAAATTTTATTCCCGGGATCCCAGTCCTCAATCAAAATATCAGCATTCTTTAGTAGTTCAAAAAACTCTTTTTCCCCTTGATTTCCCTCAGATAATGAAAATAATTGTTTACCTGAGTTGAACCAGGTTCCTGGAATTGAGGTGGTAGAGTTTCCAAAAAAGGGAGCTTCTTTTGCAAGAGGATCTTGGTTCTCAGGAAAAGCTCTGATTACTTTTGCACCTGCCTCTGCCAAGAGACGCCCAGTTAAAACCCCATTCCATCCACATTGCTCAAGTACATTCAAGCCGCTTAAAGGGAGATTCTGACTCATGCTTTTATATTAACTAAGATAAGCTGGGGACCAAAGTTACGTTTATAAATGTGTGGAAACTCCACCATCAATAGTAAAGGTTTGACCGGTGATATAGTTTGCGGCCTCTGAAGAGAGCAATACGGCTAAAGCGCTGAGTTCAGATGCTTTACCAAATCTTCTAGAAGGAATAAATCGTAGTAAGAGATTATCTTCAACTGAATTTGCACCGCGCCCTTGTGTCCAATCCATCCAGCCACTTGCTATGCAATTTACGTTAACTTGCGGAGCCAATTCTTGGCTTAGTGAGGCTGTGAGGCCAGATATTCCTGCTTTGGCACTTGAATATGCAGCCATGTTGCTTAAACCCCGTGAGCCAAAAATATTACTAACAAAAATTATTTTTCCACTATTTTCTTTAAGCTCTCGAACGTAAGAACGTGCAGTCGCAAACGCGCCATGAAGATTAATTTGATGAACCTTGCTGAATTCTGTATCTGTCGTCTTTAAAAGGGGTTTTGTTAGTGCGAAATCAGCGTTGTATATAAGGATATCTGGGCACCCAAATTCTTTACATATTTGTCGTAAACCTACTTGAATATTTACAGGGAGAGTTACGTCCCATCCTTGACTAAAAGTTTGTTTTCCCAGTGCTTTGATCGCTTTACTTGCCCGCTTTGCATTCATAACTTCGTCTCCATCTAAAGTGGAGGAAGCTGTTGCAACGTGCGCACCAGCTTCGGCAAGGGATGTGGCGATTGATGCGCCTGCAGGATTTGAAAAGCCAATGACAAGAGCCTTTTTTGAAGACAGATCAAATCCGGCATGACGTTCCCACTCAGTCATCATTAACTCCATTTATATCAGGCTTATAGCCGGTAGGTGCTATTCCGCCTGCGAGTCCCCCACCATCAATACAAAAATTTGCACCAGTGACGTAGGATGATGCATCTGAGCAAAGAAAAAGTGCAAGAGGCCCAAGCTCCCAAGCTTCTCCTAAGCGTCCTATTGTGATGAATTTACCGCGGTCTAATTGCTGTTGTTTCTCAGTCAAATTAGCGGCTGGTTGTTGTGCTACTAATCCAGGAGTAATGCAATTTACGCGTATGTTATCTCGAGCAAGAGCAGCAGAAACTGTTTCAGTTAAATTAATAACTCCGGCTTTAGATGCTGCGTAACCAGGACTCTGTGGTGTTGCACGCATTCCCATACCGCTGGCTATATTTAAAATAATACCAGTTTGCTGTTGCTGCATAATTGGTATTGCGCTACGTGTGCAATAAAAGGTGCCATCTAAGTTAACCGCGACTGAATTTTGCCACTCGTCATCGCTTAGTTCCCAAACTTTTTTTCCTCGACCAGGGCCATCACCAATACCTGCATTATTTACAAGAATATCCAATTTTTCAAAATGTGAGAGAGTTTTTTGGATGAGATTATCGCATGAGGAACTGTCGGTAACATCAGTTGGGATTGCAAGTACTTCACGATCGATTTCCGTCTGTAATTTTTGCTGTGCTTGTTTAAGCCTATCTATTCCCCTTGCCGCTATGCATATATCTGCTCCAGCTAATGCAAGAGTCCTTGCCATTTCTAATCCAAGCCCGTGACTACCTCCGGTTATAATGGCTACACGACGTGGTGGGCCGCTTAAATCAATTTGTTCTTGTAACGTACTCATCTTGAATGTGGATTGTAGCTCATCTTAGGCTTCGTGTAGCCTATATAGTGATTTTATTTATGACTGGCTTTGATCGACGTCCTTTTAGACTTCTTCATACTTCGGATGTGCACTTAGGTGCATTTTCTTCGGGCCCTCTTGGGCGTGAGGATGCACGTTGTAAAAGTATGGAACAAGGTTTTTCAGCAGTAGTGAATTTAGCGATTAAAGAAAATATCGATGTTTTACTGATAGTAGGAGATTTTTTTGACAATGGACGTGTGACTGATGATTTGCTGGATTTTGCTGCATCAGAAATCGAACGTTTTCCGGGTGAAACAGTTATTTTGCCGGGGAATCATGATCCGATAGGTAAATATGGTCCGTATGACAGATTTAATTTGGATTCAATTGCTTCAAGAGTGCATATATTTAAGAACCATGAGGGTTCTGTCTTTAGTTTTGAAAAATATAATCTTGAGATATGGGGGCGTGCAGTTGATGATGGTTGCACTATTAGCCCCTTGAAAGCTGTACCTTCACTAGATAGGAATAACTGGTGCATTGCTGTAGCTCATGGTCATTTTGTCCTTGACGATCAAGAGAAAGAACGCTCTTTACGTATACATGCTAGCGAGCTTGAATTAGTTGGTCCGAAATTTGATTACATTGCTTTGGGACATTGGGAGGTCCAGCAAGCAGTTAGTTCAAATGGAGTTGAAGCAGTCTATTCTGGTTCACCCTTTCCTTTCTCTGATGATGTTCTTGCCTCGGTAATACTTGTTGATTTTAAAGAAGGGCATTTGCCGCGTTGGAATTCGCATGCTTTGGCCAATTATCTTTGATCTTGAATTGCGCCACCACCAACACCGTTCTAGGCTGAGGATGTGGCAGGGTAGCTCAGAAGGTTTAGAGCGCACGACTCATAATCGTGAGGTCCGGGGTTCGATCCCCCGCCCTGCTACCAGTTTTCTTTATTTTTTTGCTTAAAGGTTGCAAAAGCAGTTGCCTGCGGTACTCTAACTCTCTAAAGAAAGAGGTTGCTATGTCTGATGAAATTAATGAATTAAAAGCGAGGATAGCAAGATTAGAAGCCGAAAGAGCAGTCCAGAGCACTTTCAATGAGTATCTATATAATCTTGATATTGGTTATACAGAAGGAATAATGGATGTCTTTACGGAGGACGCACATTTAGAAGTGGTTAATTTTCCACCAGGAACTATGAAGAATCTAGATTTTCGAGGAAGAGATGAGATACGTCCGTTATATGCTGATCATTCAGCTCATGAACCTCACCTAAGTGGAGGTCATCATGCCTGTAACATAGCTATAAATGTTGCTTTCGATTGCTCAAAAGCAGAGTTAAGTGCTTATTTCATGACTTCAGGTGGCAGGCCATCCATCGGGGGAGGAATGTATCAAGGGACTTTCCGTGATGATGGTGATAAGTGGCGGATGACAGAATATAGAATTATGAGTAATTGGGGTTGGTCAGCAGGGAGTGATGCTAAAACAAATACAGATTCATTGCCTGCGTCAGTAGCACAACGTGATGGCCGTCCACCTGTTTATGACAGGCAAAGTAGTTAGGAGATTAGCTATGCCGATGACAAATCAAGAGATGGATTTATTCCTTGCGGAGTCAAGAAATGCGATTGTTGCGACAGTTAACCCAGATGGGTTCCCTCAACTGACACCAATTTGGTTCCTTTGGGAAGATGGCAAAGTCTTCTTCAGTACTACGGAGCCTAGGCTTAAGACTCGCAATTTAAAACGTGACCCACGTGTAAGTTTGTGTATTGATGAACCAGGTCCACCCCAGCAGACAGTTGTTCTGGCGGGTGAAGATGCAGTTGTTACTCCTGGGTTAGGCGGAGATATGACTGAACGGATTGCGAAAAAATATGGTGGTGATAATTGGGAGTCATCTTATGACCATATTGCAAATACGCCAGACCGAGTAATAGTTTCGTATACCCCAAGCAGAATCTTGACATGGAAAGATTCTGGTGACAGACGTGAATATGTTCAAAAGTTTAAGTGATTCGATACAAATAAATTTAATCTGGTGGTATAGATGACTAGTAAACCTCAAGATTTTGATCCTGCAGTTTTTATGACTCCTGAGTATTGGCTAGATCCTTATCCAGCGCTCAAAGTACTGAGGGATCACTATCCTTTGTATCATGACGAGAAACATGGTCAGTGGTACATCACCAGATATGATGATGTTGTTAACGCTTTCCGTGATAACAATGTGCACTATTCAAATCGTTTATACGCTGATTTTATGGGGATTGTTTTTGGTACAACGATGATGCAGTTTGATGGAACTGAACATACCCAAAGACGTAACGTGGTTGCCCCTGAATTTGTAGGAAAAAAACTTGAGACACTATTACCAATTATCGAAAAGAATACTCAAGAGTTAATTGATAAATTTACCCTTGAGAATGCGACTGAAATTGCAGAAAAAATCCATCAAGCAGGTGAGGTAGATCTCATTGATGCATTTAGTGCTCGCCTTCCAATAAAAGTTATTATCGATATGCTTGGCCTGCCGCAAAAGGATCATGCGACGTTTAATGAGTGGTACCCAGCGATGATGGACGGATTGACCGGGAATGACGAACAAAGGGCATTAGGTATTAAGGCTAATCAGGCATTTCATGCCTATATAGATCGTCTTGTTGATGAGCGTAGTGTTGACCCTGCTGATGACTTGATTTCCCGGCTTTGTGTAGCTGAAGTTGATGGTGCCCATATGGACAAAGAGGACATAAAGGCATTTGCGAGTTTATTACTTGTTGCTGGAGGTGAAACCACAGACAAAGTTATTGCAAGTATGTGGTATCACCTAATGAAGAACCCTGATCAGCTAAGTGAAGTGCAAAAAGATCCTGACCTTATGGAACGTGTTTTTGTGGAGACTATGCGGCTTACTGCTCCTGCTGGCAGTCAAACTCGTGAAGTAATTTCACCAGTTGAACTTTATGGACAGACGATTCCAGTTGGTGCTGAAGTTCACTTATCAATTTACGGTGGTAACCATGATGATCGTGTGTTCAAAGATCCCGAAGTTTTTAATATTTTCCGAGAAGATCTTTATTTCGGGCGTGATTTAAGAACTGGCTATTATGAGGGTGGCCAAGCAAGTCATTTGGGTTTTGGGTTAGGAAAGCATTTCTGTGTAGGCTATCAACTTGCACGCAGTGAGGCAGTTATTGGTTCAAAGGCATTACTGGAAGTTATGAAAAACCCTCGATTGAAGCCAGGGACGAAAGCTCGTGCGCATACGGCTAGTCCTTTTTTGGGAGTCCCTAAACTGGAACTCGTTTACGAACCTGCTTAACTGAAGTTTAGATCTTTCCTCTGAGTCTGGGGTCTAACGTATCGCGTAGTGCATCGCCAAAAATATTGAAACCAAAGACGGTTAATGAGAGTGCGAGTCCAGGGAAAATTGCTAACCATGGTGCTCTAATTAGAAATGTTCGTGAGGCACCACTAAGGTCTGCTCCCCAAGAAGGTGAACCAGGAGGTACTCCTGCCCCTAAGAAACTAAGAGCAGACTCTGTCAAAATTGCCGCCGGTAGTGTAATTGAAGTTGTAACAATCATTAGACCCAACATGTTAGGAAGTATGTGCCGTGCCATGATTCGTGTTTGACTGGCACCGATCACTTGGGCTGCTTCAACGTACATAGTACCTCTTTGTTCGAGTACTAACCCTCGCATAATGCGGAAAACACCGGGCATAAAACCGACAGATATAGCTATGATCACCACTACTTCCCCTGCAGGAACCCCAGGCAAATCAGGCATGTCAGCTCCAATTGAGGTACTTAAAGTTAAGGCTAACAAGAACGCAGGGATGGCGAATAAGATGTCAGTAATTCTTCCCAAAACAAAATCAACAACTCCGCCAAGAAAGCCTGCAAGCAGTGCCATAGCGGTACCTACAAATGTACCAATAATTACTGTTGCTATTCCTATTTTCAATGAGATTCTTCCACCGTAAAGCACTCGAGACCAGGTATCTTTACCAGTTCTATCAGTACCAAAGAAATGCTCAGAGCTAGGTCCTTGGAGAATATTCATTCCAAAACCCATAGGGTCTGTTGTATGCAAGATCGGTGCAGCGACCGAGACGAAGACCATTGTAATAATTAGAACCGCACCCAGTGTTCCGAATGGTTCCCGTATTATCCAGTTAAGTATCGATTGCAAACGTCCCACACGTGGTGGTACAGCAAAACTATTAATAAGTTCATCTTCGTTTAATTCAGTGGATTCTGATTGTTCTGACATGTTAGTACCTAATTCGAGGATCGAGGACTGTGTAAAGGAGATCTACTATTAAATTTACTAAAACAAACATGAGAGCAAACATCATGACTGTTCCAAGGACAACCGTGAAATCTTGGCCTAAGTAAGCTTTATAGGTTAGGAGTCCTAGTCCGGGTATTGCAAAAATCTGTTCTGCAATAACAGCACCACCCAAAATTACTCCTAGCTGTAGTCCGATAACTGTTAAAACTGGTATGAGTGAATTTCTAAATGCATGTCGTAAAACAACAATTCGTTCCTGCAAACCTTTTGCACGTGCTGTACGCACATAGTCAGAATAAAAAACTTCCAGCATTGAAGATCGTACGAGTCTTGCTGTGTAGGCGGCACTACTATAGGCAAGGATTACTGCTGGCCAAATTACGATACTTAGATTTTTTAGGGGATCTTCAGTAAAGCTTGCGAAGTCGGTAGTTAACGGAGTCCACCCAAAAAATTTTGCAGGCAAAACCAAGAGCAATGTAGCGGTCCAAAAATTTGGTATAGAGATCCCTAGAATAGTGAGTGTACGTAGTGAGACATCTAGGAAACTGTTTCGTTTAACAGCTGAGATAATCCCAATAGGTATGCCTAGTACTGCTGAAATGAGTATTGTCAGTATTCCAATTTCAATTGTATTTGCTAAGCGGCCTTTAATCTGGCCCATCACAGAACTTTGAGGTGGTACCAATGAGTCTCCGAAGTCGCCCTGTACTGCTTTTCCTAGCCAGCGACCATACTGCTCGTACCATGGCTTGTCTAACCCCATACGTGCTTCTAGTTTCTCGTAATCAGTGTCTAGAGATAGACCACCAGCTACCCCAAAGGCAGCACTTCCCGGTCGGACCCATAGTAGTAGAAAGAGTAACAAGGAGAGTCCGATTAACATCAATGGGACAGAAACTAAGCGGCGAAGAATGTAGTTGCGCATGTTTTAAGGATTTTGTCTGATTACGTTCTCGATTGCAAGAGAAAAAAACTTCTTAGGATCACCTCATAAAATACCTTGCTAAATCCAGCTAGTGAATCTAGAATCTAGAGAATCAGTTTATGGGGAAGGTTCCTATGCGAAATTCAGAGAATTATTGGACACGGTTAAAGGGTCGTCGATTTGGTCGAAGACGCTTTTTAGTAGCTGGTGGTGTGACTGCCGCTGGCGCTGCTGCAATTTTGGCAGGTTGTGGTGACGATGATGAGGCTGCACCTGCTGCTGCTACTGCTGCTG
>CAYFHW010000016.1:0-19710 GCA_964343095.1 uncultured Anaerolineaceae bacterium | reverse complement strand
TGGGCAGTCATCATTTTTCTCGGTATTACCACATGGCTAGCAACACGTTCTATGAAACTTCTACCAAGTGGTGCCCAAAACTTCGTTGAGGGTGGTCTTGAATTCCTTGTAAATCAAGTTGAAGACATTGCAGGGCGTGAAAGAGGTAGGCGGTTTTTCACAGTTGTTGCAACTTTTTTTATTTTTATACTAGTTTCAAATTGGTTTGGATTACTCCCCTTCTTCAATGCAATTGGAATCACAGAGGATGTTGGACACCATGTTTTTCATGAAATCGAAGAAGTACATGAACACGATGAACATTTTGAGAAGACTAAAAAATTCGGTGCCTTTGTTATGGAAGAGAGTGGCGGTGTTGGACTCGTTCCAATTCGTGTCAGAGGTGTAGATAACCCCGGAGATGCTAATGCGCATTTTGAGTTAGAAGAAGGATTGTCTGGTCCGGAAGCTCTAGACCACTATGTTGTTTTCCTCGCAAACACATTTGTTGAGGATTTTAATTTAGGAGAACATGAAGGTCACCACCTTGATGCAAAGGATGTTCAGGCCGCATTGGTTGCTTTAAATAAGAGTGAAACAGCCCCAAATATAATTCTTGATGACCACCATGAACATGGCGTGCCGAGTGCTCTTTTAGGCGATGAGATGTTCGTTTCTGCGATTGAATTTCCATCTGAGAAACTAGCGCTAGTTATACCTTTATTCAGGTCGGTATACAGTGATGTTAATAACACTTTAGCCTTAGCATTAATTTCCTTCTTTATCGTTGAGTTTTGGGGACTACAAGCTCTTGGATTCGGTTACTTGAAGAAATTCTTTAATTTTTCTAGTCCTATAAATGCTTTTGTGGGCTTTTTGGAGTTACTTTCAGAATTTATTCGAGTTATTTCATTTACCTTTAGGCTATTCGGTAATATTTTCGCAGGGGAAGTTCTCATATTAATGCTTACTTTCCTTATACCGTTCGTTATCGTAGATATAATTTATGGTCTCGAACTATTTGTCGGTTTTATCCAAGCTGCAGTTTTTGCGCTTCTAACCTTGGTCTTTGCCATGATGGCAGTTGAACACCATGATGAGGAAGAACATGATGATGCTGTGGCGCCAGAAAACGAAGGGACGGCAGTATAAAGTTGTCGTTTCTAAAAATTAACCTATTAAGAAAAGAAGGAGTTCAATAAATGGACATTTTTTTACAGGCACTTACTGATGGAGCCGGGAAAGCCCTTGGCGCAGGAATTGCTATGGGTCTCGGTGGTATCGGCCCTGCTATTGGTATCGGTATGTTGGTCGGCCGAGCTATGGAAGCGCTAGGTCGCAACCCAGAGGCTCGTGCTTCAATTCAGACAAATATGATCCTAGGTGTTGCGTTTGCGGAAGCAATTGGTATTTATGCCTTGCTTACTGCGATTATCATCGCCTTTGTAATTTAGTTTTGAAAGGAAACCCGCATGGGTGAGGCCTTTTCAGCTCTAGGGATAAATCTACCGCAAATAATTGCGCAGATCGTAAACTTTGCAATTTTGTTAGTTGTATTGCGCTTTACGTTATATAAGCCAATTTTAGGAATGCTTGATGCTCGTCGTCAAAGAATTGCTGAAGGCTTAAACGCCGCCGAAAGTGCTCGTGAAGAAGCATCAGAAGCCCAAGCATCCATTGAAGGGCAGCTTGATGACGCTAGACAGCAAAGTCAGGAAATTCTTGCAAATGCACAGCAAATTGCAACAAGAATTCAGGATGAAGCTCGTTCAGAGTCTGATCGTAGCCGTGAAACAGCGCTTGAACGTGCAACGCAAGAGATTGCGTTAGAACGTGATAGGGCTATCTCGGAATTACGTGGTGAATTTGCTGATATCACTATAGCAGCTACGGAACGTGTTATTAAACAAGCTGTAAACCGTGACGACCACGAAAGAATCATAGAAGAAACTTTTGCGGAATCAGATATTACAGAACAAGGGAAATAGATGGCTGATACACAAGTGGCACGTCGTTATGCACAAGCAATTTTAAATATTGCAGTGGATGAAGATACCTTGGGTACATGGCGATCTGATTTAGCTGACGTAGCTTCTCTGCTAACAAATTCAGAAGCTGCGCCAATATTGGTAACTAATTCAATTCCAATAGAAAAACGATATGCAGTGATAGACCAGGCATTAGGTCACGTTCAACAAAATGCTCGGAATGTCGCGAAATTGTTAATAAAGAAAAGCAGAACATTTGAAGCACAAGCTATTGTTGATGCCTTTAATAATTTAGCAGACCAAATTGAAGGAATCTGTCATGCGGAAATTACAACTGCAGTTGAATTAGACAAAAAGAATTTAGAGGCTATCGAGAAAAGAATTTCTGATGCTCTCGAAATGCGTGTGGAAACAACATCACGAATTGATGACTCGCTAGTTGGCGGTATCGTAATCAAGATTGGTGACCACTTAATAGATGGTAGTTTACGTACTCGATTACGTACTCTACGTAATGAATTAGCAGGGGCGCAGTAGCGCAGAAAGAGGAGATTATGGCCGTTCGTCCGGAAGAGATCGCATCCATACTGCGTGAGCAGATTGAACAATTTGAGTCTTCAACAGTATCAACAGACGTAGGTACTGTGATTGATGCAGGTGATGGGGTCGCCCGCGCAACAGGACTCACAAATGTACGTTATTCAGAGCTCCTCGAGTTTCCTAATGGTTCTATGGGATTGGCATTAAACTTGGAAGAGGAATCAGTTAGTGCTGCGATTTTAGGTGATTATCAAGATATTAAAGAGGGCGATGAAGTACGCTCAACTGGTAGAATTATTGAGGTTCCAGTTGGTGAAGGCTTAATTGGTCGTGTCGTAGATGCGTTAGGAAATCCAATTGATGGAAAAGGCCCGATTTCAACAACAACAACGAGGCCAGTGGAGAGAATTGCTCCGGGCGTAACATTGCGTTCAAGTGTTAATAGCCCAGTCCAAACTGGTATCAAAGCAATTGATTCGATGATACCAGTTGGTCGAGGTCAAAGAGAATTGATAATTGGGGATCGTTCAACTGGGAAAAGCGCGGTTGCAATTGACACGATTATTAATCAAAAAGGTGGAGACTTAATCTGTATTTATGTCGCAATTGGGCAAAAAGCAGGAAAAGTTGCTCAGATAGTTGGCCAACTGGAAGAAAATGGAGCGATGGAGCATACAATTGTGGTTTCCGCGAGTGCTTCTGAGTCCGCAGCTTTACAATACCTTGCTCCGTATGCTGGATGTGCAATGGGTGAAGAGATTATGGAATCTGGGCGAGACGCATTGATCGTTTATGACGATCTTAGTAAACATGCGTGGGCGTACAGGCAAATTTCCTTGTTGCTAAGAAGGCCTCCTGGACGCGAGGCATATCCAGGGGATGTTTTTTATCTCCATAGTCGGTTGTTAGAGCGTGCTGCGAAGTTGGCCGCAGGTGGCTCTCTTACAGCATTGCCAATTATTGAAACGCAAGCGAATGATGTTTCCGCTTATATTCCGACAAATGTTATTTCGATAACTGACGGACAAATTTACTTAGAACCTGATCTGTTTAATGCTGGAATACGTCCTGCATTAAACGTTGGTATTTCAGTAAGTCGAGTGGGAAGTGCTGCACAGACGAAAATTATGAAAGATGTTGCTGGCCGTTTAAAACTTGATCATGCGTTATTTAGAGAGCTTCAGGCGTTTGCTCAATTCGGAACTAGTGACTTAGATGCTGTTACCAGACGTCAATTGGAGCGGGGCCTCAGAGCAAATGAGGTCTTAAAACAAGGTCAATTTGTGCCTATGAGTCTTGCTGAAGAAGTGGCTATCCTATTTGGTTTAACTGAAGGTTTGGTTGATGATGTTGAAGTTGAAAAAGTACAGTCTTTTGAAGGGGCATTATGTTCTTATTTACAAAGTAATAAGCCTGAACTTCTCTCCGCAATTGAAGATCAAAAGGAATTGACTGACGAAACACGTGAAGGTTTAAGTGCTGCCATTAATGAAGTAAAGGAGAATATTCCTTATTAGGAAGCTGATATGCCAACTATTCGCCAGCTAAAGAGAAGAATTACTTCTGTCCAAAATACGGCAAAGATTACAAATGCTTTGCAATTGGTTGCAGCTTCAAAAATGAGACGTGCTCAAGATCGAGCAACTCAAGGGCGTCCTTATGCTGAAAAGATACAAGGCGTTTTAGCTTCATTAGCTTCGACTGGAGAGGGTGGTGAAGATGATGAAAAGCATCCTTTTCTCGTACAAAGGCCTGTGAAAAATATTGGTGTTTTACACATCACACCTGATCGTGGGCTGTGTGGCGCTTTAAATTCTAATTTAAACAGAGAAGCAGCATCTTTTGTAGCAGAAATTACTGAGCCTGTATCAATGGTTGCTGTTGGGAAAAAAGGGAGAGATTTTTTTCTAAGATCCGAATTAAATTTAGCTGCTGAATTTACGGAACTTGGAGATTATCCTGCTCTTACTCAAACTCAGACTGTCGCAAAAGTCATTATGGAAGATTATTTAAATGGACGTGTTGATAAGGTGTTTATTTCATTTGGGGAGTTTATAAATACAGTGAATCAACAACCAGTAATTAAGCAATTGTTACCTGTTATACCACCTCAACAAGACGATGGGGAAACAGATGATGCATTAACTCAGGAATATATTTTTGAGCCAAACCCCTTGCTTGTTTATGAACGATTGCTTCCTCGGTACGTAATTATGCAAGTACATTCAGCAATCTTGGAATCTGCAGCATCTGAACAATCAGCCCGAATGGTAGCCATGAAAAATGCGACCGATAATGCAAGTGATATTGAGTCAGAATTAACACTCACGTATAACAAAGTGCGCCAAGAGCAAATTACTAGTGATTTGCTTGCAATTGTGGGTGGGGCAGAGGCACTTTTAGAATGACTTCACTATCAGACAATTCAGAAGATCTGGTTTACAGGAAAGATGAGAATGGTGTTGCCTCAATTACGCTCAATAGACCACATGTGCTTAACGCGTTAAGCCCTGATCTTTTTATCGAGTTAAGGGCATTAATTACAGAACTCAAAAATGATGCGGAAGATGTAGGTGTAGTAATTATTCGTGGGGAAGGAAGAGCGTTTTCTGCAGGTAATGATTTAGGCTCAATTGCAAAAGGCGAGCAAGCACCTTCTAAGTATTTTCAATCTGAAACGATCGATGCATTAGAGGATTTACCGCAACCAGTAATTGCCTCAGTTAAGGGTGCTTGCTACACAGGAGCCCTTGAGCTGATGTTAGCTGCCGATTTAGTAATTGCGAGTGATACTGCGGTTTTTTGTGATACTCACGCACCTTTTTCTCTAACACCACTATGGGGTATGACGAAACGGTTACCTCTTCGCATAGGGGCAGGAGCCGCTAAAGAAATGATGTATACAGGGAAACGCGTTATGGCTGAAGAAGCCTTAAAAATCGGACTAATTAATCGTGTTGTAAAAGATGATGATTTGGAGAGTGAGACAATAATGTGGGCTGAGCAAATTGCAGCTAACTCATGGCATACACTACGAGAAGATAAAAGGCTATTAAATGACGGTTTAAATTACACATATAAAGAAGGTCTCGTGTTTGAAAGAACTACGAGCTTAGGTCCTGGTGCTGATATGGGTGAACGACTTGCCAAATTAGGGCCAAAAGCAAAGAAGGAAAAATAAGGAGAAAATTATGGTTACTACCTCTAATACTGGTCGTATATCGCAAATAATAGGAACAGTTCTAGATGTTGAGTTCCCCCCCGATAGCCTTCCCGCTATAAATAATGCTTTGAGCATCGAACGCGATGACGGAACTTCCTTGATTGCTGAAGTGCAGCAACATGTTGGAAATAATTGGGTTAGAGCTTTGGCGATGGACTCTACAGACGGTCTAAAGCGTGATATGCCTGTTATTGATACTGGACAAGCAATCTCAGTTCCAGTTGGTGAAAAAGCATTGGGGCGGATGTTTAACGTCTTAGGTGAACCAATTGACGATCAGCCAGCTCCTGAAGGTGCGCCTAGGTGGGAAATCCATAGGGAGGCTCCTGCGTTTGAAGATCAGGAAACAGAACCTTCTATTTTAGAAACAGGGATAAAAGTAGTTGATTTAATTGCACCACTCGTAAGGGGTGGTAAAGTTGGCCTTTTGGGTGGTGCAGGTGTTGGAAAAACAGTTACCATTCAGGAATTGATTAATAATATTGCCCAACAGCATGGTGGTTATTCTGTTTTTGCGGGTGTTGGTGAACGTTCTCGAGAAGGTAATGATCTTTGGAACGAGATGAATGAGTCAGGTGTGCTACCTCGAATGTCCATGGTATTTGGGCAGATGAATGAGCCACCAGGTGTACGTTTACGTGTTGCATTATCAGGGTTAACAATGGCTGAATATTTCCGAGACGAAGAAGGATTAGATGTTCTGTTTTTTGTCGATAATATCTATCGCTATACATTGGCAGGTATGGAAGTTTCAGCACTGTTAGGTCGGATGCCTTCAGCTGTTGGATATCAGCCAACATTAGGTACTGAAATGGGAGACTTAGAAGAACGTATCACAACAACAAAAAAGGGTTCGATCACTTCGTTTCAGGCTATTTATGTTCCTGCTGATGATTATACAGATCCAGGTGTTGCAACGACTTTTGCTCACCTAGATTCAGTGGTCGCACTTGAACGATCTTTGGCTGAGCAGTCATTGTATCCAGCTATGGATCCATTAACATCTTACTCTCGCGCCCTTGAACCACGCGTCGTTGGGCAGGAGCATTATGATGTTGCTCGTGCGGTACAATCGATACTTCAGAGGTATAAAGATTTGCAGGACATAATTGCGATTCTTGGTATTGATGAGTTATCAGATGAAGATAAGTTAACAGTTGCAAGAGCACGAAAATTGCAGCGCTTTTTAACTCAGCCATTCTTTGTTGGGGAAGCTTTTACAGGACGTGAAGGTAAATATGTTCCTATACGGGAAACAATACGTGGTTTCAGCGAAATTTTAGAAGGCCTACATGATGATTTGCCTGAGCAGGCGTTCTACATGAAAGGTACGATTGAAGATGTAGTTGCGGAGGCACAGTCACTTAGTGAGGAATCCTAATGCCTTTATCAGTTGAAATTATAACTGCTGAGGAAATCGTTCAAACTGAAGAAAATTTAGATGTTCTGATCGTTCCCGGATCTGAGGGACAGCTTGCTATTTTACCGCGCCACGCTCCTTTGATGACAACACTTGACTATGGTGAACTCATTTTTAGACGAGGTACTAACGAAACCAGCTTTGCAATTGGAGGAGGTTTCCTGGAAGTACATTCGGATAAAGTTACGGTTCTGGCTGATGTCGCCGAGAATGCGGATGAAATAGATGCCGAACGGGCCGAAGAGGCTAGAAAACGCGCTGAAGAGCGATTACAGAATCCTGATGCAGATCAAACATCAGTTGACCTTGCACGTGCTCAGGCATCGTTACAAAGAGCTTTACTTAGGTTAAATGTTGTTGAAAAACGAAGAAGGCGTACAAATACATCTAGCACACGTAGTTAGTCCATATTTAAGGATTACCTTGCAGTTTTAGGCAAATCACCCCTAATCTTGAGTAGTGAGCAATTATAAAACCCAAGCACTTTCTTATCGATTGCGAGGTCCAACAACATTGGAGGGCCGTGTATCACTCTCTGGTTCTGCTAATGCAGGGTTGGCTGCAATGTGTGCAGCCTTATTAACCGATCAGCCGGTCATTCTTAAAAATATGCCGGATGTTCTTGATGTAAAGACATTGTCTGAGCTTTTATCACATTTTGGAGCTGTGATTACAAAGCTGGAGAAAAATACCCTTTCAATTTGTTGTAACAAAATCACTAAAACTTCAGCACCAGCTCATCTTATGAGTGCAAACAGAGCATCTTTTCAAGTTACAGGTCCACTATTAGCAAGATATCAAACAGTCAGCACTCCACCACCTGGAGGTGATCCCATAGGGGGACGTCCAGTTGATGTCCATATCAATAGTTTTGCTAAATTGGGTGCGCAAATAGATCAGGCTGGAGATGTATACACAGCCTCTTCCTCCACGGGCTTACAAGGAACACGTATTTTCATGGATTACCCGAGTGTTTCAGGTACACAAAATGTTTTAATGGCTGCAACACTTGCAAAAGGAGATACCACTATTGTAAATGCGGCTACTGAACCCGAAGTTATATTTTTAGGTGATTTACTGACCCAGATGGGTGCTGTTATTAGTGGGACAGGTACACAAGTGATAAAGATACACGGTGTAGAGAAACTCAATGGATGTGAGATTTCTCTACCATCGGATCGTATTGAGGCTGGAACATTTGCAATTGCTGCAGCTCTAACTGCTGGAAATGTCACAATTGAAAATACTCCAGTTGAACATTTGGATTCTTTGTTTTCAAAATTAATAGATTGTGGTGCTAATTTAGAAGTGAGTGGAAAAGAAATAACCGTTTCGAGGGATACTGCTTTGTTACCCGTTAATTTTCAATCATTGCCATATCCGGGGATGCCAACTGATTTACAAGCACCTATGGCAACACTATTAACACAAGCTGCTGGAGTTTCCATCGTCCAAGAGCGTGTTTTTGAAAATCGTATGCTCTACGTAAATGAACTACGAAAAATGGGTGCAGACATTGTTATAGCCGGAACATCTGCCATAATTTCAGGTCCCTCTACCTTGTCGGGTGCTAAGGTCACTGCTTTAGACGTACGTGCAGGTGCAGCAGTACTCTTGGCAGCACTATCTGCTACAGGTACATCAGTTATTACGGAAATTCAGCATCTGGACCGAAAATATGACAACCTACAATCTAAATTTGAATCACTAGGTGCAAAGATGGAGCGTACTTAATGGCTTTATTTACAGCTGTACGTGCAGGTATCGATTTAGGTACTGTAAACTTTCTTGTTTGCGAAAAAGGACGTGGCATTGTCATAAACCAGCCCTCCGTAGTAGCGATTCATAATAGGGATGATTCTGTGGTCGCTGTTGGAGATGAAGCGTTAGAATTGGAAGGCCGAACTCCTGGTGCATTAAAGGTCTTGTATCCATTACAAGAGGGGGCTATAGCTGACTATAGAATGACTACAGCTATGCTGTCGCATTTCATCAACAGTTTACGCGGTAATTTTAATTTAGTTCGTCCAGAGATTGTAATTACAGTCCCAGCCGGAGTGACAACTGTTGAACAACGCGCAGTTCGTGATGCCTGTGAGCAAGCCGGTGCAAGAAGACCTACTCATTTGATACCTGAGCCATTAGCTGCGGCTCTTGGGGCCGATATTCCTGTTGATTTACCAAGAGGAAGCATGATTGTAAATATTGGAGGCGGGCGCACGGAAGCTGCGGTCATTTCTCTTTATGGAATTGTGGCAAGTGAATCAGTAAGAATTGCAGGAAAGCAACTCGATGAAGCTATTCAATCATTTGTTAGACGAAAATATAAGCTTTCTATAGGTATCCGAACTGCGGAAGAAGTGAAGATTGCAATAGGCAGTGCTTTACCAGATCTATCTCCTCTGAAGCAAGCAGTTCGCGGGAGAGATACTGTAAGTGGTCTACCTAAAACAATAACAATGACTAGTACAGAAATTGCAACGGCAATAGAAGAGCCTCTTCTATCAATTGCTCAAACTGTAAAAAATGCATTATCTAGAACTCCTCCAGAATTAGCTGCAGATATTCTCGATCGAGGCATTGTCTTAACAGGAGGTGGGGCACTTTTACGTAATATTGAAAAACTGCTAACCCAAGCTACCGAAGTACCTTGCTATATTACTGAATCCCCCTTAGAGTGTGCCGCCATTGGAGCCGAGTTAGCCTTGGATGATATTGATATAATCGAACGAAGTTTACCCACTGAAGAGGAAATGTTAATCGACCTCTTTCCGCAAGCTAGAATGGATTAACGTTTACTTCAAAATTTCTACAAAAGCATTACATAAAATCTCATCATCCTGTACATCGATCGTTCTCGGGTCAACTAAAACTAAATCATCCTCGATACGTGTGACGATTGGAACTGGTAAGGAACGAAAAAGTGAAGCTAATTTTTCTGCCCCGTCATCATGTTTAATTGCAACACACCAAGTGGGAAGCCCTATATCAGGTAATGCTCCCCCTCCAATCATGGTTTGTGAATTTACTACTGTAGCTTGTGCCCCAATGATAGAAGCCCAACGCGAAGCCTTCATCTTCAATTGTTCAGGTGTCGAAGAAATCATTTGCCAAATAGGAATCTCCTCTTCCGCCTTTTGCTCAACATAACTAAGTAAAGTTGCATTTAGGGCAGCTGTTGCTGTTTTGTCTAAACGCAATGCCCTTGCTAATGGATGTTCTCTCACTACCTTTATGAGATCTTTCTTCCCAACGATAATTCCAGACTGGGGACCTCCAATTAATTTATCACCGCTAAAAAAGGCTAGATCTACTCCAGCATCTAGACTTTCCTTAACTGTTGGCTCATGTGGGAGCCCGAATTCTTCAGTTTCTAATAAGCATCCGCTACCTAAATCATCTAATAATAAAATGTTTTCATTTTGGGCTAATTTTGCTAAATCCTTCAAATTTGGCTTTGACGTAAAACCTACAATTTTAAAATTTGATTGGTGAATCCTTAAGATAGCAGCAGTGTTTTCAGGGTTAATTGCTTTCGCATAATCCTCTACATATGTTCTATTTGTCGTACCAACTTCAATGATTTGCGCATTACTTTGCGCTAAAATATCAGGTATACGTACACCCCCACCGATTTCCACAGCTTCACCACGTGAAACAAGTACTTCTTTGCCCACAGCAAAGACACTAAGTAAGGTGAGCAATGCACTTGCATTATTATTCACAACCAAACAGTCTTCAGCACCAGTTAGAGTGGTAAGTAGCTCACGAGTTTGATTGAGTCGACTCCCTCTAGAGCCTCGTTCAAGGTCATATTCGAGTTCACTATAAGAACTTGATTCCCACATAGCGATTTTTGCACGTTCGCTTAAAGGGGAACGACCTATATTTGTTTGGATAAGTACACCACTACCGTTAATTAAACGTCTCGGGCTAGAATCTCGAAGCAGAGCCAATTTCTCCTCTACCTTAAAAAGAAGATCATCGATACTCGGAACTGTACCTCCTTCCAAAACCTGACTTCTTACTGTAGATAGAACATCACGTGAAATTTGTACAAGTAAAGAATGGGTGGCTGTAATTTGCACACTAGCGTCGAGGCAGGATATAAGTAAATCAACTGACGGTAGTGATCGTAAATTGGATTTTTGTTTTTTCATTTTCGTTCTTTCGAATGTGTATAAGCTATAGCGGTTACAATCAGTGTATATTTGAGGAGTAAAAGAGTGAACCTCCGTATTCCAGGTCCGACCCCATGTCCACCCGATGTACTTGCTGCATCGGCCCAACCTATGATAAATCACAGGGGTCCAGAATTTGCAAATGTATTGGGCAATGTTTCAGAGGGATTGAAATGGGTTTTCGGTACCTCATCTGAAGTTTTTTCGCTTACGGCTTCAGGAACAGGAGGGCTAGAGGCTGCGATCGTTAATGTTTTAAGTCCTGGGGATCTAGTCTTATCGATCTCAGTTGGATCTTTTGGCGAAAGATTTGCAAACATTGCAAAATCATATGGAGCAAAAGTCGATACATACGCTGTTGAATGGGGTCAAGCTGCCGATCCTGCTGTAATAGAAGCCAGATTAAAAGCAAACCCTAATTACAAAGCAATTCTGGTTACTCATAATGAGACCTCGACTGGAGTTACGAATCCACTCAAGGAAATAGCAGCGGTAGCAAAACCACATGATTGTTTGATAATAGTAGATGCTGTCAGTAGCCTTTCATCAATACCTTGCCCTGTTGAAGAATGGGGATTAGACGTTGTCATCAGTGGTTCACAGAAAGGTTGGATGTCCCCCCCTGGCCTTGCATTTGTTTGGTTAAGTGAAAAAGCATGGGCAGCAAATGTAAATGCTACAATGCCTAGGTTCTATTTTGATTTAGCACGCGCAAAAAGTTCTTTAGAAAAAGAGCAAACCCCATGGACTCCAGCGTTATCTGTCTTCTTTGCTCTAGACCATGCGTTTAGCCTTATGCGAGAAGAAGGTCTTGAATCAATTTATGAACGGCACAGGAAAGCCGGTGAATTAACACGGTCTTTAGCTGAACAAAATAAACTTGAATTATTTGCTAATAAAAACTATGCGTCTAATACAGTTACAGCAATTAAATGGCCAGAACATATAGATGGCAAAAAAATTTCAAGTCTTGCCCGAGAAAAATTTGATGTCGTTATAGGCGGAGGCCAAGCGAAGCTGCAAGGAAAAATTTTTCGCATTGGCCATTTAGGCCATTTTAAACTAGAGGAAATCGAGGATTCGGTGCTGACTGTTGTAAATCTTTTGGAAAATTCGACTGAGGGTTAATTTTGGCATCTTCTGAGTCTTTTAAAGTTTTGATCGCAGATAAAATAGCATCTGAAGGAATTGATTTAGTTCGAACTGTTGCTGATGTAGATGTCGTACTGAACCGATCAGAGGATGAGTTGTGCAAAATAATAGCTAACTATGATGCACTGATTGTAAGAAGTGCGACACAAGTAAGTGATGTGGTAATTGATGCGGGTAAAAGGTTAAAAGTTATCGGCCGTGCAGGAACCGGAGTCGATAATATTGATTTAAATGCAGCTACTGAACAAGGAATTGTTGTGGTTAATGCTCCCCAGGGTAACACTATTGCAGCAGCAGAACATACCGTGGCATTAATGCTTTCTTTAGCTAGGCATATCCCTCAGGCTGATAAGTCACTAAAGGAAGGTAACTGGGACCGCACAAATTTTGTAGGCGCAGAACTACGTGGAAGAACGCTAGGCTTGATAGGTTTTGGTCCTGTTGGTGCAGCCGTTGCACGTCGTGCCATTGGCTTAGAGATGACGGTGCTAGCAAATGATCCGTTCGTTCCAGCAGAAAGATTACATGCTTTGGGAGTTGAATCTGCCACGTTGACAGATATATTGAAAAAAAGTGACTTTATTAGTTTACACATACCTCTGACAGCGCAAACAAAAGGGATGATTAATGATGAGCAAATTCAAATTATGAAATCTGGAGTAAAGCTAATTAATGCAGCACGTGGTGGGATATTAGATGAAGAAGCTTTAATTCGAGGGATTGAATCTGGACATATTGCAGGAGCAGCACTAGATGTTTTCAGTGAAGAACCACTTAAATCTGATTCAAAATTACTCGAAAAATCACAAATAATTGTTACTCCTCATCTTGGAGCCTCTACCCAAGAAGCTCAGGAAAGGGTCGCTGTTGATGTCGCGAAACAAATCATTGATATCTTGGAAGGTAAACCTCCTACCTATCCGGTGAATGCACCACTTGTAGCGCCAGAGATTATGGAAGAACTTGGCCCATACATGGAAGTGGCAGATTTATTAGGAAGCTTGGCTTCACAGCTTGTAAATGATCAAGTGACTTCAATTCAATTGGATATTTCCGGTGAAATTGCTGACCAGGGAATTACATTGTTAAAAAGTTCAGCTATCAAAGGTTTACTTCGCCCTATCAGTGAAGATGAAGTTACTCTAGTGAATGCAACTTTAGCTGCTCAAAAACATGGCTGGGTTATTGAAGAGCATCTTTATGCTTCGAATGAAATATTTCATAATTTAATAGGTTTAACAGTAGAAACAAAAACCCAAAAAATAGCATTAAATGGAGCGGTAAGCCATTTAAGTTCAAAGCTTGTATCAATTAATGGCTTAGAAATAGATGTGACGATTCAACGAGGTGATACGCTACTTATTTGTGAAAATGAAGATAAACCAGGAATGATAGGAAGTTTAGGAACAGCTCTAGCTGCATGTGATATCAATATTTCAAATATGCAAGTTGCACGTCAAGAGGCACGGACTAATGCTACGATGATCGTTGTAGTTGATGATTCACCTAGTGGCGAAGAGTTGAGTAAAATATCTGCTACAGATGGGATTGAAAGTATTACTCTCGTTCATTTGTAATCAATGGATAAAACAGTAATCCCGAACCTAATTTAGGGTGAAAATATGTTGACTTTTGGGGAAGCCTTTCCCCGAGGTCTGCAATTTCAAAAACCTCATTCAGTGTGATTGGATTCAAAATAAATCCGGTGAAATTGCCTTCTGCTACTTCTGAAAACACTTCTTCAGCAAGATGAGTATAGGTGACAGCACCGGCTTTTATATCGTCATCGCTAAAACCCCAAAGCATATTCAAAACCCCATATCGTAAAATATTTGATTGCGTTTTAAGCCAAGCATCACTATTGCTGGAAGTAACCTCCTTACGCAAATTATCAAAATCGATTAATTTCAATCTATGTTGTGAATTAATCGAATCAAGACCAATCGCCAAGATATCCTTATCGGCAATAATTTCAGTACTTCCCTCGTTCACCTCTTGAATGTTAAAGAATTTGGATAACTTCTCTTGCCAGTTAGATGGAGGTCTTTGTTTGATCATTCGATGTAAAGGACGAATTAATAAACCATCATCTTGGGCAGACACTAGGCCCGTTAAGCAATAGTTTGCTGGATGTTCTACGTCTGATGCTATCCCTTTTCGTTTTTTGTAAGCATAGGATGTTTCATACCTGTGATGTCCATCTGCAATATAAAAACTTTCAGACAATAGAGGTGCAAGAGTTTTGAGCACTTCCCTTGAAGGTTCTATTACCCAGATTCTATGATTTATACCATCAACAGTGCCTTCTTGAGCTGGAAATCCCGCTTCACAAACTCCATCCAGCAAATCCTTTAATTGTCCTGTACGATCTCTCGCTAACATAAAGACTGGACTAAATTGCGTATTTGTAGACTCTAAAAGTGACAACCTGTCAACTTTAGGTGCTGATAACGTAAACTCATGTGGCTTAACTGCACCATCTTCCCAAGATAATGACTCAACTCCACAGAAAAGAGTCCTACGTTTATATTTAATACCAGCTTCCTCAAATTCCTGTTCATAGGCGAAAAAATATTCTTTTTCTAAATCTTTAAGTATTCCTGAGCTTAGCCAGTGCTCAAGCTTTTTTTGTACTCTTAAGTCTCTATCTATTCCAGGTTCAGCAAGTTCTAAGTGAATTGAATTATAAGTAAGGGTTTCTGCGAGCTCTTTTCGCTGCTTTTCATTAATTACATCGTAAGGAGGAGCAATTAAGTTAGCAAGCGCACCTGCATGTTCCGTATATTGGAGTGCTCTTATTGGTACTAGTCGTGCCATAAAATCCTATAGTTGCTTTAGTATTGTGCCACTTAAAGCGTTTAGTGATAGTGTGGGAGAAGTTCTTCTTACAGTGCAATAATTTCAAGAAGGTATACATGCAAACGGCTCCATATTGCGTCTTTTGTAAAATTGTTGCTGGCGAAGAGCCAGCGAATATTGTTTACGAAGATGACAAATATATCGTAATTCAGAATGTGCTCCGTTGGGTACCTGTAATGTTATTAGCTATGACCAAAGAACACAGATTGCAAGAAGAATTATGGGCAGATATTGGTGATATTGGGAAAATAGCTTCGCAAATTGGTAAAGAAGTTTCGCCACAGGGCTTTAGACTCGTATCAAATTTTGGTCATTCTGCAATGCAAAGCCAAGAACATGGGCATGTTCACATAGTTGGTGGTGCTAGCTTAGGCCCGTACGTTTAACAAATTTAGGATATGAGATTATCGTATTGATATTGGAATAATTGTTGAATTGCATCTGATGCAAGTCGCAGCATTTCATCAAGCTCTTCCTTTGTGAAAATCTTTCCCTCAGCAGTACCCTGTACTTCAACAAATGCATTTTCCCCAGACATAACAACATTCAAATCAACACCAGCTCTTGAATCTTCTTCATAACAAAGGTCTACTCTTGGAATTCCGTCAACAATACCCACAGAAATCGCTGCAATGGGTTCCAATAACACAGATTCAGACACTTTCTTTTCTCGTATCAACTTCTCTATTGCAATCCGTAAGGCAACATAACCACCAGTTATAGAAGCTGTTCGAGTTCCACCATCTGCTTGAAGAACATCACAGTCAAGCGTTATAGTTCTTGGCCCCAATAGATCTAAATTGACAGCAGCTCGTAACGATCTGCCTATTAACCGCTGTATCTCTTGAGTTCGTCCTTTCGGTCGTCCTCGTTCTACCTCTCTCTGGGTTCTTGTAAGTGTTGCCCTTGGCAACATTGAATATTCAGCTGTTATCCATCCGCTATTCGTATCTCTTAAAAAACCTGGCTGGCGTTCTTCAACTGAAGCTGTGCACAATACTTTTGTCTTTCCGAAATTAATTAAACAGCTTCCTTCGGCAAAATCTTGAATTTCAGTTTCAATTGAAATATTTCGTATTTCATTATTCTTACGGTTATCTAAGCGAAGAGTCATAAATACCTATTCTAGTTATATGTATTGCTAAATCACAAATGCTCTGATTTAGGCAACGAAGCGATAACCCTTACCACGTATTGTTTGTATTGGATTATATTTAGGATTAAAACGACGTAATTTTCTCCGTAAATTACTTATCTGCGCACGAACCAAAATGTTTGCACCCACGGTATCATGGTACTTCCAAACATCAGTTAACAATTTCTCATAAGTTATCATTTCACCAGAATATTGCATTAGATAAGACAATAAATTCGCTTCAGTTTCTGTTAAGGAAACTTCTGTACTATTAGCAGAAAGTAAATTTAAATCACTGTTTAAGCTGAGTTTTGTAGTTCTTGAAGCTGCAGTTTTTGTTTCTCTTAAAAAGCGTATCGTCTCAGCTATTCGTTCCAATGGAAATGGTTTTTTCACAATTGGCCCAGAATAATTTAATTTTGGTTTACGTATTCCTTTACGCAAAAGGTATATAACATCACATTCTTCATTTAAACCAGAATCTGAGAGCCAGTTTGTAAAACCTGTAATCGAAATAGCTGTCTGGCCCCTAGGTATACCTTGAATATCAACAATCAGGATCTCTGTGGTATTTAAGTCAAGGTTTTCAATAGCATCATCATAACTTACATACGATGACTTAAATTCTTGCCTAGCCTTGAGATACTTCGAAAGCATTCTACGAAGCTTAGGTTCTCGACTTATCAGGGCTATACTGTTCACAAATGTTAGCTTTCTCTTTACGATTGTCGCTATTCTGCAGGCGAACTTAAGCTAGGTCAATGACTTCAAAAAACATAAGCATTAAAAACTGTTATTGATTCAAATCAGGCTATGGATTAGAGCTTGAAATGAGTTCATAAACCAGATCTTCCAACTTAGCTCGGACAATTCGATGAGGTGATTCCAACTCCACCCAGAGATATTGTTTAATAGTTGCTGTTTCAAGTTTTATTTTCCAAACCTCAAATAGACCGAAAGGAACCTCGATAAATTCTCGTCGTTCGACTTTCAAGTGCGCGGAAAAAACTCTTCCTGTTGCCGCATTTACATCAGTAAAAGATGCAGAAAAACCTTCGTTATACGTAATCCCTCTAATTAACCAAAAAATTGAATCATCGTCATACCAGACAGGTGTAGGTACCATATCTGAAGATGGTGGCAAATCCCGACTAACTTCAAGTGTCCTGACTGGAAGATCTGTATTGTCTTTAAATTCTTTTATTTCAAAAACTACATGACTTTGTTTGACATCATCATAGAAATAATTCGCAGAGAAATGTCGACGCTCCATTTTTTTTGGGTCTTCGATTATCCTAAGAGAGCTTATAGGTTGTAAATCTGCCTCTTTTACATAGGTTCTGCGTTCATCCGTGTAACCGTAGTCAAATGCATCTGTACAGATTTGAATTAAGTTGGTTACCCCATCACCTTTAGATGAAGTTTCAACAACACAAAAGCCCTCCACATATCCGTTTCTTGTCAGTTCATACTTAAGCGACTCATTCTTATCCCAAACCGCTGAATCAAAAATTCTTGAATGTGGTTCCAACTCTACGTCTGCACATGCATATAGAATTGGAAACAAAATAATTAAGATTATTAAAAATTTGAATGTAAAAGTCTTCATATTTTTTCCGCTACACTGTGTATTGCTTTTATTACAAACTCAATATCATCGCTATGAATATCTAAATGAGTAACCATACGGAAGCGATCAACGCCAAATGGACTCACCTTAACACCTTTATCCGCAAGTTCTCTTATCCAGAAATCTCGTCGATCGTTCTGCGTAGACAAACTAATAATGTTTGTATCTGGTATCTGGACAATTAAACCAGGAGTGTTGGATAGTTGCATAGCTAGATATTTTGCATTTTTATGGTCATCTTCCAATCGTGCAATATTATGTTCCAATGCATAGATCCCTGCCGCAGCCAAGACACCTACCTGCCTCATACCACCACCTAACATCTTCCGATAACGTCTAGCTTTTTTAATTAGTAGCTGTGAACCACAAAGTACTGAACCAACTGGCCCTCCTAATCCTTTTGAGAAACAAAAAGAAACGCTATCGCAATGTTGTGCTATTAGCGCAGCACTTTCATTTAAGAACACCTCCGCATTAAAAATGCGGGCTCCGTCTAGATGTACTCCTAACCCCTTTTTGTGCGCGATTTCGCAAGTATCAGAAATTACATTTGCTGGAATTGCGATACCACCACATCGGTTGTGAGTGTTTTCAAGACAAAGTAAGGAAGTATTTGGAGCATGAATATCTTTTTCTCTAATTGCTAAAGACAACTCTTTAAAATTCAAACTTCCATTTTTTAAATTTTTCAATGGATGGAGCTGAACTCCACCAACTCTCGAAGCTCCAGCAACTTCATAATTAAAAATGTGAGACTGATCACCCAAAAGAACCTCATCGCCAGGAGTAGTGCTGGATAAAATTGCTATAAGGTTAGCCATCGTTCCTGATGGAACAAATAAAGCAGATTCTTTACCAAGTCTTTTTGCTGAAATCTCTTCTAACGCTTTGACAGTTGGATCATCACCCAATACATCATCACCTACAGGGGCGCTCTCTATTGCGGATCGCATTCCTGGCGAAGGACGTGTAACAGTATCGCTACGTAAATCAATTTGTTTGGTAGAAATTTTTGCTACTCACTTTGCCAAATAGTTTGCCATTCGTCAGTTCCCTGGATTGCACCTACAATTTGTTTGCGTTCCTCAAATACGAGATCTTCATATGCTTTTGCAATAGTTGTAGTAACAAATTCACCACCATCTGCAATCATTCGACTTCCCACTTTCTCCCAAACGCCACTGAGTTCTAAGAGTGGAATCGATCTTGGCCACTGAAACGACATAAACTTTTCAGGATAGGGAAATGAGGGACGTAATCTTTTGACCGACCTAATCCTTTCTTCAACGGAATTTGCAGGGTCTACTAAACCTATAAAGGGCAAATTTTCTTCATCCGTTCGAAAATCGATTAACAATCTTTTGGTGCCTACTGTTGAAAACCGAACAACCAGAACCTCAGACTGCTCAATGACCTTAAATACATCGTCGAGATCTATGCCGAATTCTTCACTCACGCTAACCTCTTAATCATAATTAGCTTCCATTAGCAAGCTTTTGCTGAATTGCATCACGAACATTTGGCGGTACCAAATCTGCAACATCATAACCTAATCGCGAAACTTCTCGAATGCGGCTTGCACTTACATACATATACTCAGAAT
>CAYFHW010000015.1:0-20876 GCA_964343095.1 uncultured Anaerolineaceae bacterium | reverse complement strand
ATCCCGCATGAGTCGTGCTCAAAAACAGGATCATATAAGCCTTGTTTTTTTGGAAATCCTTGCAATCTATCGCTCACATAAACAGGGAAGCAAAAACGCCGCCTAACGGTGGCGCTTGAAAAATCCCACAATTGTTACAAAAAGTATATCAAATTGGGTCTAGATATGCGTATTTCTAAAGAATAATAACTTTCAACTAAGCCAAAACGTGTCCAGCGGTATACTTATGCAATGAGTAATGAAAAAGAATTTTGGAACGAAGAAACCCTGAAGCCATTGGTCAGCAATCGTTCGGCAATCATGGGTGGTACTGCTTGGGCCGCATATGCCCCTGACCCGAGAAAACTCATTTCCTTCGCTGGCGGCATCCCCGACGTTCCTTCGCTACCAAACAACCTTATCCTAGATGCAACTGAAAGTGCCCTCAGGAATAATCGAACTGAATCTTTGCAATACGGTGGCACACTGGGCCCAATTGCCTTACGAACTGCACTGGCCGAGCGTTCAGTACAAACAGAACAATTTGAAGTACGAAGTGAACATGTAATTATTACCGGCGGTGCTGCTCAAGGAATTGGTCTTGTCTGCGATACATTATTAAACCCTGGTGACGTAGTGCTCGTGGAAACACCCACTTTCCCAGGTACGATAAGAACTCTCAAATCATATGGTGTTGAGCTCATACCAATAGAGATGGACTCCGAAGGCGTTAAGTTAGCAGCGATTGAAGACGCATTAACTGCCTTAGAGAAAAAAGGTAAAAAACCGAAATTTCTTTACTGCATCCCTACTCATCAAAATCCAACTGGTAAAACTCTCTCTTTGGAAAGACGCAAGCAACTTTTAACTCTGTGTTCAGAACATCAATTACTTATTCTTGAAGATGACCCGTACGGAGAAATTTGGTTTGAAGAACCACCACCATCTCTTTTTTCCCTCTCTGAAGGGGGAACGATCAGAGTACTTACTTTCTCTAAAATTGTAGCAACCGGCCTACGTCTTGGATGGACCCTTGCGCCACCTGATCTTATTTCTCGTATGGCTGCACTTCGTTATGACATGGGTTCAAGTGTATTTCTTGGAAACATAGCCGCTGAATTAATACGAAGCAATCAATTAGAAAACCATATAAAGAATTTAAGAGGAATTTACTCGAGGAAATTAACGAAACTTGAGGAATCATTGGAATTATATTGCGGTGAGCATGTACGTTGGGAACGTCCTGCAGGTGGATTTTTTCTTTGGCTTGAATTACTGAAAGGCCTCACAGCAGAGGCTGTAGTAACTGCGGCTAATGAAGAGGCAGTAATTGTTGGAAATGGAAACAACTTTAATGTCACCCCTTCAGATAGCAATACGACTGAACATATTCGAATCGCCTTCAGTTATGTTCCAATTGAAGAAATTGAAGAAGGAATACATAGGTTAGGGGATGCAATGAAGAGAATCTTAGCCGAAAAGGGTAAGGGTAGTTAGGTCAATAATGCAGGTTACTCGGATAAATCCTGAGTGGATATGGAACCGTGCCTTACACGTGAACATAACCGATACCTACATCAGTCATACTAATACTGAAAAAACAACGATACCTCACGAAAAGCCAGCCTTACACCGAACATTAATGCGTGAATTTGAAAAATTCTTAAAATCTACTGAATCTACTATTTTTCACGAAACCATTAAAGAAACCACCCCAGATAACCATGCCTTATATGCAAAAAAAACCTTTGTTACCCAACGCAAAAAGCTAATAAGTAATTGGTATGAGACATATGGTCCACTACAAGTTGGCTTCGCCGCAAAATTACCGAATGAAATAGGTGTGACCAGAGACAAAGAACGGCCACGCCGAAATCGTATAGACGTATTTATGGAAGAAGCTGGCACAGTATGGTGGGTAGTTAATGTTCTAGACAGGATCGGTGGGATCGGAGCATACCGTAATTATCACGCAATTAAACCTAGGGAAACAAGCATCACAACTGCTAACTCCCTGACCCTAGAAGTACCCAACCCAATGTTAACCAGCGTCAAATGGGGAGCTGCTGAAGCAGCCTGGAAAGGTGAAGGTATAGGACAAATCTTGCAAATAGACAATAAAAACATTCCCAATCCTACTTGGCAAGTTCCGTATAGCTCTCTGCTCAAATGGGTGATTGAGTACGTAAATCAATATCTCAAGGAGAACACTTATTTCACCAATGAAAATCCTTGGGATGTAAAAAAGGACAAGTATGGAAAAAAAGATATTGCTAACGCTAATAACGCAACCGGCCACCGGATTGCTGCAGTTGCTGCACCACGCAATCTTAGTGGTTATATATGGTTACTTATCCAACAACAACTCGAAAAAACTCCAGATATTGACTATTATCCCTGCCAAAACTTTGGAAACTGTGCTCAGGAGTTAGTAGGCACAAGTGCTACATCTAGACGAAAGTGGTGTAGCAACGCTTGTCGGCTAACCAGCGAACAAGAAAATAAATATTTTTCAGACAAATAAAGCTATTTACAAGAAACTACACAGTAACGCGGGCCGATATAGCTAAATCATAGTAGGCTTCAAATGAAATCGAACTGAGGGGATTCTTATGCCATTTGATACTCGTCATCAAAGCCGAACATTAGTAGATGGTCCAGGACGTGCACCTGCACGTTCTTATTTTAAATCTGTGGGGCTTAACTCTGAAGATTTGGCAAAACCACTAGTAATGGTTGCACACTCCTGGATAGGAACAATGCCTTGTAACTTGAGTCAAAGAGAGTTAGCGCAACAGGTTATGGATGGTATTCGAGAAGCAGGCGGAACACCTTTTGAAGTAAATACTATTGCGATTAGTGATGGGATTTCAATGGGAACGGAAGGCATGAAGGCATCGTTGATCAGTAGAGAAATGGTTGCAGATTCAATTGAACTCTGTGGCGTAGGTTACTCATTTGATGCTGCAGTTGTAATAGTTGGTTGCGACAAAACTATCCCAGGCGGAGTGATGGGCCTATCGAGGTTAAATATACCTGGGTTAGTTTTATACAGTGGTTCAATAGCCCCAGGCGTTTACCAAGGTAAAGACGTGACGATACAGGATGTTTTTGAGGCTGTTGGCCAGCATGCCGCAGGGAACCTATCAGACGAAGAACTTGAAGAATTAGAAAATGTTGCCTGTCCAGGCGCTGGGGCCTGCGGTGCGCAATATACGGCTAACACTATGGCAACGGCTATTGAATTTCTTGGTATTTCGCCTATGGGAAGTGCTTCACCTGGCGCCACAGATCCACGCAAAAACTCTATAGGTTTTGACTCAGGAAAACTTGTAATGGAAGTCCTAGAGCGTGGTCAAAAACCAAAGGATATCCTAACGAGAAATGCATTTGAAAATGCGATCATGTGTGCAACCTCGACTGGTGGTTCCACTAATTCAGTACTTCACTTGTTGGCGATGGCAAGTGAGGTAAACGTACCTTTGAAAATAGATGATTTTGATTTAGTGAGTCAGCAAACACCCCTAATTGGAGATTTGAGACCAGGCGGCAAATATGTAGCTCTAGACATGGATCAGGCGGGGGGGACTCCCTTGCTCGCAAAGCGCCTATTAGAGGCAGGAATACTCCATGGTGAAGAGATGACTGTCACAGGAAAAACTATAGGCGAAGAGGCGTCGGAAGCAACTGAAACTATAGGGCAAGATGTTATTAGGGGTTTAGACCGACCACTAAAATCAACAGGGGGGTTAGTAATATTACGAGGAAACCTTGCGCCTGATGGATGCGTAATAAAAGTTGCCGGGCATGAAAGGTTACAACATAGGGGTCCAGCAAGGGTTTTTAATTGCGAAGAAGACGCATTTAAAGCTGTTGTTGAACAAACAATCCAACCTGGAGATGTTCTAGTTATTCGTTATGAAGGACCGAAAGGTGGCCCTGGTATGCGTGAAATGCTAGGAGTCACAGCTGCATTAGTGGGTGAAGGTCTTGGAGAGGAGGTAGCGCTTTTAACCGATGGACGGTTTAGTGGTGCTACGCACGGATTGATGGCTGGACATGTTGCTCCTGAGGCAGCAGTGGGGGGACCTATTGCAGTAGTAGAGGATGGTGACATAGTGAGCTTCGATATAGAAAAGCGTGAGTTGAATGTCGAACTAGATGATCTTGAATTAGACAACAGGTTGCAGGAATGGAACGCACCCAAGCCTAGATATGAAAAAGGCGCCTTTGCAAAATATGCACAAACAGTTTCAAGTGCAGCAGATGGAGCAGTCACGCATCCAGTTCAAAAAACCTAATCTGCATGCAAGAGACACATGCAGATATAGCAATAATTGGTGGTGGAGTTATAGGAGCATCAGCTCTCTTTTTTCTAGCCAAAAAAGGATTAAAACCATTATTACTTGAAGCTAAATCAATAGCACATGGGGCTAGTGGGAAAGCTGGTGGTATTTTGACACCATTTGCTCCCAGTGAAACACCAGAGATTAAGGAGCTTCTAGGAAAAAGCCTACAAATTCATGACAATTTAGCTAAAGAATTTGATGGAGAAAACCACTATGCGTATAAAAAATACAGAGCACTTACAATTGCCACTACTTTAGATGAAGTAAATCAACTCCGTGAAACACGTCTTAATTCAGAATCGCAATGGCTTGAAAATGAGGAAATCCTGCAGGAAAAAGGTTGGATCAACAAGGAAACATATGGTGGGATCTGCTTTACAAATTATCAATTAGATCCAGAAGCATTTACGAAAAAGATTGTAGCTGAGTCACTTAAAATGGGAGCACGGTTAGAACTGGGGCGAGTTATAAATTTACTGAAAAATAAGGACCGTATCGAAGGTGTAGAAACCAAATCAGGAATTATCCGAACTGAAAAAGTTATTTTCACTATGGGCCCCTGGACAATGAATCTAGAGAATTGGCTAGGGATAAAAATTCCTGTCATCCCCCTCAAAGGTGAAATTTTGCGCATGCAGATCCCCAACACACCAACAGGTGGATTTTCAGATATTCAAGGAAATTATGTTTTGACCCGACCCAACGGAATTGTTTTTGCCGGTACTACAGAGGATTATGCCGGATTTGATACGCATCCTACTCAAAATGGAAAAGAACGAATATTGAAATCACTTTCGCGCTATACAGACCATTTAAAAGAAGGTGTGATAATGGATCATACTGCTTGTTTAAGACCATTAAGTGCTGATGGTCTGCCTTTTATCGATCAAATACCAAATATTAATGGTGCGTATATAGCAACCGGGCATGGACGGAAGGGAATAGCCTTAGGACCTGCAACTGGAGAGTCAATTAGTGAACTTGTGACAACTGGACGGTCCACTTCTATAGATAATTTTCGACTAGATAGACCAAATAAAACGATTAAATCTAAACATCCAGCAAACGTTCACGAACTTCAGCAAGACGCCTAATTGACTCGAGAGCAGACCGTTGATCCTGAACAATACTTCTAACAATTACATCTGTGTATCCAACTTCCGCTAACTTCTGAAAATCGTCCGCCACAGTTTTTGGATCACCAATCGCTAACGCGCTAGGATCAATCCCTCGATAGCCCTTATTTAAAACTGGAGCAGTGGTTTCCATCGCCTCTTCATCATTCTTACCCACATAAACATCCCTCCTTATCGCAACAGTGTCCCTGTTTTTCCCATAAGCCACACATTTCTCTGCATATTCAGCAGAAAATGCAGAAGCCTCTTTTAATGTAAGTCCAGGACTCCCTAGCCATCCATCAGATATTCTCGCTGCACGATCTAGTGCTACACCTGAATTTGCACCTATCCAAACCGAAATTCTTTCTTCAGGTACGGGAGATATCGCAGCATCTTTAAAAGTCCAACGACCATCACTGCTAACTTTCTCCCCATCCCACAATCGACGCATAATCTCTAAACTTTGTTCAAAACGAGAGGGTCTTTGGTTAACTGGTACACCCAAAGCAGGAAACTGCCGATCATCCGGCCCAACTGCACATTGCAATATAAAGGGACCTTTATGAATAGCTGCTAGTGTTCCAATTTGTTCAGCCAAAAGTACAGGGTGCCAAAGAGGTAATAAGAAAAGAGCGCCTGCAGGCCTAGTATCCCATTCGGCAAGAATTCTACCCAAAATTGGGACATTTTGAAAATACGACATCGGACTCGTACTGTGATGGTCTCCTACAAACAAACTATCTAACCCTGCATCGGCCGCAGCTGCACAGCGCTCAATTATCATTTGTGCCCCTACACGCGCTTTATATCCAAATAATGCAGTAGTAAGTGAAATACCTATTCTCATCCAGTTCCTCTTATCTAGGAGATGACTGTATTAAGTATGGCTCCCCGGCGAGGACTCGAACCTCGAACCTAGCGGTTAACAGCCGCTCGCTCTACCATTGAGCTACCGGGGAACTACTCAGTTTTAGCCCCAAGTATTCATTAGCGCAAGCCTAACCTCTTTTTAGGACAGACAGATAACTCCTGTTTATTTCATAAATAGGCAAATAAATTGAAATAAATCTATCCTTATGTCAGTGGAAAAAGATGAATGCTGGCGCATAGTTAACAAAGTACGTTATGCTCGATATACCCTTTAAAACGGTCCTGTGAGGCCGAGAAGGGAGGCAAAGTGATATTAAGAACTCTCTCTAACTTTTTATTTCCTCTTCAAGTCTTTTATTTTCAAAAAAATCGCTTCCTCTGTGACATGAAGGGACAGGCCTTTTTATGTCAGTAATCGTTGTACAAGAAAATGTAGAAATTGAGCGAACCATCCGCAGACTTGCGCATGAAATCATTGAAAATAATCAAGGCACGTCCGAACTTATTCTAGTTGGAATTCTTACACGCGGAGCAACCCTTGCAAAGCGAATCGCGACAGAGATTGAAAACTTCGAGGGTGTTGAAATACCTACAGGTTCCCTTGATATTGTTCTCCATCGTGATGACCTCAACTCCTCTGGGCCTGCACCACGACTACAAAGGAGTACTATCCCTAGAGACTTAGCTGGTACGACAGTCGTACTAGTCGATGATGTGCTTTATACAGGACGCACTTGCCGGGCTGCACTCGACGCATTGATGGATTATGGGCGTCCTGCCTCTGTCCGTCTCGCGGTCTATATTGATCGTGGTCATCGAGAATTACCTATTAGACCTGATTTCGTCGGTCGCAATATTCCTACAGCACCTAATCAATCAATTCTGGTTGAATTAAATGAGGTTGATGGAATTGACAGAGTTTCAATAATCGACGAGGAGCTTTCATGACTACTCGATCTAAATTAACTAACGCAGAAGAGCACACTCAGTCTGAACAAAAAAATTGGTCTCGTAAAGATTTACTAGATACCGCAGATTTAAAGGAAGAAGAATACGATCTTATATTTCAAACAGCTGAAGCTATGCTCGAAGTTCGAGAGCGTCCCGTAGCACGTACAACAACGTTAAGAGGAATGACATTAGCAACCCTTTTTTATGAAAATAGCACTAGAACTCGTGCAAGCTTTGAACTTGCAGGAAAGGCACTCGGTGCAGATGTAGTCAACCTTACCGCATCACAAAGTAGTGTTGAAAAAGGTGAATCGTTAATAGATACCGTTCGTACACTTGAAGCAATCGGTGCCGATCTCCTTGTACTTAGGCACCCCCTTTCAGGGGCATCTGAGCTAGCAAGTAAATATACAAAAGCGAGTGTAATTAATGCTGGCGATGGTATGCATGCGCATCCAACGCAAGCGCTTCTTGACCTATTTACGATCAAACAACATCTGAAAACAATAGCTGGAAGAAAAATAGCTATTGTCGGAGATGTTTTACATAGTCGTGTCGCAAGATCGAATATTTGGGCATTACAAACTCTTGGTGCAGAAATTGCAATTTGTGGTCCTGCGACCTTATTACCAAAATATTTTGATGAACTAAACAAAGAAGGCAGCAGTATCTTTATCTCTACACAATTGCAGCCTGCACTTAAAAATGCCGATGTTGTGATAACGCTAAGATTACAAAAAGAACGTCAAAGTACCGGCATAATCCCCTCACTTAGTGAATATATAAAAAATTACCAAATAAATAGTGAAACTATCGCGTTTGCAAATTCGAATGCAATAGTTATGCATCCAGGACCAGTAAATGTTGGGCTTGAGATAACTCAAGAGATCGCGCAAGGGCATCAATCTGTAATTAACGCACAAGTAGCTAATGGGGTCTCTGTAAGAATGGCTCTATTATATTTACTTGCAACAAGAACTATAGAGACAATTGTATGAAAACAATCTTAATTCGTGGTGGACGTATTTTTGACCCTGGGAACGAAGTTGATATCTATGGCGATCTTTTAATAGAAAACGGCTTCATATCCCAAATCGCTCAAAAGATTGAAGTTGAGGATGTCGAAGTAATAGCAGCTGAAGGTTGTATCGTAACCCCCGGCTTTGTTGATTTACATTGTCATCTACGAGAGCCTGGTTTTGAGCAAAAAGGTACGATACTGACAGAAACAAAAGCGGCCTTAGAAAGTGGTTTCACGACTGTTTGTTCTATGCCAAATACTGAACCGGCACCTGATAACGCATCTGCCATACAAGGACTTAAGGAACGCATTCTAAAAGACGCCTCTATCAGAGTACTACCGGTCGCAGCGACAACCCAAGGACGTGCAGGATTACGACTTTCGGAAATAAGTGAATTAGCTGCTGCTGGATGTGTAGCTTTTAGTGACGATGGAAATCCAGTTGAAAATGGAATTATTATGCGTCGTGCGCTTGAATTGGCAGGCTCATTAGGTATCCCTCTGGCTGAACATAGCGATGAACCTTCATTAAGTAACAAAGGTGTTATGAATGAAGGACTTATAAGTGAACGATTAGGGCTACTAGGGCAACCAAGCGCGGCAGAAACTAGTGCGATCGCAAGAAATATCGAACTATGTGCACTGACGGGATCACCTTTACATCTAATGCACTTAACTACGGCTCGCAGTATTGAAATGGTCGCAGACGCTAAAGCGGCAGGGCTACCTTTAACCTGCGAGGTAACCCCGAGCCACTTATATCTAACTGAAAACATGGTAGGTGGCGATGATCTAATAAATTCTCCGGCTTATGAAACTGCTGCTAAAATTAACCCTCCTTTAAGAACGGAGATCGACCGGAAAGCACTTTTAGCGGGCGTAAATGCCGGAATAATTGATGTGATTGCAACTGATCATGCCCCACATGCAATTGAAGAAAAAATGCAAGAGTTTGCTATAGCTCCTTTTGGTATTTCTTCCCTCGAAACTGCCTTAGCAACGATTACAACGTTATCTGATAAAGGTGAACTTGATTTAGAAATTGCTCTAACGGCGCTTACTACAGGGCCAGCTAATGCATTTCGATTAGAGGAAGGAATCGGGAAATTAACGCCAAATGTATCAAGAGATCTCACAATTTTGGACGCTAATGAAAAATGGGTGGTAGATGTCGAACAATTTACGTCAATGGGAAAGAATTCCCCCTTGCACGGACATGAATTAAAAGGACGTGTAAAAGCAGTTATCTATAATGGAACACTTGCCTGGTCGAGAGAATCGGAGACTTAATGGCTAAAGCGTACCTCGTACTTACTGATGGAAGTATTTTTGAAGGCAACTCGTATGGAGCTAAAGGTCACACTACCGGTGAGGTAGTCTTTAATACATCAATGACTGGTTACCAGGAAATGCTCACTGACCCCTCTTATGCTGGTCAAATATTGGTACTTACCTACCCAATGATTGGAAACTACGGAACTGACAATAGTGTAGAAGAATCTGCAATTATTCAGCCCGAAGGATTGATAGTCAGAGAAATTGCTCCCTTTGGTAGTCATGTTCGATCAAAACAAGAAATAGACCAATTTCTGTATCAACGCAAAATCATAGCAATTGATGGCGTAGACACGCGTGCTATTACAAAACGTCTTAGGAAAGACGGCGTAATGGCAGGGACAATAACTACAGATGAACAACCCGAGCAAGCACTTATTCGACTGAGAGAAGCAGACATTTATGGGAAAACCAATTGGGTTTCCCATGTTACCTGTAAAAAAATGTATCCATGGAATGAAAGGGCAGAAAAAGAATTTCATGTGGTCGTTTTAGACAGTGGTGTAAAACGAAATATTATGCGTTCACTCGACGACCGAGGATGTTTCGTTACAGTAGTACCATCCCAAACAACTGCTCAAGAAGTACTTGATCTGAAACCAAATGGTATCGTCTTCTCTCCAGGGCCTGGGGATCCAAGCCTACTAGATGTACAAGTAAAAGAAGCTAAGTTGTTAATTGGTAAAAAACCCATTTTTGGTATTTGTTTGGGCCACCAAATACTTGCACGTGCATTAGGAGCAGGAACCTTTAAGCTCCCTTTTGGGCATCGAGGAGGGAACCATCCCGTTAAAGAACTTGAAACTAACAAAGTGACAATCACCGCGCAAAATCATGGGTATGCAGTTGATCCAGATGAATTGCAAAGTGATGCTTTTGTGTCACACCTAAACGTGAACGATTCTACTGTAGAAGGCATTGCTATGAAAACTGAACCTTTATTCACAATTCAATTCCATTCTGAGGCAAGCCCTGGCCCCTTAGATAGCATGCATATATTTGACAAATTTATTGAACAGATGAGAAATAATGCCTAAAAAATTTGAAAGTGTTCTTATTATTGGTTCCGGAGCAATTGTTATCGGCCAAGCAGCCGAATTTGATTATGCTGGGACACAAGCTTGTAAAGCGGTTCGTGAAGAAGGTGTTCGAACCATTTTAGTCAACTCAAACCCTGCTACGATCATGACAGATCAGAATATTGCTGATGCAATATACATAGAACCTCTCACCGTTCCGATTATTGAAAGAATTATTGAAAAAGAAAAACCTGATGGACTCCTACCTACATTAGGGGGGCAAACTGGTCTTAACTTAGCTGTTGATCTCGCTCAGGCAGGAGTTCTTGAGCGCCACAATGTTCAACTACTAGGTACACCCCTAGAAGCCATTCGCAAAGCCGAAGATCGAGAAGAATTCCGACAACTGCTTGCCGATCTAGGTGAACCTATCCTGGAGAGCGAAATAGGAGAAACTTTAGAGGAATGCAAAAGTGCTGCAAAAAAGATAGGTCTACCAGTCGTGATTCGGCCAGCATACACGCTAGGAGGTACGGGGGGTGGCATCGCGTTTACAGATACGGAACTTGAGACAATTGCGAAAAGTGGACTAGCTGCTAGCCCAATCAGCCAAGTGTTAGTTGAAAAATATCTCGATGGATGGAAAGAAGTTGAGTACGAGGTTATGAGGGATGGGGCCGGAAATGTAATTACTATCTGTAATATGGAAAACCTTGATCCCATGGGAGTTCACACAGGTGATTCTATCGTCGTAGCACCTTCTCAAACTCTCAACGATAAAGACTATCAAATGCTCCGAACTTCAGCACTTAAGATCATTGACTCGCTAGGCATTGAAGGTGGTTGCAATGTCCAATTTTCACTAGCACCACACAAGGATATTCGCACTTGGCCAGGTGACCCGTATGAAGGATTGCCCTATTACGTCATCGAAGTTAACCCCCGTGTATCACGCTCATCTGCATTAGCCTCAAAGGCTACTGGGTACCCAATTGCAAGAGTTGCTGCAAAAATTGCATGTGGTAGAACCCTTGATGAAATCCCAAATGCTGTGACCACTAAAACAACAGCTGCTTTTGAACCAGCATTAGATTATTGTGTTGTCAAAATACCCCGATGGCCATTTGACAAATTTGCGTTAGGAGACCGCACTCTGGGTACTCAGATGAAAGCAACCGGAGAAGTCATGGCAATCGATCGTTGTTTTGAAGGGGCTCTAAATAAAGCAATCCGTTCACTCGAATTTGGAAAGAGATCAACACTCTGGGAAGATCCATCTTGGCAATCTGGTGAACCTATCGACTTAACAGCAACTGACACACGACTTTGGGCCTTGCTAGCATCCTTACGAAGAGGTTTAAGTGTAGATTCAATTGCAAAATTAACAGGAATTGATCCATGGTTTTTAGAACGACTAAACAACATCATTGTTATGGAACAGAGGTTGCTTTCGGAACCACTTGAATATCATTTGCTCCGAGAAGCAAAACAGCTTGGCTTCAGTGACGAAAATATTGCGCAATTGGCTGACAGCCTCCCGGAAAAAATTAGAGAACTAAGACAAACTTTAAAAATCCTACCTACCTACAAAATGGTAGATACCTGTGCAGCAGAATTCGACGCTGTAACACCTTATTTTTACTCAACTTATGAAGAAGAGAATGAAGCAATTCCACAACCAGGTGATTCCACATTAGTTCTCGGTAGTGGACCTATCAGAATTGGCCAAGGCATTGAATTTGATTATGCCAGTGTACATGCTGCTTGGGCGCTGCAAGAACTAGGTCAACGCGCAGTCATGGTCAACTCAAACCCAGAAACTGTTTCAACAGATTTTGATACTAGTAATCGCCTCTACTTTGAACCGTTAGATGAGGAAGGAGTTAGGAATATCCTTGCTAACGAAACAACCGAAACCGATACAACAAAAACTATCGTTCAATTTGGTGGGCAAACTGCTGTGAACCTCGCAGATCCTTTAAGACGAGCCTCTTGCCCTATTATCGGATCAAATGCGGAAACAATTGATACTGCAGAAGATCGGGGCTTATTTGAACAATTTCTGCAAAATCTAGGGATACCCCAACCTCCAGGAACAGCAGTAACTAACGCAGATGAAGCTATACGTGCTGCTTCTTCAATCGGATATCCAGTCATAGTCAGGCCTTCTTTCGTACTTGGCGGAAGAGCAATGGAAATTGTCCAGGATGAAAGCGAAATTTTAGGATTCTTAAAAAATGCTACCGAAGCAGCCGAAGGAAAACCAATCCTCATTGATCAATATTTGGAAGGTAGAGAAATTGAAGTCGATGTAATTAGTGATGGAAAACAAATTTTGATACCTGGCATCATGGAACATATTGAAAGAGCTGGAGTTCACAGTGGAGATTCGATGGCTGTTTATCCTCCACGACATCTAAATGAAAAAATTAAACAACTGTTATGTAAATATAGTGAGGAAATAGTACTTAATATAGGTGCCATTGGAATAACCAATATTCAATTTGTTCTTCCACCACAACAAAATGATGAGGAGCCTAAAATTTTTGTTATTGAAGTTAATCCAAGAGCTAGCAGAACAGTGCCGTTTCTTAGTAAAGTCACAGGCGTACCAATGGTGCAAATCGCAGTCCAAGCAATGCTCGGAAGATCAATTTCAGAACAAGGCTGGCCAACAGGACTCTGGCCAGAACGTAACTTGGTTGCGATCAAAGCACCGGTTTTTTCAATGTCAAAACTCCCTGAAGTCGATACTTATCTAGGACCAGAGATGAAAAGCACGGGGGAAGTTATGGGGATTGATTTTTCTTATGAAGCAGCACTGACTAAGGCCCTTTTAGCATCTGGAAATGACCTACAACCTGGTATACCTATACTTTTAAGTCTAAGCGAAAGAACAAAAGAAGAGGCTCTCGGATTAGTACGTAACTTGCAAACTGCTGAATGCACCCTGTATGCCACGGAAGGCACATCCAAGTTTCTTTCACAACTTGGCATAGAAAGTACCCTAGTCGCAAAGATGCAGAGTGGTGAACATCCTAATGTTGCAGATATTGTCCAGGATGGCACTGTTTCATGTGTAATAAACACACCAGAAGGAAAGATGTCAGAATCTCTAAGAGACGGTTTTCAAATTAGGAGAGCCGCCGCCGCGAAAAATATCCCGTGTTTCACTTCCCTTGATACAGCACAAGTAGCAACTGAGGCAATGCTAACAACAGCACCATTAACTGTCGCTCAGCTAAGTGAGTACTTAGACAATGATAATTGAAAAGACTACCGTTATTTCGAACGAAATGGTGTCATCTAATAGCTATGCAATTTGGCTGGAAGCCTCAAATCTTGCGAAACATGGCTACAATCCGGGCCAATTCGCAATGCTTAGATGTAATGATTCTCATGAATTGGAAAGTTTTTCTCGAGCATTTAGTTTCCATCAGCGAGACGGGAACCGTATAGCATTTTTATACACAATTGTTGGCAAAGGAACCGCTTGGCTTGCCCAAAGAAAGCAAGGCGATCAAGTGGAGCTATATGGCCCTCTGGGCGAAGGATTCACAATTCCTCAGGATACTGGTCGGCTACTCCTTCTTGGAGGTGGTATTGGCATAGCACCAATGCCTGAAATGGCATCTTATTCAGTATCAAAAGGGCACCAGGTCACAGTAATTATGGGCGCGAATACAAAAACACAACTCCTCCCTAATTCGTATTGGTCAAAGGAGGTTGAATACCTTACTGTCACCGAAGATGGCTCCCAAGGATTAACAGGCTTGATAACCGAGCATCTGGACGAACCAGTTAACTGGGCAAGTAAAATTTATGCTTGTGGGCCAGAACCCATGTTTTCTGCTTTAGCGCAGAGATTACGCGGCAACAATCGAAGACAAAACCCAGAAATTTTAATGGAAGCGCCTATGCCCTGTGGGTGGGGAATCTGCTACAGCTGCGCTATTTTCACAAAACAGGGAGTCCAGCTTTGCTGTAAGGATGGCCCACGATTCAAGTTGTTTGAGGTCTATTAATCAAACACTTTTATATTTGTATTTGACGATCGATTTATAAAGCATTTCTAATGCACAATCAGCAGATTGAGACATTATTTCTGTCCTATTTCCCTCAAAATGCTTGCTTTCACTTTCAACTCCATTAGGACTCTTCACTGCAATCACAACCGAACCTATTGATTTTTCTGAGCGTTGACTGGTTTTAGGGCCTGCAAGACCACTTTCAGCAATTCCAAAATCTGCTCCTGAGTATTCACAAAAACTTGATGCCAACATTTCAACAACTTCTGGACTAACTGCGCCATATTTTCTTAATAGCTCTCGGTCTATACCAACACCACCAAATGTATCAATTTTTGATCTTTCAGAGTACGCGACAATACCACGATCAAACCATCTAGACGCACCAGCAATACTCAAAAGCTGTGCAGAAATTAAGCCGCCTGCAGTTGTTTCAACAGTGACTAGCCGTAAATCACTGCTTTCCAGTTCCTTACCTATTTTCCTAGCCAATTGGTTTTCTTCGGGTTTATTCATTTCGAGATCTCAAGTATACGAGAACAGAGACACGCTCTGCTATGCTCATAGGATGGGAAGCCGGATTACAGTTGATAAAGTTCATGATGTTCTAAAAAATGCTGACATTCAAGAAATGAAGCAGGTATGGTCAAGCAATTATGTTTTTTTAGTTACTCTCGAGAATGATAACGGCAATGACTTAAATGCTATTTACAAACCACAAGCAGGAGAAACACCACTTTGGGACTTCCCTCAAGGAACACTATACAGAAGAGAAGTTGCTGCATATGAACTTTCATTGCTATTAGGATGGGAATTTGTCCCCCCAACAGTAATAAGAAATGGGCCAGAAGGAATAGGTTCAGTACAGCTTTTTATACCCCACGATCAATCTTCACACTTCTTTGAACAACGAGAACAAAAATCACTAATTACTCAACTTAAACAAATCTGTGTATTTGATGCTCTTTCAAATAACGCCGATCGGAAAGGTGGGCATTGCTTACTGGATGACCAGCAACAAATATGGGGAATAGATCATGGATTATGCTTTCATAGCCAAAACAAATTACGTACCGTGATCTGGGACTGGGCCAATGAATTGATACCTGACAATCTTCTCGTAGATATCCGAAAAGCACACCAAGCCATTTCTGACAATACTAAAGATTCCAGACTGCTTTGCGAAATGCTAGATGAGACAGAAATCGAAGCCTTACTGAACCGTGCAGAAACATTACTTGCGCAGGGGCGATATCCATTTCCGAGCCTAGACCGGCCATATCCCTGGCCACTGATTTAATTCGATAATTGAAGAAGCTGTAAAATATTCCCATCAGGATCATTGAAAGTTGCTACCCAACCCCCCCATGTCTCTTTTTCCGGTTCACGTAAAAATACGACACCTTTTCCTGTAAGTCTTGTGTAGCAATCCTGAATATCACTAACTGAAAAATTAACCATTATTCTTAGAGGATCTCGACTTACACCCCGTACTCCAGGATGAACATTAATTGTTAGCTTGAAGTCATTCCAGGAAAAATTAACGAAACCATCATGTTCACCCCGGAGGGGTAACTCAAGAATATCTCGATAAAAACGCAGCATTACATCAAAACGATCGGCCTCAGTCCAAATCAAAACACCTGCTACATCTCCTAAAAACAAATCTTTATTTGGCACAAATAATCCTATTCAGCTACGGCGTTAAATACACGCCTGCCATCTTCGATCACTACATGGCCTAATCCTGGGAATGGAAAATGACCGGAAGCAACTAATGCTCTTTCATCCGCAATACGGCGAAGAAGTTGTTTACGACTTAGAGTAGATTGGGTCTTATCAATATCGAAATTAGGACACCAAGTATCTTCAGTTACCTGAACCGGCTGATGAGCGATATCTCCAATAAGATAAGCTTTTTCCCCACCACTATTGATTGCAAAAGAAACATGACCAGGCGTATGCCCTGGAGTTGGAACTGTAACCATTTCACTCGTCACTGCATACTCACCATCAACTAAATCGAGCTGCCCATTTTTTTCAATAGGTGCAAACGCATTATCATACTGCGCAGCCTTTCTTCTTTCGTCCTCACCCATCCAATACTCCCACTCTATTGACTGAACAATATGACGAGCGTTAGGAAAAAGAGGCACTGGGGAACCACTGTCATCAACGGTATTCCAACCCGTATGATCAAAATGCAGATGGGTATGAACCACTAAATCAACATCACTTAACGAAACATCTGCATCTTTTAAAACACCAGGTAATCCAGCTGGTTCTTGTATAGGCATCTGCGTAGGACGACCCCCTACCCCTGTATCAACAATGATGGTTTTTCCTTCACTTACAACAATCCATGCACCAATGTTTAATAAAATTTTTCCATCAGGCTGCAATAAGTCGCGATATGGATCCCAAGCAGATATCGGAATATCCGTAAAAAACTGAGTTGGATCCATTAATGCCCAACTATCTTGTACTGCTATCATCTCCACATTTCCTACAGTTTGTCTCTGAAAAAGTCCCATAATAGGTTCCCCCACTTAACATCAAAATTGTTTCGAGAATTAAAGTATAACGGCCTTATCTGGCCATAAACGAAAACTGGACCGTTAAATAAGATTCACAATCGAGGGCAGTACGTCGCCAATTTTTGCAGCAATCTTTTCAGTCGCTAAGCCATCATAAGGCGTATCACCGTCATTTAAGATGACTAAACCTGCTCCAGACTGCAACGCAATTTGGGGTAACGCTGCAACTGGATATACCGTAAGTGAAGTTCCTATTGCTATGAATAAATCACATTCACGTGTAGCAGTATTTGCACGATCAATATCTTCCGCATTCAAGGATTGCCCAAAAGAAATCGTTGCAGACTTCAAAATTCCCCCACATTTCTTGCAAACAGGATCATCCTCCCCTTCTTCAACACGTAATAAAACCTCTTCAATGGGACCTCTATCGCTGCACTCCAAACAAATAAAATCGCGCGTTGTCCCGTGAATTTCAATTAATCGTTCAATATTAGTTCCAGCCTGCAAATGCAAACTATCTATATTTTGTGTAATTAACGTCGACAACTTTCCTTTTTTTTCCAGATCTACAAGTGCAAAATGCGCTCGATTAGGCTTTGGGGTTTCAGAATTCAATATTCGATTTTTCCATGATTGAATACGATAATTCCGATCAGTTACAAAATTTTGAATAGTAGCCTTGCGCTCAGCCCCAGGGTTTTTCGTCCATACACCGTCAGGTCCACGAAAATCAGGTATCCCAGATTCCGTCGAAATTCCTGCGCCAGACAAAACAACAATACGGTCAGATCGTGTAATCGCTGTTGCAATCCTTTGCATCACAGCAGTGATATCGTAATTGGAACCTTCACTTCTATCCATATGAGAAGGATAGTCACGCCAAGCTTTACTCACTACCTTATACTTCCAAATAAGGAAGCAAAAAGATCGAAAACCAATAATTTAGGAGAAACCATATGACAACCACATATCCCGAATACGAAAATATACTAGTAGAGCAAAGTGAAGAACCTGAGGGGCTCATCAAGGTTACACTTAACCGTCCACAGGCCTTAAATGCACTTTCTGCAGACCTTTTGGATGATTTTTTCAACTTTTTAGATATCTTTGAGAACGATCCGTATGCGTACGTTCTCCTCGTTAATGGTGCCGGACGCTCCTTCTGTGCAGGTTATGATCTGGCATCCAATCGAACAGTTGAACCAGGATCACCTGGAGACCTCCTGAAAGAACAAAGTGTAGGTAGGTCCCGACGACTTATGGTTGACTCAGTGGATCGCTATTTACGCTTATTTAACCTAAGAAAACCTACAATTGCTCAAGTGCATGGTCACTGTATTTCAGGTGGAACAGAACTGGTTTCAATGTTTGATTTCGTGATATGTACAGAAACAGCAAAATTTGGACATATTGCGGGTCGGCATATGGGTACGTTACGGACCTTATCCCTATGGCCTTGGACAATAGGCTATAAAAGGGCCAAGGAACTTTTTATGACAGGTGAACTCATAAACGGGAAAACTGCAGAGGAATGGGGACTTGTAAACAAAGCTGTTCCAGAAGAAGAATTGGAAAACGCGTCTATTCACTTCGCAAAAAAAATTATGCGTATTCCATTAGAAGTCAATGTCCTACATAAGCATTCAGTTAATAGATGGATGGAGATTCAAGGACTTCAACCAGCTATCCATTCTGCTGCGGAATTCGATGTTTATACTGCATTTATAGATGGTCGTCCTGGCTTTCGTGAAAGAGTTGAGGAGGATGGTCTACGTGAAGCATTAAAATGGAGAGATCGCGAATGGAAGGATACAGAACTTTGGGATCATCCAGAAGGAAAATAGCTTCTTAATGAATTCACTACCATCACCTGAAAAAAAAGCAGTAATGGTACAAAGAATGTTTGACCAGATTGCTCCAACTTATGATCGACTAAACCGAATAATTACTTTTGGCCTCGATCAAAGTTGGAGAAAGCGACTTCTTAAAGAGCTAGAAATTGGAGAGAAACGTAGAATACTGGATTTAGCTTGCGGTACTGGAGACTTTGCAAAAACTGCATCTAAGTATGGTCCGGACATTATAGGCATCGATTTTTCTCTCAACATGTTGCGTTATGCACAAAAACGTGAAATCAAAAACACCATACTTGTTCAGGGTGATGCCTTGGCACTCCCCCTGCGAGAGTCAAGTGTTGATGTTGTAGTCTCAGGCTTCGCATTACGTAATTTCAGTAGTATTCAACCTGTTTTTGGAGAAATTTACCGAATACTCGAAAGCAATGGCCGTTTAGGTCTGTTAGAAATAGACAAGCCAACAAGTACCTTTTTAAAAGTTAGTCACTCTATATATTTCACAAAGATAGTTCCGTTTATTGGTGCAGTGTTAAGCGATCGTAAAGCCTACCAATACTTGCCAGACTCCGAGAAATACCTTCCCACTGAAATAGAATTGTTCAACATGTTAGAACAATCAGGTTTTTCAGAAATTAAAAAGAAGAAGCTTTTTGGTGGTGTTGCCCAAATAGTAACGGCCCTTAAACGATAACGAATATGTCATCTATAAATTTCAACGCCTGGAAATTAGCTATTCGAATCCCGACACTTCCAGCAGCAATTGCACCAGTATTAGTTGGCTGGGCTCTGGCTGAACGTGGGAACGAATTTGCATTGGGCCCTGCATCAGCTGCATTCCTAGGAGCCTTACTGCTACAAATAGGTGCAAATTTTGCCAATGACGTTTTCGATTTTGAAAAAGGGACTGATACGGGAAGCCGACTAGGGCCACCTAGAGCCACTCAATTAGGTTTAATTAGCCCACAATCTATGAAAGTCGGGATGTCACTAACTTTTGTATTAGCACTCGGCGTAGGTATTTACCTTGTTTCTGTCGCAGGATGGCCAATTATAGTGATTGGAATAGCTAGTATTCTTGCAGCTTTGATCTATACAGGAGGCCCCTGGCCTATTGGATATCATGGGCTTGGCGAGCTTTTTACATTTTTATTTTTTGGCGTTGTCGCAGTGGCAGGTACATATTATGTGCAAACCGAATCACTCAATACCCTGACATGGCTATCCACAGTACCTTTAGGGTTCACCGTCACGGCAATTCTTGTTGTAAATAATCTCAGAGATATTCCTACAGATTCAGAAACTAACAAAAGAACTTTAGGAGTAATTCTTGGCGACCACAAAACCCGTATTTGGTACACAATTTTAATCAGCGGAGCTTACCTAAGCGTAGCCCTAATCGTTCTTCTTGGCTTATCAGATCCTTGGACACTTCTGACATTTGCAAGCCTACCAATTGCGATGATCCCTTTACGAGATATTTTATCGGGAGTAAAAGGCCCCGAATTAAATAGGACACTTAAAGCTACAGCCTTAGCTCATTTAATTTTTGGGCTACTCTTTTCAGCCAGCCTAACTGGCTGGTTTCCATACTGATCCGGACTACGACTCGCCTAATATTTCCTTAGAGAATGATTCCGTTATATGTCCATCACTTTTCAATTGTGCAACAATTTCATCATCCAAACCCAACAACTCCTTATACAAATAATCATTATCAACGCCAAGTGCAGCGGGTACTTTTCTAATAGAAACATTAGAACGTGAGAAATGGAACGGAGGTCCAGGAAATAGGGCTTCAGGATAGTCTTCT
>CAYFHW010000014.1:0-20961 GCA_964343095.1 uncultured Anaerolineaceae bacterium | reverse complement strand
TTGTGCGGCAGGAACGCAAGCAATTGGTGAGGCTGCCCTACAGATTCGAATGGGACGAGCCGATGTCATGCTAGGTGGAGGATCTGAAGCAGGAATAAGTGCATTAGGTCTTGCTGGTTTTTGTACTATGAAAGCGCTTACAAGTAGTACAGGTGAACCTTCGGCTGCTAGTCGGCCATTTGATGCAAATCGAGATGGTTTTGTGCCTTGTGAAGGAGCAGGTCTTCTTGTTCTTGAAAGCGAGGAACATGCTCATGCACGTGGGGCACGAGTATATGCCGAACTTGCTGGCTTTGGTTGTACCTCTGATGCATTTCATGTTGTAGCACCACCAGAGGATGGAAATGGTGCATCAAGAGCGATTAACCAAGCGCTGTCTGATAGTGGTATAGCTCCAGAGGATGTCGATTATGTAAATGCACATGCCACAAGTACGCAAGTAGGTGATAGTGCGGAGACAAATGCGCTAAAAGATGTTTTTGGAGAACATGCATATAAACTCGCAATTAGCGCGACTAAAAGCTTGATTGGTCATGGTCTTGGGGCCAGTGGAGGTATGGAGACTGTAGCCACAGTTAAAACGCTTGTTGAGGGCTTGATTCACCCTACAATCAATTTAGTGAACCCGGATCCAATTTGTGATCTTGACTATGTTCCTGAAGGTGTTAGAAAAAAGGATGTTAGAGTGGCTCTAAAAAATAGTTTTGGTTTTGGAGGGCAGAATTCTTGTCTAATTCTTGCCAGATACGAACCTTAGTAGGTTATTTTTTTAAGTGTGTGAAAATTTATCTAATGCAATCTTTGTCTACCGGTTATTATGGTCGGATTCAGAGTTTGAAACTTAGCAAGATTTAGGAGCAAACAATGTCTTTATGGATTAATTACAATCGCTGTATCAAAACAGGCAATTGCTATAGAGATTTCCCAGAACTTTTTAAAGAGAAAGATGATGCTTTTCCTGAAGTGTTAAATACAGACCCTGAAGGTGATGAGCATGATGACGCAACATGGGCCAGAAGTAATTGTCCTGGTTATGCGGTTAGGTTAGGTGAGGACGATACCGAACAGGTTGTTCCAGACTAGGTAATGAGTAAGGTTCGGGAATTTATTTGATGAGGGCGATGCTATTTGGGACCTTGTTTTGGTTTATTCAATTTCTTTTTGATCGCTTTCGTAATCGTTTCACCGGTTAATACCCTTACTGCAAAGATGTTTTTTTAACTTATTTAAATAAGCGGTGCCTGTTTGGTGGTTAGCTCGGTGATGAATTCAGCTACACTTTATACATGGCTCCTAGAAGAAAAGATTTAATCACCGCTTTTGAAAATGCTGGCTATGAATTGTGGCTTGTAGGTGGAGCTGTACGAGATAACTTAAGGGGTGTTTCGGTTGATCGAAGAGACTACGATTATGCTACCTCAGCCTTACCGGATTCTATAATTACAATTTGTGAAAGTTTCAGAGCACATACTGTAACTATAGGGAAACGCTTTGGAACAATTGGTATAGAAACTGACGAAGGATGGTGTGAGGTCACTACTTTTCGAGGTGAAAGTTATTGCCCTGGTGATCGTCATCCTGATGTTTCCTTCGGGCATACAATTCATGAAGATCTGGCGCGACGAGACTTTACGATAAATGCTATTGCTGAAAATACAATTACGGGTGAGCGGCTTGATCCCTTTGATGGCCTAGCGGATCTTTCAAAGAAAATTATACGTACAGTAGGGGAACCCAAAGAGAGGTATCAGGAAGATCCACTACGTATTCTTCGTGGTGTACGGTTTGTAAGCGAATTAGGTTTTGCTTTGGAACCAACAACCCAAGCAGGGATGATATCAACAATTGAGACACTTCGGTCACTTTCACAAGAGCGCATTACCGCTGAGTTAGAACGTTTATTGGTAGGAAGTTACCCGGAACAAGGTCTTAATTTGCTTTCTGCAATTGGTGCTCTACCTATTATTTTGCCCGAGTTAGCTGGGATGCCCGATTGTGAGCAGAATAGATTTCACCAGTTCGATGTTTGGGGTCACACTGTTGCAACTGTTGCCTCGATTGATTGCCAAGAAAATCGGCGTTTACGTAGATGGGTTGCATTAATGCATGATCTTGGAAAGCCTAGTGTTAGACATGTTAAAAAGAATGGTGAATGGGGTTTTTATCGCCATGAGATTGTTGGAGCAGAATTGACTGAAGAGCTTACTCAACGTCTTCGGTTAAGTAAGCAAGATGTAAATACAATTAGCCTCCTAGTACGTAGACATATGGATCGACCAGCACTCAATGATGCCCGCCTCGTACGTCGTTTCATGAATCGTTTGGACGGCCATTGGCGCGATATGGTTGCACTTAAACGAGCTGACAATACCAGTCACACTTATGATGACGATGAATATCATGATGGTCTAGAAATTGCCTGTCAGCGCATCGAAGAAGAAGATTCCGCTGCGTTACGTGCCGAAAGTCCTCTTAATGGCCATGAGTTGATGGAAATCTGTGGCCGTGAACCTGGTTTTTGGATAGGCCGTGTTAAAGATCGTTTAAGCGAGATGGTGCTTGATGGGGAAATAGAGCCTGGGGATAAAGGCTCAGCAACAAGAATTGCGTTACAAATGTTTGGGCCTGATCAAGATTCTGAGGGTGAAAGCTAATTCTACGTTAGACTGTAGTTTCAGCATTTAAGTGCTTTACTATATATGTATCTTCCACGGGTTTTAGAAAATAGAATTAGTGACACGTTTGCATCGTTACGTGAACGTGAATTCGTTTGGTTTTTATCAGGGAATTCTGCCTTTTTCACTGGTATGCAAATGCAATTTATTCTCCGGTATTTTCTTGCTTGGGAATTAACTCAATCTGCATTGTCAACGACATTATTGACTTTGCCTATCGCATTGCCTTTCCTCACAATAACTCCTTTTGGTGGAGTCATCGCAGACAGATTCAATAAGCGCACACTATTAATTGTTACTCAATCTGCATCAGCTGTGGTTAGTGTGGTTACTACTCTAATGGTCTTTTTTGGCTGGATGACTTACGAATACCTTTTTTTCCTTTCATTCGCGTCAGGGGCAATTTTTTCGTTAAATGGCCCTGCAAGACAAGCACTCGTGCCCTTGTTAGTGCCTCAGCACCGTCTAATGAATGCTGTTTCTTTGCAGATGGGTAGCCAGAATCTTACTAGAATTATTGCACCAGCAATTGGAGGGTTGCTTATTGCTCCAATAGGTGTGGGATGGGTTTTTGTGATAACGACTTTTTGCTTTATTTTTGCAATCATTTCAGAATTTCGTTTGCCCTCTCATGGTCTTATTGGTTCGAAGAAGATTGAAAGTACTATAGAAAGTATGCGTGGAGGTTTTCGTTTTATTCGTGCTACACCCACAATTGCTCTTCTTTTAGTTGCTGGAATGGTAATGCCTTTCTTTGCATTTCCTTTGCAAACTCTTCTTCAGGTTCATTCTAGTGAAGTGTTGGATATGTCTGATGGTCGTGCCTATGGTTTCCTTATGGCTGCGGGAGGTATAGGTGGAGTTATTGGAGCTATTTTTGCTGCAACATTTGATAAATTTCCATCTAAAGGTCGTCTGATGTTTGTAAGCGGTTTGATTATGGCCGCCTTTATTTTTGCCTTTGCGCGTACAGATGTGTTTCTGTTTTCCTTCTTGTTTTTTGCAGGTTCTAATATTGGGCAAATGATGTTCATGGCATCTAACAACACTGTCATTCAGGCGCTTTCCCCAGGTGAAATGCGTGGTCGGGTCAATTCTTTTACGATGATGTCATTTGGCGTAATGCCGTTAGGGGTGATCCCTCTAGGCTTTGCTGCTGACGAATTTGGAACTCCAGCAACATTTACTGTTTCTTCCCTAATACTTGTTTCGGTAATTGTCCTAACTTTTCTTTTGGTCCCAAGGTTCAGAAATTTACGACTGGAATTTAAAGGTGAAGCAGTTCTTTCCCATGTTCAGGCTGAAGAGTTGATTGCAAAGGGGAAACTTTCCCGCTCGGAAGCAGAGGTGTTAACTCATGCTGAAGTCGATTTCGATGATGCTACTTCTACGACTAGAAAGGATTTTGAGAAGTAATGTTGGGTACCCAGGAAGTCTCACTTAGTGTTCTAGATCAATCTCCAGTGAGATCGGGTGGGACTGCTCAAGAAGCTGTCCAAGAATCTTTACTGCTTGCTCAGGCGGCAGATCGGCTGGGTTACACACGATATTGGGTAGCAGAGCACCACAATATGACGGGTCTTGCTTCTACGGCTCCGGAGGTCCTAATTGGGCATATCGCTGCTAATACAAAAGGTATTCGTGTTGGATCTGGTGGAGTAATGCTTAGTCATTACAGTTCCTTAAAAGTAGCGGAGTCCTTTAATCTACTCGCAACTTTATATCCTGGCCGTATTGATTTGGGAGTGGGTCGTGCACCAGGCAGTGATGCTCGCACCGCACGTGCACTAGCCCCGTCCGGGAACCCTTCCAATTTGCAGGATTTCCCGGAACACTTAATGAATTTATACGGCTTTTTATCCGGTGATTTTCCAAAGGAACACCGGTTTCATGGCATTCGTGCACAACCATTAGGAGAAACTATTCCCGATTTATGGATTCTGGGTTCATCTGATGTGGGAGCTGAATATGCAGCTGAACTTGGCTGGAATTTTTCTCATGCTTATTTTATTAATCCTCATAGTGCAAGGTCATCCTTTGATACATATAGAAAACTTTTTTCACCTTCACCTGTTTCTAGTACCCCTCGAACATCGATAGGTGTTTCGGTTCTGTGCGCTGAAACTCATGAAGAAGCTGAGCGATTATCTTGGAGTCGTTGGGGGTGGAGGCTGATGGGTCGTGTTTCATCGGGTGGAATACCTACGGTAGAAGAAGCGCAGGCTTTTGGTTACAGTGAGGCCGAGCTAGAAGCTCTTGAAGAGATGAAGGGGCGTTCTATTTATGGAGACCCGTCCGAAGTAAAAGCACAACTTCTTGAAATTGGTGAAGAGTACGGTACAAATGAATTTGTCATAGTCACTATTACCCATGATTTTGAGTCTCGGCTTCGGTCTTATGAACTTTTGGCGGAAGCTTTTTCACTTAAGGCCCGATAGAGTACTTTAGGATTTTTTATCATCACCTCGGTAGAATGGTGCAATGTCTATTGAAGTACGCTTATTCCCAACGTTACAAAACTTGTCATTATCGAAGCGTGAGAATTTTGAGGTTGTTTGGCATGAAGGTTTGACGGCTATGGAAATTCTTCAGGATGAAGGTTTTGATGAAAAAGATGCAGATGCTATTTTGCCCGTGATTAATGATCAGCAAGGGCGTCTAACAACACCTCTTCAAGATGGTGATTCTCTTGAATTGCGCATCAATTTGCAGGGGGGATAATTATGTCCCTATCTTTCAATTATTTTTCTTCAGCAATAGAAATTGCGGATTTAATTCGTTTGAAAGAGATTTCCCCTACTGAATTGATGGAATGGACACTGGATCGAATCAAAGATTTAAATCCAAGATTTAATGCAATTGTAGCGATGGATGAGGAAATGGCGCTTAAGGAAGCGATTCGGCAGACGGAGCAGATCGCTCATGGTTATGACCTAGGTCCGTTTGGTGGGCTACCTTTTGCTGTAAAAGATCTTGAAAATGCTAATGGTTTTGCTACGACAAAGGGGTCGCGTGTATATCAAGATAACCTTGTTGATTTCGATGATGTTTTAGTCGAGAGAGTAAAGCGTTCTGGTGCAATTCTAGTAGGTAAAACAAATACGCCAGAATTCGGCCATATCCCATTTACGGATAACGATCTTTTTGGGCCGACTCGTAATCCGTGGGATGAGACAAAAACACCCGGTGGTTCTAGTGGTGGCTCTGCAGCTGCTCTGGCTTCAGCTATGCTTCCGCTGGCGACTGCAACTGACGGCGGTGGTTCTATTCGAATACCGGCGTGTTATAGCGGTTTATACGGGTTAAAGCCTTCACAAGGTCGAGTTCCTATAGCTCCACGTGCTCGGCATCCCTGGCTGGCTATATCCTGCTATGGACCATTGACAAGATCGGTCAAAGATGCTGCCCGATACTTGGATATAGTTGCAGGCCCCCATAGTGCGGATCCAACTAGTTTGCCAGCAAACAATTTCTCTTATGAAGATTCCTTAAAAGAATCGCTTCCTCCTTTAAAGATTGCTTTCAATGAAACATTAGGAGTAACCCGCCTCCAAGATGATGTTCGAAGAGAATTTTATAGTGCTCTTGAAGTATTTTCCGATCTTGGCCATGAGGTTGAGGAAACTTCAGATATTATTCCTGAAATGGGTGGTTGGTGGGCTCGTGTTTCAGCTTTCCAATCATTAGGTATGGAATGGGAAAATTACGGAAAAAACCATGACTTGTTCACGGATCGATATATAAAAGCGCTCGATCGGGCAATGGATGTTGGGCCGGATGATTTTGCGAACTTTTTGCAATTAAGAGGTGAACTTATTGCTTGGACAAACCAATTGTTCGAAAATTATGATCTTCTGCTCACGCCTACATTGCCTACGGAAGCATTTCTTGCGGAAGGTCCAATTCCGACAGAATTGGATGGGGAACGGTTTAATGCGATAGCTTTTACATACCCATTTAATTTTACTGGACATCCAGCTGCATCCGTACGCGCAGGATTTAGTGATTCCGGATTGCCTTGTGGGTTACAGATTGTTGGTCCGCATTTCCGAGATGATATTGTTTTGCGAGCCTCTCATGATTATGAGAATTTGCGTCCATGGTCTGATGTTTGGCCGGATTTATAAGAAATTCTAATCTGTTACGCAATTTCAATACGGTAATTAACTAAGACGAAGATTTTTAGCCAGTACTACCTATTAATGTTAGTACTGAGATAGTGACAAATTTTTATTTTCCTTTACAATTAGTGCTCCTATTGGAGGTAGAAAATGCGTTCAGATACACACCCAATTAGTGGGGCCCTTTATGAAGAACTAGGTGATGGCCTAGTAAAGGTTACTAAAGATGATTCAGCAGGTATTTTTCATTGGGAGACAGGTTGGGTCGAAGGTGACCTATTGACTCCAGATCTACATTTTTTGCAGTTTGTAGGTGGACCTCAGTTAGCTTCTACGCTAGAAGAGGCCGCAAGAGAGGCAGGGGATAAAGCCAATGATAGCTATCACGGAACAGTTCGTGATCCTAGGCGTACTGCATCAGGAAGGGTTATGTTCAGAAATGAAGGGCAGCCTCAAGTAGCGAAGTATGTAGGTGATCCTGGTCGAATGACTGAAAAGGGGATGCGTTCAGCTGGTCCTACGTTTCAGGAACTTGTTGCCGGAGACAGCCATCCTGAGTTGGTTCCAGACACGTTGAAAGAAGATTCACCCTTACCAGGTGGAGTTATGAAAGTTTCGACCGACAGATTCTATTCGCAGGAATTTCATGATCTCGAGGTGGAGAAGTTATGGAAACGTGTTTGGCAATTTGCGTGCCGCGAGGATGATATCCCTGAGATTGGTGACTATATTGTCTATGATATCGCTCATTTGTCGTTCATCGTTGTGCGTGTAGATGAGACTACCTTTAAGGCTTATAACAATGTTTGTTTGCATAGGGGCCGTCAACTTCGTGAATACGATGGCAAGTGTGCAACAGAGTTTCGTTGTCCGTTCCATGGTTGGTCCTGGGAAATAGATGGCCAACTGCGTGAAATTCCTTCTGAATGGGATTTTCCAGAGGTTCGTGAAGAAGCTGCTCAGTTAGTTGAAGCTCAGGTTGGAACATGGGGTGGTTTCGTTTTCATAAATCCTGATCCAGATTGTGAGCCGCTAGAGGACTTTTTAGGATCAATGCCGGAACATTATGAACGTTGGCATTTCGAAGATCGTGTCAAAATTAGTCATGTGGCAAAGATTGTCCGTGCTAACTGGAAGTTGACCCAGGAAGCTTTTTGTGAGGGCTATCATGTAATGGCGACTCATCCACAATCGATGGTTGGTGGTGGTGATGGTTCGAACATGAGTTATGACGCTTTTGGAAATTGGTGTCGTGCTACGACAACTGGTTCAGGTGGAACTAGTCCGCAGCGTGCTATTTATCCTCCGTTGGAAGAAATCTTTGCTGGTCGGAAGGCTGGAGCAGATAACATTCGAGAAGCATTGCGGCCAGTTATGGGTAGTAAGGCGGATGAATTCTGTGATGCAGAATTAGTCGATGGATACTTCAATAACCTGTTCCCTAATTTTCATCCGTGGGGTGCCTTTAGTCGGATTGTGTATAGATTCCGTCCATATGGCGACGATCCTGCAATGAGTATTATGGAGGTTATGTATTTGGTACCTTGGCCTGAAGGACAGCCGAAACCAGCGCCAGTGCCGATTCACTGGCTGGGGCCAGATGAGCCATTTACAGATGCTGAAGAAATGGGTGAACTCGCGAGAGTTTTAAACCAAGACACATACAATTTGCCAAAGATTCAAAAAGGTGTGAAGGCTAAAACACAACCTACTGTTTTTCTCTCTTCATACGCAGAGTCAAAAGTGCGCCATTTTCATAACCTTTATAACGAATGGTTGAGCATTGAGTAGCCGTGACGTTTGTTGAGTTACTCGACAAAGTCTATTTGATCTAATAGTCTGACTTTAAGTTACTTTAAAAGCAGACTATTTTTGGTGATTAATGGTTTTTATTATTCGTGGCTTTAGGCAAGTTTTGCCTGATGGCGGTTATTTTGATCCTTGGGAAAAGCAATATTGGGATCTTCATAGGCGTATTGCTGATTGGTATCGTGAAATGCCGTCACATTTAACAACAAAAGAAGTTTTTTCAAGAATGACAAATTTTAATAAGGTATACGGTGATTTATTTAATTCTGAAGAAATCGAGCCAAGCTTTTCTAGAGTTGGATCAGAAAAGTCTATAGTCGATGCTGCTGTAATAGGTTCTAGGTTTTTGGTAGAGTGGCGTGACATTTCAAGAGCGATTCAATTAATAGATGATGGCGATGGTAAAGTTTTGTTAGATTTCGAGGCTCGAGAGGCAATGCCGTTTTTTTCGTATAAAAGTGCTCAAGTTTCTAAGTCACTTATTAGTTCAAAACTGCAGGAGTACACCTCGATTGATTTTGTAAAGAGGTTAAAGACATCAAGCAATCGAACTATGGCTTTACGGCCAACTTCTTTAGCAGGTTGGGTCTGGGCGTTGATATGCCGTGATGTAGTGGAAAATATCACTTACACAGAATGCTCTGGTTTTGAAATTTGTGGACGCGAACTTCCTAACTTGACTCCATCTGGGAAAACGGCCTTGCACTGTTCTGGAACTTGTCAAAAACGTGCGAGTAGAAAAAAGGCTGCCTCGAATTTATGATTTATTGTGATGTAGGTGCTTGTAAATTTGAGCGTACTTTTGAAATTTTTATTTTTTGAAATCCATTTTTCTTAAGATACTGTTTCATTTTAAGAAAAGGGCCAGCTAGATAATTTTCAAGAGTTAGTTCATCCTGCCAAAGACCATATAGCCAGATACGATCTTCGTGGAAATTATCAGATGTCACTACGAAAGTTTGGCAACCAGGGCTATTGTTAGTTTCGTGAACATATTTTTTTAATTCATGTACCAAATTGTTGCGCGTTTTAGCAGTAGTTAAACGAATCGTTTGTGCCTCCGATTGCTTGTCATTGCCCAATATTTTCATTTCCTTTGCTTCTGCATATTTTTCGTCGAACGGATATGTGGCACCAATTGGTCGGTATCGATCGATTTCCTGTTCTAGGCGGCCTGCTTCAGAAAATAGCGTGTTAGCTTCACTTTCTAAATGTATTGCTTGAGCTAACCTATCAGGATTTGTTTGCTCTACCCAGCCTGTCAAAATGATCATTATTTTGGATTAAACATGCTTTTAGCTGGTTCGTGTTACTTTTTTGCCGGTTTGTTTTTGGCGTTTAGAGGATTTTGTCCGAATCCAGGGGGTTCACCACCCAAAAAAGTTTTCCCCCAGTTGCCATATTGGCGCCAGCTAATTAGAGCGTGCGATGCTGCTTGATGTGCATCACGTAACTTGCGTTCTAACGGATGGTTCATACGACTGGCAGTTGTTCCGGAAGTATTATGGATGGTATCAACAATATGACGACAGGTCTGAGCAGCATGTGTTGACGACAAAAATCCACAGCGCTGAATTTCAAAGTTTGCGCTATCTTTTTTATCTGATAACGGCCCTAAATCTTCTTCGATAGCTTCTTGGCTTTCAATTAGGAAGGCACGGGCTGCCATCCAATTTGCCTCGCTTTCAGCCAGACGCATATAGGCTTCTGGCTGCTCTTTTAATAGTGTGCCTGAACCCCAAGGGGTCTTATGGGTTGCTAGCTTTACGAATTCATCCATCGTTCCTCGGGCAACGCCCAAAGCAACTGCTGCTTTGTTGTAGTACGCATGACATGGATTACGATAGGTTGGATTTTCCCACAAGATCTCTTGTTCCTTCCAGTTATATGGAACGGTGTGCTCAGAAGGGATGTGGAGGTTTTCCATACGTACATCATGACTGCCAGAGCCCCTTAATCCAGCCATGTCCCACGTATCGATGATCTCAAATTCAGCTTTTGGTACCATCCATGCGGCCTCTGCGGCCCCAGTGGGTGAGTTTTCCCAGCCAAGATTGTGGTCATAGACAAAGTCCCACGTTGCATTATGGCAGCCACTTGCAAAGGAGCCTTGATAGGTTATATTCCACCCATTTTTTTCTTTCTTAGCTTTCTTTCCTGGATTCGGACCATTGGGTGGGCCGCCACCTGAGGAAATAATGACATGCCAATCCCCAAAAACTTTTTCTGCTAATTTTCGATCTGCATGACGAAGTGCAATCGCATTAATTTCAGAGTTGATTTGAATACACCAACCGACTGAACCATCGATAGCTGAAGCTGCTTCTACTGCCTCAATTTGATCACGTGCGAGGAGGTCTTCTCCAGCTAATTCGGAAGGGAGTGCAAATCGATAAAGTCCGGCATTGATCATTTCTTTAGCTGCCCATTCAGGTAGGTGTCTAATTTTTTGAGCTTCATCACCTGCCTCGTGCAACAGGTCGCGCATATCGTATATACGCTCAGCAGGAGTTTTTTCTTTTAAAACTTCTATCCGATCAAAAAGGTCCTGTTTCATAAAAGCATCCAAATTTTGCTAGTGTTATCTACGGATTTTTAATCCTTTCTATTAAACTTTCTCTTATCGATGCATCAACTATTTCTAATCTTATATTGAGGTCTGTATTTAGGTAACAGCCACTGATACGATTTCCATTTTCATCGACTGCTTCCATTTCAAGTTCGTTTCCTTCTGCAACGAGACGTTCAATTTCGTCGTCTATGCTATCTACGAAAAACCCCATATGGTGAATATTTGAAGCTTGTGCTGACCAAAGGCTTCCTGGTACAGCTTCGAAAACCTCAAACCACGGTGGCCCTTCGGTAGAATATACACCGCTGATTGTGATGGGGGAGGTACCATTTTTTGTGCGTATTAGGGTTTGTGAAGTACGTGGTTTTCTTGGCCAAGTAACACCAAAGCGACTTGAAAGGTCTTGCATGCCCTTTTGAATATCGGGGACAATAATCCCTAGATGAAAAAGATCATCGTAGCTAACCATGTTCGGAAACTACTCGGTTTATCTAGACAGCACAAGTAATATATATATACGTTATTTTTAAATAGTATTTAAAAATAACGTATATATATTAGTAACATCTACTTTCCAAGATGATTTTAATAAGCAAGACTATTGTATGCGTGTGGAGATAGTTGAAGGATTTCGGCAAGATTGCTTCTCCTCAGTTGACTTCGTTCCTGCTTTGGGTAGTGATAAAGATCTTTTACGAAAAGCAAAGGTAGCACGATTGGATGCCAGGGTTTCTACCTCAGGCTGGGCGGTGACGAATCTTTTACATCTCGAGAATTCAGTAGAAAACCAATTCTGGGAACAGCACTTACACATGGGGAAGATATCAGGTGCTCTTTTCGATCCTTGGGCTTTGAAATGGTGGGATCTTCATAGAAGAATAAGTGATGATTTTTCTGATTTGAGTGAAGATGTAAGGGTTGCTAGGTTTAGTGAATTTGTGATTGATTTTATTCGTGAATATGGAGAATTGGTTACGCCCTCATTTAAGAAGCAGACATTAAAAGATTGGTTTACGGAATTTGGAGAAATTTCCCATGTAGTAGGAGCACTGCATGAAATAGAATTGATACAAAATGAGGCGAATGTTCTTTATTCAATGACTCAAGTTGAAACTATGAGTGTACAAGTTTTTGCCAGAAGATCGATTGAAGCAGCTGTCGTAGCGAAAGATCAAAAAGCGGAAGAGTTGAGACAAAATCTTTGCAAAGTAGTTGGAGATGATCTAACCGATTCAACAGGCATAGTCGCACAAAAGTTAAAGAAATATACAAGTTTAGATGTTTCTAAAAATGATGAGATGTCAATGGTTGTGTGGAATTTACAACCTCTTTGTTTAGCTGGTTGGCTATGGGCTTTAATTGCACGAGATTTATTTAATGGAATTACCTATCAGCGATGTGATGGAAATCGGTCGGATGAAACAAATTGCATTAGGGAAGTTCCGAGTATAGCGCCAAATGGTGAAAATGTTCGACATTGTTTAAATTGTAAAGACGAAGAAAAGGTGTGAAGATAATATTTTTTCTAGAATGATCCAAGGGAGTAAAAAATGATTGTAATTGCAGGCTGGATTGAACTTGATCCAATTAAGCGAGATCAGGGACTTATAGATGCAAAACCCTATATCGATGCAGCGTTAGAAGAACCAGGTTGTCGTGCTTATACATGGACTGCAGATGTTCAGGTCCCAAATCGTATCTGGGTTTATGAATTATGGGATGATGAAAATTCTCTGGCATTCCATTTTGCCGAAGCACCCTATAAAGATATGGGGGCTCACTTGGGTATTTGTGGGATTACAGGTTCGGAAATTTCAAAGTTCCGAGTGGATTTAGAGGAACCTGTGTATGATCAAACAGGAACACCGAGGGCAGATTTTTTTACGGCTTAAAGAAATTAATTTTTTTTAGTAGTGCACTCTCAAGTTCTTTTCGTGTTCCGAAAAGGCGACTTGAAAGTCAATGCGCTTGTCGATTTGGTCTTTTACGAGCCCATTTTCTTTACTGTATAAGGAAGCCAATCAATAAGCGGTTTGTTAAGAACATAATTTTTTGGTTGCTGATGCTGAAATCCACTCATTTGATGCTTGAAAATTAGTGGTCGACTTTAATTTTTGTATTTATTAAACCTATTGCTTATTGGTGAGAGAATTATTTGTGTCCAATAACAATATTCTAAGCGGCTAAAGGGATAAAATTCCCAGACCAGAGTGTTATTGAAAATGAGTACCTTGAAATTAAGTAGTTACAATTATCTGACAATTGTAACGGTTGTTGTAACCCTGACCTTGATCACAATTGGTTCGATCGTTCGTACTACCGAATCTGGTTTAGGCTGTCCCGACTGGCCTCTTTGTTATGGTCAGCTTTTACCACCTGCAGAAAAGACCGCGATTATTGAATGGTCTCATAGGACTTTTGCTGCACTTACAGGGCTTTTAATTATTGGCCAAGCCGCAATTACTTGTTTATTCAGAAGAAAAGATGGTGTGCTAGTTAAGTTGTCGATTTTGACAATACCCCTACTGGTGATACAGGCCGAATTGGGTAGACGTACAGTAGAGTCAGAATTGCCTCCAGAGCTTGTTGCATTTCATTTATTTACTGCATTAGTTTTGGTAGCTGTTTTATCGATTATTGCAACATATGCGTGGTTGGGAACAAACAGAATTCGAACTTTTACGGTTCAAAGAAGTAGAGTTGTACGAGCTGCTTGGATTTGTGCATTGTCAGTTGCAGGTGTGATGGCAATTGGTACTTATGCTGTTGCCACGGATTCAGGATTTGCGTGTACAACGTGGCCGGATTGTAAAGAAGCTATGACACCATTTGTTACTGGGGGGCGCTTACAAAGTATCCACTGGATCCATCGTTTTTCTGTTTTAATACCTTTCTTTACGCTTGGCTACTTGCATATGACAATAAGTCGCTTACCGAGTCCAGATATGAGGCTAAGAATTCTCGCGATTGTTGCGGCCAGTCTTTTTGTTGTACAAATTTTCGTTGGTGCTTTGAATGTTTGGACAGAGTGGGATGAGTGGGCTCGTGTGCTCCATCTAGTTTTGTCGGCATCGGTTTGGGCAATGCTGTGTTCAACAGGTGTTTTAGCACTTTACGAAAATCGAGAGATAACAATTTCTAAATGACGTATTTAATTTCAGATAATTCAGACTACGCATCCAGATTAAAGACTTTTATAAGGCTTGTTTTGGATTATCTAACTCTAATGAAGCCGTCCATAATTTTGTTACTCCTTGTTACCACTTTGCCTGCGATGGTACTTGCTGAAGAGGGGTGGCCTGGCTGGGGCCTTGTCAGTTCAACTTTTTTTGGTCTAATTCTTTCTGCAGGTGGTGCCGCGGCGATAAATATGGCTGCAGATGCTGAAATTGACGTTCTTATGGACCGTACTAAATCTCGTCCGATACCCCGAGGTGCAATTAAACCGCGTAATGCAGTTATTTATGGTTTGGTACTAGGGATTATTTCAGGGGTATGGTTTTGGTTGATGGTAAATCCGCTCTCGATGGCGTTGGCCTTGTTTGCGTTTTTTTATTACGGCATCGTGTACAGCTTATTTTTGAAACGGAAAACCGTGCATAATACTGTTCTAGGTGGTGTGGCAGGTTCCTTACCGGTATTGATAGGCTGGACTGCTGTAACTAATGGAATTAATCCAACAGGTTTACTTTTATTTTTGATTGTTTTTTGTTGGCAACCACCACATTTTTGGGCACTTTCTTTAGAGTTAATACGTGATTATGCTGCGGCAAAGATACCTATGGCACCTAATGTTATTGGGTCTGAGTTGACGAAAAAACAAATGGTTTTATGGTCCTCACTAACATTGCTCACATCGATTCTCTTTACTTTTGTAGCTTCGATGGGTTGGTTTTATTTAATTGTGGCTTTTGTCACTGGGGTGGGCTTTTTACTGATATCACTTCGCTTGACTCGTGAAGCTGGATCACAGGGTGCTCGAGGTATGTTTAGATATTCGACTATCTACTTGTCGCTTATTTTTGGAGCTATGGTAATTGATCAAGCTTTTTTCCCTAGCCTCATAGGTATGGCTTAAGTTTTTTTATTTCAAAGATTCGTTTTGCTTGTTAGCATTAGTTAATTGGAAGGTATTAATGACTTTTTCAAGTTCGCTTGTTTTGAGATCATTAACTGCATTTTTTGTAACCTGTGTTTCTTTGCTATTTGTGATCTGTAGTTCGTCATTATTACTTGGAATTACTGGGATCGTATCTTTTCACACCGACATATTTTTTGCTCTTTTACTTGGCATTGGGGGACTGATCCTTTTAATTTCTATAATTTCTGTTATAGCAATTAAAAGACTTGAGAAGCGCCTTGAGGGATTCTCATCTTATGGTCGAAGTTCAAATAAATATTTTCGACAAACTTATGTTTTACCGCGTCATAGTACGAATCAGTATGCACATGTGCGAATGGTCGCATTCACACAAGAATTGCAAAAAATCCGAAATGCGCATTCAAGCGTTAGTTATAAAGATTCGTATGAAAAGCTTGGTCTATTTGCGGTTCGGCAACAGGTGGAAAACGATGCTAGTGAGGAACAACGTAGTTAGTCAATTCCTCTTTTTGCCATCTCAGTAGGCAGGCGTTCAGCATCACTTGAAAGCATTGGTCCACGTTCCGCATCAGTCAGCATTCCTGCGGTATCCTTAGCCATTTTTGCTCCATCAAAGGTTATCCATTTTTCTGGTACTATTTCCATTACAACCCGAAGCGGAGAGTCGAGCATTTTCTCAAAATTTGCTGCTTGTTCAGGATCTGCACCTGGGCGCCATGCTAGTTGATGATAGAACCAATCTTTGGTTTCCCGATCCTCATGCATGATGCAGCGGCCCTTAATTGTAAGTGTTTTGCTGGGGCCTAAGTGGGTACCGGTGCTCGTTATCACTACAGAACAGCGAGGATCACGTCGTAATGCAGACATTCGGTGTCGATGTGAAGCAGCAGTCATCCAGATCGAACCTTTTCCCCAGTAATAACCATGCATAACACCTACAGCCCAGCCATCTTTTGTTGTCCAATTTAGAACAGCTTCTCTAGCTGTTGTAAGAAGTTCCTCTCGTACATCATCATCTAGCGGATACCACGAAACTATTTCATGGTCTTTTGTTGGATCTGCCATTTTTACTTCCTTATTTGAAAAGTATCTCTTTTGGTTAGGGTATCTGGGATTTAGTGGAGATAGCAAGTCTGTTTTAATGAAATGTTCTTAAGACAATTCTTGCTATGTAGATCGTTTTTTTCGCAGTAGTATGGTTGGCAAAGTATGTTTCAGGAGTGTGGTTATGCCTCTGCCGTCTGAATTAGCAATGACCCCAGATGAGCTTGATAATTTTATGAAGACTTGTGTACATATGCGTATAGCTACTTTTAGCCCTGGTGGTCGTATTAATGTCACACCACTCGTTTATGGTTGGGCTGATGGAAAAGTATATACACTTTGCCGAGGTCAAAAGGTTCGAAATTTGCGACGTAATCCGAACGCAACCGTCATAGTAGATCGTAATGAATTGTACCATGAGCTTCAGGGCGCGATGTTACAAGGGACCGCGATTGTACTTGAAGATGTAGATGCAGAAATGAATGATCCGTATCTTGAAGAGGCACGCTTACAAATGGGCGAAAAGTATTCAAGTCCAAGTGAAAACGGAAAGCCGCCGCGCCACTCTGGTTCTGCGTCTGGACGTACTCGTCGCTGGGTTGTTTTTACTCCAGATCGAGCAGTTACTTGGGATAACACAAAAAATTCTGCTTTACAAGACTAGCCTATTGATAGTCATTGTTGACCTTTCTCAAGTGTCATACTATGAAGCTGCTAGTCGAAAAGGAGAATCTTATGGCAAGAGAAGCAGTAATTGTAGGTAGTTTACGAACAGGTTTAACAAAAGCACATCGAGGTTCTTTTAACATAACAGAGCCTGTTGACTACACATCTCATGTCTTGGGGTCAGTTATAGGAGAGCATCCAAATCTCGATCCGTCTGAAATCGAAGATGTCATTATTGGCTGTGGGCATCCCGAAGGATGTATGGGTATGAATATGGCTCGGATTGCATCAATGGATGCTGGTATCCCGCAAAGTGCTGCTGCTACAACAGTGAACAGATTTTGCTCGTCAGGTTCTCAGGCGGTGATGATGGCTGCGGATCAAATTATTAACAATGGCGCTGATGTAGCGATTGGTGGTGGCGTTGAGACAATCACAATGATTCAGGACGGGTCACAAAATAAAACCCGTATGGTACATAAGCGTGCTCGTGAGCGTTTTCCAGGGCTCTATTACCCGATGGGAATTACTGCCGAGATTGTTGCCGAAAGATATGATGTTTCACGAGAGGATCAGGATGTTTATTCTTTGCAAAGTCAACAGCGTTATGCCTCAGCAGTTGAACAAGGCTTTATAGCGGAAGAAATAGCACCTATGTCTGTAACTAGAAAAGTGCAGCCGAAAGATGGCGATCCCTTTGAGGAAGAATGGGTGGTTGATCAAGATGAGTGTAATCGACCTTCGACCACATTGGAGGGTTTACAAAAATTGCAGCCTGTTTTTAAAGAAGATGGGACAGTAACGGCGGGAAATGCTTCACAGCTTTCAGATGGAGCTTCAGCGACATTACTTATGAGTTCGGAACGTGCTAAGCAGCTTGATATTGAACCATTGGCTATATATCGGGGTAGTGCTGTAGCAGGTTGTGGTCCTGAAGAGATGGGTATTGGCCCGGTTGTGGCAGTCCCAAAGCTTCTTAAGAGGCATGGTTTAACCATGGATGACATTGATATTATTGAGTTAAATGAGGCATTTGCTGCACAGCTTTTACATTGTCAGCGGGTCCTTCAAATTCCTAATGAAAAGCTGAATCCGATGGGTGGTTCCATTTCTATTGGTCATCCATTTGGTATGACTGGGTCTCGAATGACTGGTTCCTTAATACGTCAACTGAGACGCACAGGGAAACGTTATGGGATCGTAACAATGTGTGTCGGTGGAGGTCAGGGGTTTGCATCTCTGTTTGAGGCTTGTTAGTGAACGTAAGTTAAGCTCTTTTTACTTTTGTTAAAAGTTGAGGGGGTTCTTCGCCGAGCAATGTTTTTCCAACATTTCCATAGTTACGCCAACTGATACCACCATGTGCAGCTGCCTGATGAGCATCCCGTAGTTTTCGCTCTAATGGATTACCCATCCTGCTTGCTGTTGTTCCAGCAGTATTATGGATGATATCGACCACGTGTCTCATTGCTTGTGCTGCATGCGTAGATGCGAGAAGTCCTAATTGTGCAAGTTCAACTGATGGCTCGGAGTGTCCACTGTTTAATGGGCCTAGATATTCCTCAATTTTCTCTTGGCTATCAATTAAAAATGCGCGTGCGGCTTGATAATTTGCCTCAGCCTCACCGATACGAATGTAGGCTTCTGGCTGCTCTTTTAGCAAAGTCCCTGAACCCCATGGAGTTTTATGGGTAGCTAATTTTATGAACTCGTCCATAGTACCTCGAGCTATTCCGAGTCCTACTGCTCCCTTGTTGTAAGGAACTTGCGAAGGATTTCGAAAAGTTGGATTTTCCCATAAATGTGATGAATCCAGTGCATCTAGAGGCAGAACATGCTCGGGTGGAACGTACTGTTCTATGCGAACATCGTGACTGCCAGTTCCACGTAGTCCTGCCATGTCCCAAGTGTCGATAATTTCGAATTCCTCTTGTGGAATTACCCACGATGCTTCTGCTGTCTCACCTGTTGTTTTATCAGGTACTCCAACGGAATCGAAGACCATAGCATAAGTTGCGTTATGACAGCCGCTTGCAAAGGAGCCCTGGTATGTCAGTTGCCATCCTTCTCCTTCTCGATGTGCTTCACGACCAGGATTGGGGCCATTTGCATAACCTTGACCTGAGCAGACTAGCATGTTCCAGTCATCACAGATTTTTTCTGCAAGGTCTAGTGGTATTTTTCTAAGTACTAATGAATTAATCTCAGAATTAATTGAAACACACCAGCCAATTGATCCATCTATTGCTGCAGTTGCTTCAAGTGTTTCAATTTGTTCTCTTGCAAGAAAATCCTCGCCTGCGAGTTCTGCGGGCATTGCAAATCGATACAGGCCAGCGTTGATCATTTCTTTTGCTGCCCATTCCGGTAGGCGCCTAATTTCTTGCGCTTCATCAGCAGCAGAAACGAGTACCTCTCGCATGTTTTCGATGCGATCAAGCATCGGTGTTTCCTGAAGGATCTTGATGCGATCCTTCAGTTCTTGCCTGACCATTTAGGCTCTTTTTACTGTTCGATAAGCTTCGGGTGGCTCTTCACCTAACCATGTCTTGCCAAGAGCGCCATAATGTCGCCAGCTAACACCACCGTGTGCAGCTGCCTGATGTGAATCACGCAACTTGCGTTCTAGTGGATGATTCATTCGGCTGGCAGTTGTTCCTGCAAGGTTATGAATGTTATCGACAATCACTCGGCATGCTTGTGCAGCATGTGTTGAAGAGAGTAACCCCCGTCTTCCAAATTCCCACTCTGGTACACTTCTTCCACCTTCCAGAGGGCCTAAGTTTTCTTCAATTTGCTCTTGTGCTTCCATCAAGAAAGCACGTGCTGCCATCCAATTGGCCTCATTTTCAGCTAAACGAATGTATGCTTCAGGCTGGTCTTTTAACAGGGAACCAGACATCCATGGGGTTTTATGGGTCGCAAGTTTTACAAACTCATCCATTGCTCCTCGTGCAATGCCAAGTGCTACTGCAGCCTTGTTATAAGGAACTTGTGCTGGATTACGATGGGTTGGATTTTCCCATGTTGTTGTCGAGGCGAGAGCATCTTGAGGAAGGGTGTGTTCTTCGGGTATATGTCCGACTATACGAACATCATGACTACCTGAACCCCTTAATCCTGCCATGTTCCAGGTATCTACAACCTCAAATTCACCTCGAGGCACCATAAAAGCTGCTTCTGCTTGCTTCCCTGTAGCTGGGTCCATAGTCTCACCAGTGAGAATTAAATTCCAAGTTGCGTTATAACTTCCGCTCGCGAATGCTCCTTGATATTTCACATCCCATCCACTACCTGCACGCGTTGCTTCTCTTCCCGGGAATGGACCATTAGGACTTCCTAGGCCGGAGCACACAAGCATGTACCAATCATCAGCAATTTCATGGGCTAAATCTAACCCCATTTGACGAAGTATTAGCGCGTTAATTTCTGAGTTTATCTGTACACACCAACCCACCGAACCATCGATTGCTGCCGTTGCTTCAATAACTTCGATTTGTTTTCGGGCAAGCATATCTTCGCCACCTAACTCGGTTGGCATAGTATGCCGATAGAGCCCTGCATCGGCGAGAGTATTACTACCCCAGTCAGGTAGCCGCCTGATCTTTTGAGCTTCATTACCAATTTCAGTAAGCTCTTCTTTAATATTTTCTATACGATCTAGAATCGGTGTTTTTGATAATTCTGCACTCTTATCAAGAATTTCTTGTTGGACCATTGCTTCCCTCCGAATTGTTTGGAGACTTAGTTTAGAATTTTGTGGACGAATCGCCAAGTGTTATCAGTAAAACAGTGATTTGTATGGTTCTTGAATCAAAATCCGGTTACAGTTTTTTTATGTTTTCGAATCCTGCCTTCCTTGTGGCAACAGTTTTTATTTTATTAATTATAGGAATTGGCATGCCTTTTATCTTGGATGCGACAGGATCATTTTTTGGTTCTACAGTGGTTGCGGGTATAGGATTGCTTGCA
>CAYFHW010000013.1:0-23897 GCA_964343095.1 uncultured Anaerolineaceae bacterium | reverse complement strand
AGTTAAGGCAATTTGTGATGCAGTAAAAGTTCCTGTTTCAATTGATACACGACGTTCTAGTGTTGCCAAAGAAGCAATAGATTTAGGCGCCGAAATCATCAACGATATTTATGGTTTGCAGGGAGACTCAGATATGGCTGCTCTATGCGCACGTTCTGGTGCGGCTGTGGTGCTTATGCATAATCAGCGTAATTACGAAAGCAGTACTGTACAGAAATCACTTGATGCAGGTTGGGCAGAAAGTCTGAAGCTTGCAAAAAAGGCAGAAATTAAAAAAAATCGTATCATTCTTGATCCGGGATTTGGATTTGGGTGGCTGCCTGAGGAAAACCTAGAGATATTGAGTAGCTTCCATAAATTTCAGACTTACCAATTGCCGTTACTTCTCGGTCCCTCCAGGAAGTCAACATTGGGAATTGTATTAGGTGATTTACCTACGGAAGAGCGTTTAGAAGGTACTGTGGCAGCTTCGGTTCTTGCTGTAGCAGGAGGGGCGGACATTGTTAGAGTTCATGATGTTGCTGAAGTTTCTCGTGCTTTAAAGGTTGCTGATTCAGTGGTTAGAGGTTCTTAATGTCGGGAATTGTTCTTGGTCTCGGTTCAAATTTAGGAGATCGTGCAGCAAACCTATGTCTGGCTGTTGAGTTGTTAGCGGAACGCGGGATCGAGACTTTGACTAAAAGTAGTATTTGGAAAACACTTCCTGTACCTCCAGATCAGCCCGCATTTTTCAATGCTTGCATTGAGGTTTCAACTAATGCTTCGGCCGTGGATATTTTAGATATAGTGAAAGAAATTGAATTTATTATCGGACGGCGTCCCGCTAAGCGCTGGGGGCCGCGTCCAATAGATATCGATATCCTTTTGTTTCACAAAGAAATTATTAATAGTGAAAAACTTACTGTCCCTCATGCATATCTTTCCAGTCGTCCATTTGTTTTACTACCACTTAATGAAATTTGTGAATATCCAATTCCGGGCCTTAATTTAACTGTACCGAACCTATTATCGGAGCTTAAATATGCTGAAGGTGTTGAGGCTATCCGTCTAGGTATCGATTTTTGTAATCCTTAGGATCCTAGTTTTTAGAATTCATGATCTGCAAGCAATGCACCCCCGGTGAGCTGTATTATTGCTCCCCAAAAAGAAAAGAATGCTAGTCCTATAGCGGGGATTGCTATAGGGAACATATACCAATTCCAAAAGATCCCAATAATACTAGCGATAGTAAGTAGACTACTTATTAGCAATAAAGCCATTCCTTTTATCAAATATGTCCAATGTGGAAGCCAGGGGTCTTGTACCTCAAAAGGCTCGTGTTCTGGCACAGCTACTGGGTCTGGCATATTAGTCATTGCGTAGCTCGGGGGGAATTAAATTTGGAATACCATCTTTTATGGGAAAACGCTCATCGCACGCTTCGCAATAAAGTACCCCTTCAACAATTTCTCCTTGCTGAGGTTCTGTTAAAACTAAAGAGCCCTTGCAAGTTGGGCAGACTATGATTTCTAAAAGTTCTGTATTCATGTCTAGATCGTACCTCTGGATGATGCTCTCGTCAGCTAACAGTTTTTCAATCTAACTTCATGGTATTCTTCCTCTACCGGTTATAGCGGGAAACCGGCGGGCATTTGTGGATTGGCTAAGTATTGTTCTTGTCGTGGTGTTAGTTTTGCTAGTTTTTCGTGCATGGCGGAATGGGCTAGTACGTGAGCTGGTGGGATTAATTGCGCTTGTTATTGCCGTCCCGATCGCAAGTCTTTTTTATGGAGATCTTGTCCCGAAAGTTGAGCCCATTACCGACAATCTTAAATTAGCAAATCTAATTGCTTTTGTAGCGATTGTTTTAGGTGTCGTTTTGGTGGGGCAGATAATATCCTCTTTATTGCGACGTGTTGTTCAAGTGCTTCAATTGGGTTCATTCGACCATACTGTCGGGGCCATGTTTGGTTTTTTGCAGGGCTGCCTTCTTTTTCAAGTTTTATTACTTGTTTTTATTTCATACCCAGAACCAGATTTACGGACTTATATAGATGCTTCAGTCGTCGCAACTTGGCTTGTGGAGTACAGCGACTTAACACGTCTTTTGCTCCCAAATATCTTTGATACTGCGTTGGACGTTTATCGTTCGACATTTTCGCAACTTGCTAGTGAGATTACCAAATAAAGGCTCTATTGATCTTCGTCGCTACGGCGGAGCAGATCTTCGACATCACGCAAAACATCATCAGCGGAAAGGTTAACATCGCCCGTATCCATGTTGTCCTCCGACTTATCAAAAGTGTGCAACTCCTCATACCTTTCTTCTAATGTCTTTACATAAGATCCTATCTGGCTGTCTTGTTTTGAAGCTTCCTCGACTCGTTCAAGAAAATGGACGCTTTCTTCTTCCAAGCTTGTTGTCGGAACCGAAAAACCTAAGACTGGTTCTAATGCCTTTAGTAGCGCAATTGTTGCAGGAGGGTTTTCTTCAACGCTTAAATAATGAGGAATTAAAGCCGCATAGCTGATTAGTGGCAGGTTATGTTTACGCATAGCATCATGTGCAACCCCGATGAGTCCTGTAGGGCCTTGGTATGTTGAAGCCTCAAGTCCGTAGGTACGTGCCATCTCCTTATCTGCACTTGAGCCGGATACTAGTATTGGCCTTGTGTGAGGCATTGCTGCTGGTCGTGCCACTAGTGTGCAGACTATTTTCGGTTTTGTTTCAGCGATTATTTCTGACAGTTGTGTCGAGAATTTTTTCCAATTGGTATTAGGTTCAACACCACGAATTATAACTAGGTCTTGGTTTGTTTCTGGTATGTGGCATGTAAAACCTTCATTCTTTGGCCACTGGATCTCACGTATGCCTTCTGGGTTAATACGTACTTCGGGACGTATTTCTGTAAATACATAGTATTCTTCTGGGTCTACACTAAGAAAGCGTTTTCCAGAGTATGTGTTTATAAGGTGATCTGCTAGATCTGTGGTTACAGTACCAGTGTCACTCCAGCCATTGAAAGCTATTAGTACGATTGGTGTATGAAGATCTTGATCGAGAGTGTTTTCAAACCCATCCATTGACGAATTCTACGCGACTTAGCCTTGTACGCGAATCCAAGTATCAGGAATTGCCTAGAAGTACCATTTATTTGTCAACAAAAGAGATTGTTTTTGGGAATGAAATTACGAGGTAGCGAGTGTACTTTTTGTTCGGTGATATTTCATAGTTCCGGTCCCATTATTTCTCAGCATAATAACCTCTGCCATGATACTTAAGGCTATCTCTTCAGGTGTTTCCCCTCCTAAGTCTATACCTATAGGAGTACGTACTTTAGCCAATTCATCGAGGCTAAACCCTTCAGTGTGTAAATGTTCCAGCACCGCAGTAGTCCTTCTTTTCGAGCCAATCATACCAATGTATCCGGCCCCTCTTTCAAGACAGCAACGAAGTGAAAGCTCATCTTGCTTATGCCCTCTTGTAACCATGACAACTGAAGTATTGGAACCTAGCGAATACGAGTTGAGTGCTTTTTCAAAATCTTCGCAAATTATTTCATCAGCAGCGGGTAAATTTTCGTGGTTCGCAAAGTCTGCCCTATCATCAATTACAACCACATGAAAGCGTAGCATTGCCGCAAGCTTTGTTAGACATTGGCCAATATGGCCCGCCCCGACAATGATGAAGACAGGCTTAGATTCTATGGCTTCAATATATATAGTTGCTGCTTCTTTTGAAAGGCGTTCATCTAGTTGATTGCCGTTGAAATAAAAAGTTTTTGCACTGTGGTTTTTTAGAATTTCATTTGCTTTTGCACTTACCAGATTATCGACAGTTTGATTGCCGAGCGTCCCTACAGTATTCCCTTCCACCTCAATTAACATTTTTGAACCTACCAGAAGCTTACTATTGCCAGGTTCGATAACGGTTGCCAAGACTGTGGGTTCCCCTCCAGTCGAAGCACTAACTAAACGTCCTAAAATGGAAGTATTCATGCTCCCAGTTTAACGTTTAACGATTCTACTTGTGCGACTTCCTGTTTTTGTGATTCTTAAACCTAAATACTGCTACGATCCCTGTATTACGGTTTAGTTAAGTTGTAAGCTGAGTTAGGAGCTAATGTGCGAACTCTTGAGCAAAGTGATCCAGAAGTTTCTTGGATTATAGATGCGGAAAAAAAGCGGCAAATTGAAACGCTAGAAATAATTGCCAGTGAAAACTATGCATCCAGTGCTGTACTTGAAGTCACTGGTTCTGTATTTACAAATAAGTATGCGGAAGGCTATCCAGGGAAGCGTTATTACGCGGGCAATGCATTTGCTGATCAAGTTGAAGAATTGGCAGTTTCTCGTGCCAAGGAATTGTTCGGTGCAGAACATGTAAATGTGCAACCAACTTCGGGAGCTGAAGCCAATTTTGCTGCGTATGCTGGCTTTTGTGAACCAGGTGATGTTATTGCCGGGCTTGAGCTGAGCCAAGGAGGGCATCTAACCCATGGTTCGCCAGTGAATTTCAGTGGACGATTGTATGACTTTGCTGCGTATGCGGTTGATCGAGAAACGGAAATGATCGATATGGATTCAGTTTCCAAATTGGTTTCTGATCGTCGTCCCAAAATAATAGTTGCTGGAGCTACTGCATATCCTAGGATAGTCGACTTTGCTGCGTTTGCTGAGGTAGCGCATGAAAATGGTGCACTTTTGCTAGTTGATATGTCGCATTTTGCGGGCCTAGTCGCGGGTGGTGTTTATCCTTCGCCGATTGCACATGCAGATATCGTTACTAGTACAACTCATAAAACTTTGCGCGGACCACGTGGGGCAATGATTTTGTGTAAAGACGATTTGGCTGAGGCAGTGGATAAGGCGGTTTTCCCTGGTACACAGGGTGGTCCTCACATGCACAGTATTGCTGCGAAAGCTGTAGCTTTCGGAGAAGCTTTGAAACCTGATTTTCGGATTTATAGTCAAAACGTTGTTAATAATGCGAAAGTTTTGGCCGAGTCGCTACAAAGCGGAGGTATACGTTTAGTTTCTGGTGGTACTGATACGCACCTTATTTTGGTTGACTGTACATCATTAGGGATTACTGGTCGTAAGGCACAAAATGCTCTTGAAGGTTCGGGTATTATAGCTAACCGAAATACAATTCCATATGATGAGAGGTCTCCCTTTGTGACTAGTGGCTTACGTATAGGGACACCTGCTTTAACTTCTCGAGGAATGGGAAGTGATGAGATGAAAAAGCTTGCCTCATGGATTATACGGGTCTTGGGCGATCCTGATGGTGAGGGTGTCCGTGAAGGTGTTCGTACCGAGGTTGCTGAATTTGCTCAAGCTTGGCCCGTTCCTGGTGGGGAGTAATCGGGGTATACAGTCGATATGACTGGTTTGGGCAACTTGAGTTATGCCAATCCCAATACTACCGTGTCATGCATTTTGACTTTGTAATTGTTCTTACTGCGACTTGTCGCTATTTGAAGTCCTGATAGCCAAAGGGCCGTAGTTTTTTCTTACTAGCAAGGCTAATGCTGTGGGCGTTCAAGTTTCCCCTACTTTTGTTGCATGCTATTCTTCCAGAATCAAACCCTCCGTCTTGTCCGGAGCAAACCCAGAGTTTGATTTTTACTTGTTTATCGAAGTTTGGTTTTCATAAAGGGTAAAAAGCGCTCGTGCGCAGAAAAAGAGTAAAAATGCGCGAGTATGAGATTGTTATTGTGTATGACCTTGCCGTTAATGAGGCAGGGGGTCCCGATGCAAGTATTGACCACCTTAAGGCTGCTGTTGAGCATAATGGCGGTACGGTTCTAAGAACTGATCATTGGGGTAGGCGTAGGCTTGCGTATCCTATCCAGAAGCAGTTGGATGCTGATTATGTTCTGGCACGTGTTGAAATGAGTGTGGATGGCTTGCCAAGACTTAATTCAGAATTACATATTGATGAGAAGGTCTATCGACATTTGATCGTACGTGCAGACGAATTGCCGTCGGAAGATATCTCAGCGCCGTCACAGTCTAGTGGTTCATTGGAAGTACGTGAGTCTGATCGATCGACAAGTAATAGTGCCCCAGCGGAAGAAGTACCGGAAGAAGCAGCGGAAGAAGTAGCGGAAGAAGCAGCGGAAGAAGCAGCGGAAGAAGCAGTGGAAGAAGAAAAAGAAGGCGATAGATAAGGAGAAGAAAATGCCCTTGAATAAAATTATGTTAATAGGAAATGTGGGACGGGATGCGGAGCTTCGGTACACAGGTAGTGGTACTGCAGTTGCTGATTTCAGTCTTGCTGTGAACAGAAATTGGCGTGGTTCCGATGGTGAACGTCGTGAGGAAACTAATTGGTTTAGAATTACTTTGTGGGGTACCAGAGCTGAGCGTGTGAGCCAGTATATTACGAAAGGTTCACAGTTATATGTTGAAGGACGTTTGCAAGTTCGTGATGTTGATGATGACGAAGGTCATAGGCGTACTTACGTTGATGTTGTAGCGAATGATGTCCAATTTGTGGGTGGGCGCCGAGAAGATATGGGTTCTACTGATTTTTCCTCTTCGACTGGCGATGACTCACAGGATTTTCCGGTAATAGATAATGATGATTTACCTTTTGAATAGATGGAGTTTTTGTAATGACAAACCAAACTGAAAGTTATACAAACAGAGGCAGTTCCCAATCTGACTATGGTGGTGACGGCGATCGTTCAGAACGTCGTGGCGGTCGTCGTTTTAATAATCGCAAAAGAATGTGTCGCTTATGCAACAAAGTCCGATGTTCTCCAGAAGATAATTATCAAGTCGATTATAAAGATGTTGCTCGTTTGCGAAGTTTTATAAATGAGCGTGGGAAAATTGAGCCTCGTCGAAAGCTTTCAACTTGTGCTTTAGGACAACGTGCGATTGCACGTGCTGTTAAGCGGTCTCGATTTATAGGCTTGCTTCCGTATACGCTTGAACACGTTCGGAAAAGCGGTATTTTCCCGTTGCGTGGGTAGTTGTCTGAACAGGTTGTGATGATATGACACGTCGAGACCGTACTACAGGTTTGCCTACGGAATCTCGAACCGGCCCTTCTCAAAAAAAAGGAAATTTTTTTAGATCTTTTCAGGTGGGTCGGTATGTAGTCATTGCCCTCACATTGGTGCTCTTATTTTTTATAATAGGGTTTTTTGTCTATCGCATATACGAAAAAGATAATTGGGGTGAAAAGACTATTCTCGAGGTTGGAGATGAGACTTTTTCATTACAGTACTACGCAGATCGCTTTTTTTACTATGCCCAAAGCAATTCAGGTGTTGGCGTTCCCATTTTGCAAGAATCCTTACTCTTTACCTTAGAGAATGAAGCATTAATAAAAATTCTTGCTGAAGAAAAAGGCATGGTCGTCGATGAAAATTTGATAGATAAGGCTCTTGAGGCATTGTTAGGAGTGCCGAAAGAGAGGCTTGGGAAAAGCAATCCTGATTTTGAAATGTACCTAGAAATGCAACTTGAAATAACAGGTATGCAACGAAGCTCATTTGAACGTTTCATTGCTGTTGGCGAGGTGGAAAAATTACTTCTTTCTAAGCTTAAAAGCGAAATGCCTGTGGGTGGCGATTTGCTCACTTTTCGAAGTATTTTAGTGGCTACAGAAATGGATGCAGTTGATGTGCTTGCTCGAATTCAAAAAGGTGACAATATGGGTTCAATTGCTCAAACTGATTCACTCGATAGGGTGGGTCGCCAAAATGATGGCCTGACTACGAAGCCGCCAAGTTTAATTGATGAAAAGCTCCTCTCTGTCTTGGAAAATCTTGAAATAGGGGATATTTCTAGTCAGCCTATACAACTTGATGAAAATCTTTGGGCGGTTATTAGATATGAAGAACTTCTAACAGTTCAAGCCTATAGCGAAGAGCATTTAAATGCTCTGGCTAGGGAGAATCTTGATGATTTAGTTAAAAACGCTCGCGCACGAGTCATGATTAAGCGTAATCTAAGTTCTGAGGATCTTGCAGTAGTCGAGGACCATACAAGGGTAGAGTAGGAAATGAACGAAGTGAATTCCGATTTAGGTGTTGGATTAATAGGCATGGGTGTGGTTGGTACCGCTGTTGCAGCGACTTTAATTGGTCGTGCTGAAGAGTTTGCTAAGCACACGGGGAAAAATTTAAAATTGCATAAAGTAATTGTCCGCGATCTTAATCGTCCGCGGGAAATAATGCTTCCAGAGGACAGTCTTTCTAGCGATGTAGATGACGTTTTAGAAAATTCAGATATTGAAATTATCGTTGAAGTTATGGGTGGCCTAGATCCGGCAGGTCAATATATACGTCGTGCTTTAGCAGCAGGTAAACATGTTGTGACAGCAAATAAAGAGTTGATAGCTAAAGAGGGTCCTGACTTATTTGAAATTGCTCGTAAGAATGGATCATCTTTGCACTTTGAAGCTAGTGTTGCTGGTGCAATTCCTGCGATTCATCCTCAACTCCGAGATTTGCGTGCAAATAAAATTAAGTCCATCACTGGAATCATCAACGGGACAACAAATTATATTTTGACGAATATGGTTAAAAAAGGTACCGCATTTGATAGCGTGCTAGCTGAAGCTCAGAGCCTGGGGTATGCCGAGTCCGATCCTACAAGTGATGTGGAAGGATACGATGCAGCCTATAAAATAGCGATTTTGGCTAGCTTAGCTTTTGATCAGCGAGTGTCTCCTGACGATGTAATTACTGAAGGTATTAGTAGGATTGAGCCGAAAGATTTGGAGTATGCCGCTGAGTTGGGGTATTCGGTGAAGCTTCTTGCAATTGCTGAGCAGAAAGAGAATGGATGTCTTGTTCGTGTTCACCCAACTTTGCTACCTGATCAAACTCCTTTAGCAAAAATTGATGGGGTGCAGAACGCGATCCAAATTTTGGGTGACCTTTCTGGGCCGCTTACCTTTCAAGGTGCTGGAGCTGGGGGCAGTGCGACTGCTAGCGCGGTTATTTCAGATGTTCTTGAGGTGGCACGTGCACTTGCTGTGGGCAATGCTCCTCTATGGGACTCAGGAATACAGGGCGAAGGGACTATTTTAACTTTGGAATCTTTGGAAACCCGATACTATTTGCGTCTTTTGGTTTCGGATCAAACTGGTGTTTTGGCTCAGGTTGCAGATGTCTTTGGCGAAAAAAATGTAAGTATTGCTGCTGTCTATCAAAAGGAAATTCATGCCGAAGAGGATGTTGCAGAATTGGTTATCATGACACATAAAGCGAGTGAGGCTGCTCTGAATGAAGCGATCGAAGTACTTGGTCAGATACCCGATGTACATGCAGTAAATAATCGTATTCGTGTGGAGGATTAGATGAGTGAACGAATTATCGGTGCGGAAAAAGGGGAGGGTAACACTTATGAAGATGATTTTGTACGACGAAATTTGAACGATTTAAAGCGTCAAATTTCAAAATTAACGCAGCTTGCAGAACTTGAGATACCAGAAAAGATTAATGGTTTGAATATACGTCTGGATGAAAATAAAGCTGAATATGTTGGTATTACTGAACGTCTCGCCCTTGTTTTGCGTAGTTCGGAACATATACGAGGTTCGGTAGATGAAACAAATACACGTATTGATGAGGTGGATAATCGTTTGCTTCGTAATCAAGCTGAATTAACAAATTTTGAGTACGTAAAGCCAGATGAGCTTAGTGAACTTATCGAACGTCTTAATTTTCTGCAGAGTGATAATTCTGTAATCACCCAAAAGATTGATGCATTGTTGGAAAATTTGGCTGATGTGCGAGCTAGCATCCCCCCTTTGGGGGACAGGTTGAGGGTCTTTGAAAGTGAATTTAAACGTCTGGAAAATAGGATTCAGGTAGTAGAACGCCTTGAGAGTAGTGTTAAACAAGTGCTTAGCAACGAAATCACAACAAGACTTGCACCAGTTGAGGATCAGTTGCGTACTCTTTTGAGTAATTTTTCGCAGGTAAGAAAAGAAGTTGGACTTCTGGCTGCAGAACAAGTGGAAGTAGGCAGAGTTGTGGAGGGAGTTACTTTACGGACTGTAAAAATTGAAGCACTTGAAGCTCGTATGAACGAAATTGGGATCACAGTTGATGCTGAAATCAGACAGATTGCTGAGTTAATTGAAGAAGATAAGAAGATCATGAGTTCCCAATATGTTCTTGGTGATCGTATTGAAAGTGTTCATCAGGAAATTTTGAGCTTGATCGATCAAATATCTTCTGAATTTAAGCGTTTTAATACTCAGCAAGAAGGGCAAAGGCGCAGGCAAATCCAAACTCTTTCTCAAGATTTGCGTGAATCCACTTTTCATAATTTGCATCCCCCAAGTGAATCATGAACAAGGAAGTTTCTCCTAAAGGTGTACTTTTTCGGTGGGGTGAATACTTACCTTTAACTGTAGGTACGCCGCGGTTTAGTTTAGGTGAAGGAGATACTCCTTTAGTCCGTTCGGAATCGTTGGCAGGGGAGTGTGGTTTGGATGAGCTGTGGTTTAAACTTGAAAGTTGTAACCCAACCGGATCATTTAAAGATCGGGGTATGGTTGTTGCAGTAGCACGAGCAGTTGAATCTGGCTCAGATGCGATACTTTGCGCAAGTACTGGAAATACAAGTGCTTCAGCTGCAGCCTACGCTGCGCGATGTGGCTTAAGAGCCATAATTTTGATTCCGAGTGGCCGTATAGCTGCTGGAAAACTTTCTCAAGCTATAGCTTTTGGCGCGCATATTGTTGAAGTAGAAGGAAATTTTGATCATGCTTTGCAACTTGCACGTGAACTTACTGAAAAATATGCAATTGAGCTAGTCAATTCCGTGAATCCTTTTCGCATAGAGGGCCAAAAGACGGCGGCTTATGAAATTTGTGAAGAGTTGGGCGATGCACCTGATGTACTTGCTATACCCGTTGGCAATGCAGGGAACATTACAGCTTATTGGAAGGGTTTCAAAGAATGTTTTAACCTTAAGTTTTCAACACAGCTTCCCCGGATGACAGGTTTTCAAGCTGCTGGTGCCGCGCCAATTGTGCAAGACCAACAGGTGCCAGATCCTCAGACTATTGCTTCGGCTATTCGTATTGGAAATCCTGCCTCATGGGAAGGTGCGGTGAATGCGCGTGATCAGAGCGGCGGGCTTATTGCTTCAGTTACTGATGATGAGATAGTGGAAGCTTATGAAATTTTGGCTAGGCGGGAAGGCTTATTTGTTGAGCCAGCTAGTGCTGCCTCACTTGCTGGTCTCAGAAAAAATGCAAAACAAGGTCTTTCTTCGGGTGGTGTCGGTGTTGCGATTCTTACTGGAAATGGCTTAAAAGATCCGGAGACTGCTTCAAAGTTTGAACCCACTGCGAGGATGAAATTACCTGACTCCTTAGAGGTTGCAGCCGAAACGCTTGGATTATCTGATCGTGTGTAGGGTCAGTGATACACTAATACACGTTGGAGGCTATTCTTGGCTGTAGTGATATGGTCCCTAGTGGGGCTAGTGCTTTTTTCTATTGTGTTCGGTGCTCTTTATTTTTTCAAACGTGAATTGGGTGGATTTGAAGTTAGGCCGGGTGACTGGGTTGCACCTATCAGTAAAACTTTTTCCAGTGATTTGCCTGAGACTGAATCTGATTTTGAAGATTCTAAATAGCCGTAGGGATGGATCCTAACAAACGCTTAGATGTTCCATTACCTTCAGAATCGCTTTTACTTGCTACCAATAATCCCGGAAAATTGAAAGAAATAGTTCGGCTACTGAATGAATGCTCTTTTTCGATATTTACGCCGAGGCAACTTAACATCGACTTAGATGTTCTAGAGGATGGCTCAACTTATTCAGAAAATGCGTTCCTGAAAGCACACGCTTTTGCAAAAGCTGGCAATTGTCTTGCACTTGCAGATGATTCCGGAATAGAGGTAGATGCACTTGGAGGAAAGCCAGGTCTTTTTTCTGCTCGGTATGGTTCTAGTGAGCTTAACGATCTAGGCCGTGTTCAACTTATGTTGCAAGAATTGGAAGGTGTAACGGATGAAAATCGTAATGCTCGTTATGTGGCAGCGGTAATTCTTGTGTGGCCTTGTGGTAGTTATCGAGTCTTCGAGGAAACTTGGGAAGGTTCTATCGCTCGTAGTCCTATTGGCAACAGAGGTTTTGGGTATGATCCGATTTTTGTAACTTCAGATGGTCGTACTTCTGCACAACTCTCTTCGAAGGAGAAAGACAAAGTAAGTCATCGAGGGAAAGCTATTAGAGCAGCTTTGCGGTGGTTAGCAGGCTGATTATTCTCCCCTAGGAAGGCCAAGTCCACGTGTAGCTATGACGGTGCGTTGTATTTCTCCTGTTCCTCCTGCGATGGGGCCACTTAATGAGAGTAAGTATGATTCCTCGACACGACCAGCTAGTTGTGCCCATTTTGAACCTGGGGTTAGCTGGCCATAATTACTCATTAAATTTACGCCTATATTAGCTACTTTTATTCCTAAATATGCCATCCAAACCTTACCAATGCTGGCCTCGTAATTTGGTACCTCACCTTTTGATTGCAGCCATACGGTTCGATATGCAACAAGTCTTCCTACTTCGGCTTCAGTTGCAAGTTCCCCCAATTTTAAGCGGACTTGTATATCATCCCACGGGCGATGCCCCCCATGTTCTTCTTTAGCCCAGTAAATAAGATCGTGTATGGTTCTCCGTGCTCCGCTAATTGCTGCAATATTGGATCTTTCAAAATCAAGCACGGTCATTGCTACGCGCCAGCCATCGTCTTCTGCGCCTATTAAATTACGTGCTGGAATCCTTACATCCTCAAAAAATACCTGATTGAAATCGTTACGATATGCAATATTGGGTACCTTTTGGATTGTTACGCCTGGTGTGTTCATATCCAGTGCGAAGGCACTTATACCACGATGCTTTGCAACTTCATTATTGGTACGTGCCAGTAAGATCATTTTGTCAGCAATGTGTGCGTTAGAAGTCCAAATTTTTTGCCCATTTACAATATAATCATCACCATCTTTAATAGCACGTGTAGTCATTGAAGCTAAGTCACTACCTGTTTCCGGTTCACTAAAGCCTTGGCAGTACCATACTTCTCCGGATGCCATTTCAGGCAATAAACGTTCCTTTTGCTCGTTATCTGCATGTACGAGAACTGTTGGTCCAGTGATACCAATTGTGAATAGTCGACCTCCGTGTGGTGCACGGAAGTAAGATAATTCTTCATTTAGGATCATCTGTTCGACTTGAGTTTTTCCTAGGCCACCATATTCTTCCGGCCAAGCAGGTGCTAGCCACCGGCGTGCACCTAACTCTTTCATGAATTCTTTTGCAAACGGGGCTTGCTCTTCGTTATCGAAGAAATCGTCTGCTCCAGGCTCATTTTTTGGCAACGCTTCTTGTAGAAAGGATCGTAATTCTTCTCGCCAAGCGAGGGTTTCTTGTGAAAAATTAAAGTCCATATTAATAGTTTACTTACTGGTTTGCGTATGGTCGTTCCTGCTTCTGTCTTTAGTCTTTGTTACTATCGATGAAATGGTGGGCGTAGCGTAGCGGTTAACGCGTCAGGTTGTGGCCCTGAAGATCGAGGGTTCAAATCCCTCCGTCCACCCCATTTTTCCATTATTTTTCCACGTAATCCTGTTCCTCCGCTACGATAGCAACACTTGGATGTTTACTCATCTACATACGCATACTGAATTTTCATTATTAGATGGAATGTCAAGAATTCCAGCTCTTCTAGAGCGCACCCAAGAAATTGGTATGGAAGCACTTGCGATGACTGATCATGGTGCACTTTACGGTGCGATTGATTTTTATCAGGAAGCTAATGCTCGAAACATTAAACCTATCATTGGTGTTGAGTCGTATGTTGCCCGTTCAAGTCGCAAAACTCGAGATTCTAATGAGCAGCCTTTCCATTTAGTTTTATTAGCTCGCAATAAAACTGGTTATCGGAATCTTATCCAGTTAGTTACACTCGCCAATTTGGAGGGATTTTATTACAAACCACGTGTAGATCGTGAACTCTTAGAAAAGTACAGCGAAGGTATAACAGCATTAAGTGGTTGTCCGTCAGGTGAGTTTTTCGAGGTACTTAGTAGTGGGAATCGAGACGGTGCACTAGATGTTGCTCGTTGGTATCGAGAAGTTTTTGATGGTAATTATTTTCTTGAAGTTCAAGAACATGGAGTTGATCGATTTTCACGTATAAATGGTGATATTTTTAGTGTTGGTCAAGAACTTGATATTCCCGTGGTGGTTACAAATGATAGCCACTATACATTTCCTGAGGATAGTGAAGCACATGATTTACTGTTGTGTATCGGCACAAATGCCACAGTTGATCAAGAAAACCGTTTCCGCATAGATGGTGAGGGTTACCATTTACGTAGTGAGTCTGAAATGGCTGCTTTGTTTCCAGATCGGCCTGATGTGATTTCAAATACTTCCTTAGTATCGGATGCTTGTGATTTAACTCTCAATTTTGATCGGCAATTATTGCCAGCCCCAGAGATACCCGATGGCGCTGATAGCAATTTGGTACTTCACGATATTTGCCGGGACGGTCTTTTGAAGAAGTTTGGTGTTGTTGCCCCGGAATACGAAGATAGACTGAATTACGAACTTGATGTACTAAAGCAAACTGGTTTCACGGACTATATTTTTGTTGTGAAGGAGATAGCAGATTATGCGCGCCGTGAAAATATTCCAATGGGGGTGCGTGGTTCTGCTGCTGCCTCTTTAGTTCTTTTTTCACTTGCTGCAACTGATATTGATCCGGTAAGTAACGGGCTTGTTTTTGAAAGGTTTTTGAATCCGGAACGTAAACAAATGCCAGATGTTGACTTTGATTTTGCAGATAACCGTAGAGATGAGGTAATACGTTTTGCCTATGATCGTTTTGGCGAAGATAAAGTTGCTCAGATCATCACGTTTGGAACCCTTGGGGCTAGGGCTGCAATTAGAGATGTCGGTCGAGCTTTGGGGATGAGCTATGGCGATGTTGATTCCGTTGCCCGTACTGTCCCGAATGTTTTGAATATAACTTTAGAAGATGCACTTCAACAATCTAGCGAGATGCGAAAAAGCTATGACGAGAATGAATCTGTGCATCGATTAATTGATAATGCTCGTCGTATTGAAGGTGTTGCTAGGCATGCTAGTACACATGCGGCAGGAGTCGTTATTTCCCGTGAGCCACTTTCTGAAAATGTACCCCTACAACGTACAGGGCGAGATGATTCTGCAGGTCCGACTACTCAGTTTCCAATGGGTGCTGTAGAGGCTATAGGCCTTCTTAAGATTGATTTTCTTGGACTTGCAAATCTTACAATTTTGGGACGGGCAGTAGATTTAATTTTTGAGACTACAGCTACGAAAGTTGAACTGAGTGATTTACCTGATGGTGATCCTAAAACTATGGAAATGTTGGGGAAAGGTGAAACATTTGGTGTTTTTCAACTCGAATCGGCTGGGATGCGACGAGCTATTGAGGACCTTAAACCAACTTCAATTGCTGATATTTGTGCCTTGGTTGCTTTATATCGTCCAGGGCCGATGGATCATATTCCAACCTATTGCAAAGGCAAAAGTGACAATTCAAGTATTACCTATCCACACCCTGACCTTGCCGATATTTTGGATGAAACTTATGGGGTTATTGTTTATCAAGATCAGGTCTTGCATATTGCTCGTAAATTTGCCGGTTATTCGCTAGGCCAGGCTGATGTGATGCGTAAAGCAATGGGTAAAAAGCAGCCTGAGGTAATGGCAGGTGAGAAAAGTCGATTTGTTAATGGGGCTGTTCAAAATGGTTATACCAATAACGAAGCAGAAGAGGTTTTCAAACTTATCGAACCATTTGCAGGTTACGCTTTTAACAAGGCACATTCTTGGTCTTATGGGAACATTGCTTACCAGACTGCTTTTTTGAAAGCTCATTATCCAGTGCAGTTTATGACAGCTGTTCTTCAGCTATCGCGTTCGAGTTCCGATCCGATGTCTCGAATTGCTGCAGCAACGGCGGAGTGTTCACGTCTAGGTATTAAGGTTTTTCCTCCCGATATTAACTTAAGTAATGAGCAATTCAGCATTGAATCAAATCCAGATCAGTCTATGGATATAAGGTTTGGTCTTGGAGATATCAAAGGTATTGGCTCGGCTGCGCTTACCGGTGTCTTGGCTGTGAGAAAGGAAGAGGGAGTCTATCAGAATCTGGAAGATTTTTGTAAAAGAGCTAATTTAGAAGGTGCTACGGGGGGGACTATTGAGAATTTAAGTATGTCCGGTGCGCTAGATAGTTTCCAAATTGATCGTGGTACGTTGCGTGCGAATAGTCACAGAATTATTGAGGTTGCACGGAAAGAAAAAGATTTGCGTGATAGTGGCCAATCAACGATGTTTGATCTTTTTGGTGCGGAGGTTGATGTTCCAGGCATAGCTTTGGAATTGCAGCCTGCACCCACTAATCGTCAAGATATATTACAAAATGAAAAGGACTTATTAGGTTTTTATATTACAGAGCACCCATTCCAGGAAGCATCTAAGGAAATATCAGCACATACCAGCCATATTTTGGATGACCTTTCGCTCGAGTTAGCAGGAAAAACGGTTTCAGTTGCTGGTATGGTTATGCATGTTACGACGCGGTTTACTCGTGATAATCGTAGGTTCTATATTGTGGCTCTTGAGGATTTGTCTGGTTCCATTGAAGTAACTGTTTGGAATAATACAATTGATGATAGCGCTCCTGGTACGTGGTCGGAGGGGCAAATCTTGTTGCTTGAAGTTGAATGTCGGGAGCGTAACGATCGTCTTGCAGTAAGTGTGCGCAAAGTTGTGCCTTGGGATATAGATGAATCTAGGCTAGTGGGTTTTGATCCTTCTCAATGGCAGGTTCAGCCGAGAGTTACCCCTACTAGGGCTAGCCGTAATGGGTCTCAGCCTTATATGAATGGTGCTGCAAAGACCGGATATTCTAAGCAACCCGTAGTTACTACCGAAGCTGATTCTCCGACTGTTCGATCGCCTGTTAACCATGAAGCTGCCCGGCTTATTATTACGATGTATGAAACAGATGATTTAATGACCGATAAGCAATTGCTCAAATCTGTCGTTGCTTTTATAGCGGATCATCCGGGTGAAGATGAGGTTAGATTAGTGGTACACGATAGTGAAGGCGCTGAAAGTGAGTTTGATTTGGAAAAAGCTGCTGTATCCGAAGAACTCGTTCACAGCATTGAAAAACTACTCTCTGCTAATAAGGGTTCAGCCCGTTTTCTCAGGAAGCCAACAGACAGAATTTTAAGCGCAACTACTTCCAGCTAGTCACTAAGGCTATCTTTTTTGAGGTGCCTAGATTGAGCATCCGCTACCGTTTCACCTAAAGTTACTTCCATTTGTTCGATATGAGATAAATCATGGTGTGCCCACCAGTCTACGATAGTTAGTAGGTTAATTTCCTTGTCGCCTATCATGCCTTTTCGCGCGCATTGTTGACTAGTAAGTGATTGTAGTAAGGATATAGATGCTTGTCTTTGTAATGCAAAATCTACAAGCATTTGTTCTTTCGCATCACGATGTATAGATCGTTCTATCTCCCATCTTTCCGGTTCCCAAAAATATAAATTAGGAGAATTTTCTGCTACAACACGCTCGATAGACATTCTAAATTCGTACATTTCTGCGTCTCGGAGATGTGCAAGTATTGTACGTGCGCTCCAGTTTTTCCCATCTGTTGCATCCAGTTGTTCATTATTAGTTTCCGCGATCAAGTGTGCCAAAAGGGAAGGTGTTTTTTTCATACTTTCAATAACTTCGTTAGATACCATGATATGCAAATCCTTTCAGTTTCCTTCTGCAGTATGGATCTTTGATATCATGATTTCCAGAATTTTGCTTGTAACTTCTATCATGGCCTTTTTTATGGAGAGTTTTAAAAGTTGCTTGGCATGTTTGTTGATGATTTTTAGGTTGGGGATATATGAACTTAGTTGAGCATCGGCTGGATATTAATGGGATGAAAGCGGTTTGTTTTGAACAAGTCGGACAAGACCCGCCTGTTGTTTTTGCACACGCTACGGGTTTTCATGCGCGGTGCTGGGATGAAGTCATCGAAAATTTGGCTAACCAACAATGTTATGCGCCAGATCTTCGCGGACATGGGCGGAGTGAGAAAACGCCACCACCTTATCCTTGGTCAGTGTTTGTCGAAGATATATTGGGTTTATGTGAATCTTTTGATATAAAAGGGGCTATTGGTGTAGGCCACTCAATGGGTGGTTATGCTGTCGCTGTAGCCGCAGCCTTAAACCCAAAGATATTTTCTGCCCTGCTTCTTATAGATCCGGTTATTTTGCCGCCTGAAGCCTATGTTGAACCTAGATCGACGAGCCAACATTTTGTTGCTCGAAGACGTAATGAATGGTCATCGATTTCAGAAATGTTTGAGCGATTTAGTACTCGTTCCCCATTTAATTCCTGGCGAACGGAAGCGCTGCAACTGTATTGCGAGTATGGATTGCTGCCTAATAGTGAGGGGACAGGCTTCGTTTTGGCGTGTCCTCCAGCAATTGAAGCTGCTGTATATGATGGGGGCAAAGCAAAAGATCCGTATCCACTACTTGGGAACGTTCAGATTCCTGTGCGTATCTTACGTTCATCTTTTAAGAGCTCAAAAAAAGCTAATGAGGCTGATAAGACCCCAAACATGAGTGCTTCCCCTACAGTCAAAAGCCTTGCAGGAAGCTTTCAAAACGCAAGTGATATCCTGCTGTATGAAAGGTCTCATTTCATACCCATGGAAGATCCCGTTCTAGTAGCAGACCATATAAAGGATCTGATTACTGTAGTAGCTAATTAAGTGCAGGAAACTGTAATAGCATTAGCTCTAGACATAAACGAGGCATTACTAGGGCGTCTAAATTGTTTTTTGCGTTGTCAACGGCCTTTAATCCAGCTAGTGATGCATGGATAGCCGGGTGTGTTAGGTTTTCAGTTCTCGCTGCTCGTATAAGGTTTTCCTCCCAAAAAGAGTTCCAGATATCTAATTCTTCATACACCATTGTTCGATCTTTTCGCCAATTGTTGGCTAGTTCAGATGCGTATTGAAAGCGGTCGCTATTTCCTGCATTGATGATATTTTTGCAATTTTCAAGTTTCATAATGCGTTCTTCTATTAGGTCAGGGTGGTGACTAAATTTAATTGCTTCTCCTGGCCTTTTGTTTGCTGCTTGGGTTGCTTTACTTGCTAATTCAGGTGGTATATCTCTGAGCAGCAACTCTTGTTCAATAATTCTGGGATTTACGAGAGTGCACGTAAGTTGTCTGCACCTGCTAACTATTGTTTCTGGTAGTGAATGGGGAGTTGCGCTGATAAGAATGAAAACAGTGTGTTCAGGAGGCTCCTCTAGCGTTTTGAGAAGTGCATTTGCAGATTCACGGCCGAGGTGTTCTGCGGGTTCTATGATGATTACTCGCCACGGAGCCTCGAAAGGGTATCTGGAGACTGTTTCAATAACTCCACGTATTTGACAAATCCTGATATCTCGTGAGTTGGGATGAGATTCATGTCCGCCTTCGCCACGACAAAGCACATTTCCAGGCACAAGATGAATTACGTCAGGGTGATTTTTGCTCATGATTAACCGGCAAGTTCTGCATTGCTCACATGGTTTTTTGGAGCTTTCCGTATCTTCACAATTTAAAATTGCTGCAAATTGGAGAGCAATAGTTGTACGTCCAATTTTTTCTGGACCAGCTAGTAAAATAGAATGCGCAACTTGTCCGTTTTTAGTCATTTGCTGCAATGTTTCCATCACTAGCTTGTTGCCTATAATTCTATTTTTGTCTTGGGGCATGGCTACATTGTAAGGCGTTTTTTAGATAATCCTATTATTTGGTTCGTTTTAAATCCTTTGATTGCTATCATCAAGGTATGAGTCAATTTGAAAATTCTATCGAAACAGATGTTTTCGTTGATATTGGACAGCTTGAGGTGACAAGTGAAGAGGTGGTTTTGCAGTTTCGGTTAGATATCGAAAGTGGAAAGCATTGGTTTGATGCACTTTTAGATGCTATAGGTTCTTGGAGTATTACTGAAGAAAATATCAATGGTGTTCATTACAAATATTTGTATGCTGGCGAGGCTTTTGATTGGCTAAGATTGGCTGAGCGTTTATGTGATGCAATTCCTGAGCTTCTCCCACAAAATGAAGTTGAGGTGTTTTTGTTTAAAGGTAAATGGCCGCTTCCGCTAAGTGAAGAAGATTTTGAAAAGCGTATAGGAGCTTGGAAATATAGTGCTCATCTGAATTATTTATATGGAGTAGTAGTGGAAGAATCTTTACAATTTGCCGTTGAGGAAGAGATAGTAAAAGAGCAAAGGGCTATGGCGTTTCCTGGGGAAGGGCTCGGTTTTTTTGAGCAGATTTTTATGCGCATTTATGACTTAGATATAGATAGATTAATAGCCCGATATGCTGATTCTGTTGGCACAAAGTTTGGAGAAGAGCTTTCCCAATGTGAATGGAGAGGTTTTCTTTATTGGTTATTTAAATTCCGCTGCCACCGGCAGGATGGTGCTCGTGTAGCGAGTGATACCCGCAAGGGCTTGGCACTGCTTTCGAGATTAGGGCCAGACTATAATGCGAGGGGGTTCACCTTATCTGAAAACGGGATCTCTGAGCTCCATGAACGTTTTATTGATGTGGGTCGGATTGACCAAAAGGTGGTTGACCCGATACCTTCATCTGTGTCCTGAAAAAAAAATTGCATTTTTGGAGGATCATTTGCTCTACAATTTCTCAATCCCCCGGCTAGCATTGGTGTTTCTTGTTTCCATGATGTTAAGTGCGGTCTTTCTTGTTAATACTAGTCCCGTTTCTGCCAGTGAAAGTGAGGGAGAATTTTTGACTACTGAAGTAGCGCATAATTTAGAAGGGCCAATATCGGATTTAGCTGGTTGGTCTGTTTTTCAAGAAGTTGCCGATTCCGAAGAAGTGACTGTTGCTGTAAACACTAAAGATGGTGCAGAAGAGATAATTATCGGGATACTTTTATTGGTTGGATTTACTGTGTTGGGAGTTGGTGTTGCTGCTTACGGTATAAGTTCGCGCTAAGGCTATATCTCTGCAATTGCAAGCGGTAAACGTTCCTGAACATCGAGTGGGTATTTTCCAGTAAAGCATGCGTTGCAGAGGGTATTTTCCCCAGTATTAATGGCATTATTAAGGCCATTAATACTGAGATACCCTAATGAGTCTGCCCCAATATGTTGTTTAATTTCTTCAATTTCTAGATTAGCCCCGATTAATTCTGTTTTTGTTGCCATATCAACGCCGAGAAAACATGGAGAGGTAATGACTGGAGATGCAATACGCACGTGTACCTCTTTTGCGCCGGCACGTCTTAACAATTCCACAACCCGCGGTTTTGTTGTTCCTCGAACTATTGAGTCATCGATGACAACAATGCGTTGATTTTCGAGCACTTCCCGAAGGGCGTTAAATTTTAGACCAACCCCAGCTTCGCGAATTCGTTGATCGGGTTGGATAAAAGTACGCCCAACGTAACGGTTTTTAACTAGTCCTTCACGATATGGAAGGCCGGCTTCTTGCGCATATCCTATCGCTGCTGGCAGTGCTGAATCTGGGACTCCGATAACCACGTCAGCATCTGCTGGATGTTCTTGGGCTAGATGCTGACCCATTCGTTCTCTAGCACGATATAAGAGCTCGCCACGTAAATGGCTGTCAGGCCTGGAAAAGTAGACGTATTCAAGTGTGCATCCTGCTTGTCGAATATTTCTTGGTGCTGCGCGAAAACTATGCATTCCGGTCGCATCAATTTGTATGATTTCTCCTGGCTCGACTTCTCTCTGTTCTTCCGTTGCGTGTAGGTGCTGGAGGGCGCAAGTTTCGGATGCTGCCACCCAACCACTTCCCAATCGTCCGATGCTTAGTGGCCGTACTCCCATTGGGTCGCGCAGGGCAAATAATGTATCTTTTGTCATGATTACGAGTGAGTAGGCACCTCTCAATCGCCTCATTAAATATTTAAACCGTTCCTCCCAGCTTTTTCCGGGTGCTTGCGCTAGTAAATGAGCAACTAATTCTGTATCAGCATTACCTTGTAGCTTGATGCCCTGTGTTAGTAGATCTTCACGTAAAGTTGAGGCGTTTGTAATGTTTCCATTGTGTGCAAGGGCAATTGTATCGCCTGTATGTGTGTCTTGAACAAGCACTGGTTGTGCGTTGCAAGGATCTGAACCACCGGTTGTACTGTACCTTGTGTGGCCAATAGCGATATGTCCTTGTAGATCTCCTAGGTTATCTTCGTCAAAAACCTGTGAAACTAATCCCATGCCGGTATGTAAGGAAAAATCTTTTCCGTTACTAGTTGCTATTCCAGCACTTTCCTGTCCACGGTGCTGTAATGCATAAAGGCCATAAAAGGTTAGGCGCGCAACGTCCTCACCAGGTCCATAAACACCAAAAACCCCGCAGGATTCTTTTGGATGGTCTGTATCGTTCAGTACGATGTGCCCTCTCCCTAGCAGAGTCTTTTATAAGCCTCATTAGCATACCTTATTAAAAGTATGTGTAATTAGATTTCCTTGAGTTTCTTTTTGTTTACCGATGCAAGTTGATGTTCAATTTTTGTGCAACGATTTTCTGTAGTTGCTATTCCAACTTTTCGTGCTTGAGCAAGCTCTGGTTCATTGTATATGTCTAATTGTAGCCAAATTGCTTTTGCTCCGATTTCTATGGCATCTTGAATGAAAGGGGTAGTCTGTTCCGAACGTACAAAAAGATTAACTACATCAACTTCTAGCGGAATATCTTTCAGGCTTTCCCAAGCTTTCTCTCCCAAAACTTCTTTTTCTGATCTCTTTGTTGGTACAGGGATAATACGGTACTGCTGGTCTTGTAAGTATTTTGCTACCTGGTATGCACTTCGTTCGGTTCGGGAGTCTAAACCGACTATAGCAATAGTAGTGGCATCCATTAGGATTTTTAAAGCGGGGTCTTTTATTTCCTCCTGTTCAGTAGCTATGTCTAATTCGATCAATTCCCAGTCTGAGGGGATTGAGATGGGGACCTGTATCGCATCTGCGATTACTTTTCCAACTGCGAATGTTCTATCCATCCCGTCAACTTGTTTGCTGGCAATGACGGGTACTTGGGCTAAGATCAATCTACGCCCGTTTGTCTTAATTAATTCGAGCGAGAACTGTCTTATATTGTCTGCCTCCTCTCGCCATCTTTCAGGCTTATCACCCTCAATTGTAATTTCTATTTTTTCGACTTTTGGAAATGGAACAAGCTCACGTGTCCCAAGTCCAAGTCCAAGATAGCCTTGTTGCCAAGTAATTGAGCCTTTTCGCTTATCAATTACAACGTCGGAACCTATTAAAGACGAGACAATTCCCATAACTGAAGTTGGGAAAACAAATATTGAAAAAAGCAAGAGAGTGATTAAGGACCAGAGAGGTAAATTTCCTGCTTGCACAGCTATTAATGCCCCTGCCCCGCTAGATGTCAGAATTCCTAGTAGTGGTATATAAATTGTACTGCGCGCGTTTTTAATTTCTATATGTTCTTTATCAAGAAGCGCGATTGAGCGGTGCAAGATAACAGAGAAACGGCCATCTCGTCGCTTCATGGCAATATGGGGTGGGAAATCAAGTTCCGTCATTCAGGTATTTTCTTCAATTCAGATTTCGACTTCTATTATTCTATAAAACCTTATTCGCCGATGATGTATAGGCTACAATGTATTGCAGGTTATGTGATGAATGAATGAACTTTTAAGAGCAAGAAAAAGGGTTGTGATTACGGGATTAGGTGCAGTTACTCCGGCAGGCCTGGATGTTGACTCCTTCTGGGAGAGTCTCATTACGGGGAAATCAGGAATAAAAAACATAACGAATTTCGATACAACTG
>CAYFHW010000012.1:20881-24203 GCA_964343095.1 uncultured Anaerolineaceae bacterium | reverse complement strand
TTATTACGTTCAAATTTATCTTTCGCCATTTTCTACCTCCGTTTTATACGGGTTTTTTATGCTGGAGCGCCGACACTCTGGCGTGTGAGTTCACCAACAATACTCTTAGGAGCTCGTTGATACGAATCGAACTCCATACTATGCGTGGCTCGCCCCTGAGTAAGCGAACGGATATCAGTGGAATAACCGAAAGTTTCCCCAAGAGGAATGCGCGCCGTGATAACTTGCAACTTTCCGAAAGCTTCGGTGTCTTGAACCTGACCTCGACGACCGTTTAAATCACCAATTACAGATCCCAAATGTTCATCTGGAACTCGAACCTCAATTTTCATAACGGGCTCCAAAAGGTAAGGAGATGCCTTACGGATAGCTTCACGTAGAGCAATCGAACCAGCAGCCTTAAAAGCCAACTCAGATGAGTCAACTGGATGATAATCACCATCCACAAGGTCAACCTTAACTCCAAGGACTGGATACCCGGCCAATGGGCCAGAATCAAGTGCTTCCTGAATACCTTGCCTTACAGCAGGGACATATTCTCGTGGAATGGAACCACCAACCAAGCGATTCTCAAACTCATATGCTTCACCCTCTAATGGCTCTATTTCAATGTTTACAACACCAAACTGACCCCTACCACCAGACTGGCGCACAAAACGACCTTCCGCAGCTGCGGAAGCACCTATGGCCTCTCGATATGAAACTTCGGGGCGACCAACATTCGCATCCACACGATGCTCCTGCAACATACGGTCAACGATCACCTCAAGATGGAGCTCACCCATTCCAGAAATAATTGTTTGCCCCGTTTCCTCATCAAAACGCCACCGGAATGTAGGATCTTCCTCACTCATTTTTGATAAAGTAGTCCCCATACGATCTTGATCTTCTTTGGAAGCGGGTTCTAAGGAAACGCTCATAACCGGCTCAGGAAAAGTAATGCTTTCCAGTAGGACAGGGGCATCTGAAGCACAAAGGGTATCCCCAGTGGAAGTCTTTTTTAAACCTATCGCAGCACCAATTCCACCGGCATAAATAGCATCAACTTCCTCCCGCTCGTTAGCATGCATACGAAGTAAACGACCAACTCGTTCACGTTCACCAGTCGCAGTATTCAGAATCGTCTCACCAGCTTTTAATACCCCCCTATAAACACGCACATACGCGAGCCGTCCTACATAAGGATCTGAAACAATTTTAAAAGCAAGCCCACTCAACGGTGCGTCATCTGTGGGCTTCAATTCCTCTTCTTCTTCGCTATCGACAACTTTAGCTATAACCGGGGGAACATCAAGAGGACTTGGTAGGAAGCCAACGATTGCATCAAGCAAATTCTGAAGGCCTTTATTACGAAGAGCTGAACCACAGAGAACCGGAGTGAGCAGATTATTCAACGTTGCTCTCCTGAGGGCTGCACGCAACTCATGTGAGTTAACTTCGTGCCCCTCTATATAACTAATCATAATTTGGTCATCAACTTCGCCAACTTTTTCTACAAGAGTATCCCTGGCAGCTTCAGCATCAGCCAAAAGATCAGCAGGAATTTCTGAACGTACAGATTCCTCACCTTTGTCACCCTCAAACAACCACGCACTCATATCAGTCAGATCTATGACCCCTTTAAATTCTTGTTCTCCCCCTATGGGTAGATGAACAATAGCGGGACTCGCATCAAGACGATCAATCATCATTTTGCAAGTACGTTGAAGATCCGCACCAGCTCGATCCATTTTATTAACGAAACAAATTCTCGGAACAGAATACCTATCTGCTTGTCGCCAAACAGTTTCAGACTGAGGCTCAACACCTGCAACAGCATCAAAAACTACCACGCCACCATCCAGTACCCTCAAGCTACGCTCTACTTCTGCAGTAAAGTCAACATGACCCGGAGTATCAATAATGTTAATGGTATGACCGTCCCAAGAAGCGGTTGTTGCTGCGGCTGTAATAGTGATCCCACGATCACGCTCCTGCTGCATCCAATCCATGGTTGCAGTCCCCTCATGAACTTCACCAATTTTGTAAGTAATACCGGTGTAGTACAGGATACGCTCAGTAACTGTGGTCTTCCCAGCATCAATGTGGGCAATAATTCCTATATTGCGAACATGCTCCATTGTAACTTCCCTAGCCATTTTAAAATCCTTTGGTACCCCTACCACCGATAATGTGCAAACGCTCGATTCGCATCCGCCATTCTATGAGTATCGTCACGACGTTTTATCGCCGCGCCAGTATTGTTAGAAGCATCAATTAGTTCATTGGCCAGCTTCTCAGCGGTATTTCTACCACTTCGCCCACGCGTTCCTTCTAAGATCCAACGCATTGCCAAAGCTATACGTCGCTCTGGCCGAATTTCAACAGGAACTTGGTAAGTAGCGCCACCGACACGTCGAGGTTTAACCTCAAGCATGGGAGTGGTATTACTAATCGCTTGACGAAATGTATCAACCGGATCTTTCCCGGTACGCTCTTCAACTTCAGCAAAAGCTTTATACACAATCCTCTCGGCTACACTTTTCTTGCCTTTTCTCATTACTTTATTGATCAATATCTGCACCTGAACATCATTAAACCGAGGATCAGGTCGGTGTTGTCGGCGTACGGGTCTATTTCGGCGTGCCATATATTTCCTCTATGCACCTCTCCGAGTGCCGTACTTGCTACGACTACGTTTCCTATCCCCCACACCGGTAGCATCAGCCGCACCACGTACAACGTGATACCGCACACCAGGGAGATCTCTAACTCTTCCGCCACGAATTAAAACAATTGAATGCTCTTGCAGACTATGCCCTTCACCAGGAATATATGCGGACACCTCCATCCCATTTGTAAGACGGACACGGGCAACCTTTCGGAGAGCCGAATTCGGCTTTTTGGGACTTTGTGTACGTACTTGCGTGCAAACGCCACGTTTCTGCGGCGCTCCCCTTCCTTTAGCACGACTAAGCTGGTTACGCTCAGTATTGTAGTTAAAGAGTAACGCAGGAGAAGAAGACTTTTTCGAACGTGTCTTCCGTCCTTTCCTAACCAATTGATTTATCGTCGGCACAGCCGTACTCCTTAAATATTTACACGTGGCACCAGCAACCAGGGTTACAAGGACACAGAAACAGGTCGCGAAGCCAGTTTTATGAACAGCACTCTTCTCCAATACACTGAGCAGAGCCGTCTTCAGTCCTGAACATTACGACCTTAAACAGGCCTAGACCAAAAAGCCAATAGGCGCCAAGGATTTAGAATATCAGAGCCACCGCAAGGAGCAAACCAAAAAATTGACTTTTCTAGCGAATTAATCGGGTCACAGAAAAGGATC
>CAYFHW010000012.1:0-20781 GCA_964343095.1 uncultured Anaerolineaceae bacterium | reverse complement strand
CAGAAAAGGATCTAAGTCTGCAACTGATGTCCTCTGTTTCTAATTATTGTTAATACGCATAAGCATATTGCTAATTAGTACAAATTCTGCGAGGATACATTCATGGTTGATAGGGCACAGGGAATGCTATGACACTCCCAGACTCACCTTCAGAAGAAACAACTGCAGTTTGTCCTTTTGTGGGATTAGCGGATGATCGTGATTCGCATGCTAATTATTCAACTGCAGCCCACCGCTGTTACCGACTTCCTGAACCAACGCGCATCGCTGCACACTATCAAGAAAGCTATTGCTTGACAGTTCAACACCCTTCCTGCGCGGTCTTCCAAGGTGAAGGAGTGGAGGCAACAGCACCTCAAGATGAGTCCACTGGAGAATCTGAGGAAACAGAAGCCGAAACAACCGAAGAAGAGGTCGCAATTCAAGCAGACTTTGAATCTTCATACACCGAAGAATCACCTTCTACTGAAGATGAAACATACGAAGAACCAGAACCAACCGGGTCTGGTACATTCGGTGGAGGCGGCGACATCTTCCGGAATCTGCGCTTCCCCAAAGGAGAACGGAATACCACTCCCACTGCAGCAGTAGCCTTAGGTGCCCTTGCTGTCGTCATTATCCTTCTCGCCATATTAGTTACCCGCTTACTCACCGATGATGATGCAACAATAGTTCCGGCAGAAATTGTAGCCACACAGGAGGCAAGTACACCTGAGCCGACACCTGAGCCGACACCTGAGCCGACACCTGAGCCAACACCTGAGCCGACACCTGAGCCAACGCCTGAGCCAACGCCTGAGCCAACCGTCGCTGCTATCGCAAACGAATATGAAGTTCAAGCAGGTGACACATGCTTACAAATAGCAATCGACAACGGAGTGAATTTAACACCACTGTTAGATGCTAACGGCCTTACCGAAGAAGATTGTGCGACAATTCAGATTGGACAAATTTTAATTATTCCTGAGCCTGAACCTGAACCTGCTGAGACTGAATAGGCAGAGAAACCGCAGGAAAATTTTTCGCAGCCCTTTCAAAAGCAGCAAACGAGGAAAGTTTCGGCATCGCGATATCTTTGTGGTGTTCAGTCATCCATTGAAAACGAACTTCCCAATGAGATTGAATAGATGGCCAGCCAGACTGTCGTTCTTTAACCCATTTCCAATCCGCCCAGCACAGCAAAGCCATATCCAAATCGCGAGCAGCCAAATAACGTATAGCTTTTAGCGCAAAGACATCACGCCGCTTTACCAATTCCACCTTATCCGAAATAACAAGAATTTTCGCAAGTAGAGACATCTCAGAGTAGCCGGAAGTATGTTCCTTAATAGCAATTAACACCTCGCTATCTGTTACACCAACCCCTGTAGCTAGCAAATTAGCTGCGAGTGGACCGTGTAACAAAATTGGATTTTCCCGAAATTCATCTTGAATTTTCAGCCCAGCTTCTTCAGCGAAACGAATCTGTTCTTCGGGCGCTACCGCTCGAAAAAGATCATGCCCAATCACGGCTAATTCAATGCGTTCCTTGCTAACATCCCAGACCTTAGCAAGGCTAAACGCTTCTTCCAAAACACGTCCTACGTGTTCTTGCAAACCTTGCGGCCTTTCACTAAGCAACTCACGTACATTAGCAATTTGGCGATCAATTTCCTGTGCAGCCATTAAGCCTCCGGTCCAAGTTTTCGGCCTGCTATCAAATGCATATGTAAGTGCGAGATTGTCATACCTGCTGCATCACCAACATTAAAACTTAGACGGTATCCTTCCTCAGACACTCCTTCGCTAATTGCAACTCCCTTGGCTAAATCAAACATTGCACCCAAGATTGTGTGATGGGTTACTGAAATTTCACGTGCATCGGCAATGTGCTCACGTGGAATAATTAGAATATGCACTGGAGCACGTGGATTAATGTCTCTAATGGCGAAAGCTAAATCATTTTCACTCAATAAATTAACCGGAACCTGCTGCGCTAACATACCGCAAAAAAGGCAATCTTTTTCTGACATATACGGATTGTAGCTGTTTCTAGGCACGAATAAACCAGATATGAACGTTATTTAGGCTGATTTGGCGCAAATATGGCGCAAATAATATGAAAACTAGGCAGGTTATGGTTGCAAAAACACCCTAAAAGAGTACTATCACTATAGGGTCATTAGAGACTCCCTTGAACTATTAGAAGCCCTTCGGACTGCCCTGAAGGGCTTCTTGGTTATAAATGGTTTCAAATTGAGTACCGGAATTAATTCGTCAGTGGTAGAATGAAAACTAGGACTAAGATTGCCCGCTCGTGAGAAGAAATATTCTTCATACTCCTCCAGAGTCATTCGTCACTTGCGGGCTTTTTTTATTTCTCCCATAACACCCTCGAAACTAACCCCACTCTTTTCGTATTAGTGTTATTCCCAAAAAAATCATAGGCATTCCAAAAACAATTAAAAAAATTATCAATAAGGCACCTTTGTTCATAAATTGTTTTGCTCTTTTTCATTGAACTCTTCAAATGCCTTGGCCATGTCAGCTAATGAAGGCATTTCTGACTTCTGTTGTTCTTCCTGTATCGCTTGTTTTAATTCTGGCTGTTTCTTTCCGCGTTTCTGGAACCGCGATCTACAAGACAAGCTACACCAGGAGCGTTGGTGTTTACGGTGAGAGTGTAAACCGTTCTTAGGGCATTCTTCCGAATCCAAGTCATGGACGGAAACCATAGCGTTGCAATGTAAACATGCTCTTATGCGTGCACGCTTCAAAACATTCCCGCAACCTACTACCCTTCGTGTTCTGCCGTCAGCGTCTTCAACCTCTCTGTTGTCATAGCCGCTGCAATTGTCATATTCAATGTTATGAATTTCTTCTAAGTCTTCAGCAATGAGTAGCCATATAAATGCAAGCATACCGCTGGGGTGTAATACCCCCTGGATACTATGCCTGTCCGTATCGCTAGCCATGGCCTTTTGACTTCCAAAGCGATCACGTGGCGTATCTGCAAAGCCAACAACAGGAAAATCTTCCGTTCCGCTGTTTGATTTCTCAAACCTAAAATCAACCTGAGTGTTTAAAGAGGATTCAATTAGATCAGTTAGCAGTCTCAGTACATCCAGATACTTCAGATCCCACGTGTTAGCTGTTTTGTTGTAGCTGCTCAGATCATGCCCAACAAAAGGATATTTACTTTTAGGGAACCTGTAGATCCCTGGTTCCCCTTCCCAATCTTGCAAGTCAGGCAGTAGCCTCAGGGGGTTTGGGATAGTTAGTGTTATACCTTCGCTAGCTTCATAGTGAGTTATTTCTGCTGGATTAAGGCCAATCTTCCCATGGTGTTCCGTATTGCGTAACACGTCTAAAACCTGAACGGCAAAAGAAACTTCACCAGCTATCTTGAAAAAGTCTTCAAATATCTCAGGGTTATCAGTGGTGTCGAACTCACCTAAATCCTTATCAAGGCCCAACTCTCTACGCTTTCCATATGAAGATATAAATCCGTAGTTATGAAGCCAATTACCAAGAATAAAACCTGGCTCTGCATAGCTCTCAGACAACGGAGAAACGTTGTTATCTGCATAAGCTTTAGCAAGTCTCCTATGCGCTGTAGAAGCAGCGTAAGCAGCTTTAAATTTTTCCAAATGTCCGAACGCAACACCGTCAGCAGTATAAGTAACAGCACGGAATCTGTTCGCTTCAAAGTCTGGATTGATTCTTTCTATTCGCATGGTAGCTGGCGCAATTTACGCAGATATCACGTCGGATAACAAATTGCCCATACCTTTCAAGGCGTCCTTTGTTAAATGGCCGTACGACTCAATGGTTACTTGAATACTTTTATGTCCAAGATAATGCGAAACCTGTTCAATTGACGCGCCATTGGCTAAAAGGTTGGCAGCGCAAGAATGGCGGAAGCTATGCGTAGGTACCTTAGTTCGTTTCGGATCGTCTAGGATCAGAACGCCAGCCTCTTTAAGAATCTTTTGAAGTTGAGTACGGATTGAAGAGTATGTATAGAAGTTACCAATAATGGGACTGCTATCTACTTTGCGATAGTGCAGTAATGGAACAACAGCATCCACGTTAGCCCAATGTTTTCCGTGAGTTTTTTCTGAAACTCCTGCTCTAGTTTTGCTTTTCGCAGTAGCGATAACGTTATGGAATCTATAGGAAGTGTTCGCTAGACTGCCATTTAAAAGGGCAATCTTTTTCTGACATAGAAGGATTGTAACGGGAAAAACTGACTTAATAGAGTGATGAACAAAAAATGGTTAATTATTGGGGTCACAATACTTTTTGGTCTACCAGGAATTATTTTACGCATTGCAAGCGTTCATACAGATCCGCTCTTGTTAGCTTTAGCCTTTGGAGTTTCTATTCTTGCTGCCGCATTTCTACTTGGCTGGTCCCTTGAAACTGCTGAATTAGATATCTCACAAGGACTTGCTGTAGCACTAATCGCACTAATTGCAGTACTTCCAGAATATGCAGTGGATGCTGTACTTGCTTTCAAAACAGGCGCTGAACCTCTTGGCAAAGAGGCTACTGAAGGACTTGCAATCGCCAATATGACCGGAGCAAATCGTCTTTTAATTGGACTCGCATGGCCTCTAGTTTTCTTGGTATTTGCATTAAAAACACGAAGCTGGAAATTGATAGTGTCACGAGAACGCTCTTTAGAACTAGTTTTTCTTGCAATCGCAACAATCTATGTGCTTTTTCTGCCGCTACGCTCTTCCGTAACGCTTGTCGACACGATCGTGCTGGTTTCACTTTTTACCATGTACATTTTGCTCACAGTACGGGCATCTAATGATGAAGAGCACGAACTAGTTGGACCAGCAGAAGTTATGGGGAAATTAACCACCCTGCCTAGGCGAATCACCGTGTTAGTAATTATGGCATTCAGTGCTCTGGTTATCTTTGCATCTGCAGAACCCTTTGCTGAAGGCCTAGTAGAAACAGGAGAAAAATTGGGTGTTTCCGAATTTCTACTCATACAGTGGATCGCCCCTCTGGCTTCGGAAGCACCAGAGGTTATTCTGGCAATCATGCTAACCCTGAGGGGGCGCGCCAGTGTTGGTATGGGCGCACTCATTTCTTCCAAAGTAAATCAATGGACATTACTCATTGGAACCCTACCTATAGCTTGGGCAGTAGGTTCAGGAAATTGGTCTTTTGTAAGCGGCTTACCGCTGGATGGAAGGCAACAACAAGAAATCTTTCTGACTGCAGCACAATCAGCGTTTGCAGTCGTAGCATTTCTAAATCTCAGACTTGAAAGAATTGAAGCCTTGGCACTATTTCTTTTATTTGGAATACAACTTTTTATCCCATATGCTGAAGTTCGCATTGGCTTTGGAATTGGCTACTTAGTGTTGTGTGCCCTTCTATTAGTAAAACACCGGGAAGACATCCCAAAATTATTTCAGGCTGCATGGGAAACGATTCGAGGAACAAAGAGTTCTAGCTTAAGTTAGCGAAATGCAACCCCAAAATGTAAGTGGATACTGATACCTTTCCACCATGAATCGATGTTAACTGTGTTTGATAATTGCAAACTCGAGAGCGTCAGCAAGTGCTAGCCAAGACGCCTCAATGATATCAGTGCTTGCACCAACCGTAGTCCAATACCGCTCACCATCTGTACTTTCAATCAAAACACGCACAGATGCTGCAGTAGCATCATGCCCGTCTAAGATGCGTACTTTATAATCTGCAAGAGTAGCCTTATCAAGGCTAGCCCATATGCTAACGAGTGCTTTACGCGCAGCAATATCAAGAGCATTGATAGGCCCATTACCTTCGGCTGCAGTATGTAAAATTTCATCACCCACACGAACTTTCAGCATCGCTTCAGCAATCATATCCCTACTCAGATCTGAACCATCCTCATGCCTATGACGTTCTACAATCACAAAATCATCCAGCTCAAACGGTGCGGTGTAGCCAGGGATGTTACGCCTTACAAGCAATTCAAAACTCGCCTCAGCTCCTTCATACTGAAACCCTTCACTCTCCTTTTGTTTTACAACTTCAAGAAGGTTCCGAATTTCCTGATCACTAAAAGGATATTCGATATCCAATTCAGCAAGCTTCGTCTTAAGATTTCGTTGTCCAGACAATTCACTAACAAGCACACGTGCACCATTCCCTACTAGGTCAGGATCGATATGCTGATACGACTGGGGATCCTTTGCTAAGGCTGCAACATGGTAACCAGCCTTATGTGCAAAAGCACTTGTCCCAACATACGGAGCTTGTGGATCTGGAGATAAATTAGCCAATTCACTTACAAAATGCGAAATCTCAGACAAACGAGCAAGCTGCTCATCTTCAACTACATCTAGGCCCATTTTTAACTTTAAGTTCGCAATTATTGTAAGTAAGTCTGCATTACCACATCGTTCGCCATAGCCATTAATACAACCTTGGATCTGCCAAACACCTTGCTCTACTGCAGCCATAGAGTTGGCTACTGCCAAACCAGCATCATCATGACAGTGAATACCAAGTCGAATATCTGGGACCTTTTCTTGGACCGCTTGTAAAGCTTCCAGTAACTGACGTTGCGTCATACCACCATTCGTATCGCAAAGCGCCAGAGTACTGGCACCAGCCCGTACTGCAGTGGCAAGACACTGCAAGGAATAATCTGGATCAATTTTAAACCCATCGAAAAAATGCTCAGCATCAAAAACTACACTTTTCCCCTTGCCGACAAAATAGCGAACAGTATCGCTAATCATAGAAAGGTTCTCCTCATCTGAGGTCTCTAAGATATGCTGTACCTGATATTGACTAGCCTTACCAACTATTGTGATCCCAGGTGTTTCAGCTCGTACCAAACTTTGAATATTTGGGTCATCATCACAGGACAGCCCTGGACGTCGGGTGCCACCAAATGCAGCAACCTGTGCTTGTTTTAAATCAATTTCTTTCAATCGTTCAAAATAAGCCGCATCCTTAGGATTAGAACCTGGAAATCCCCCCTCTATCCATTCGATACCAAGCTCATCAAGTTTCTTTGTGATGCTAATTTTGTCTTCGACAGAAAATGAGATGCCCTCCATCTGAGAGCCATCCCGGAGGGTAGTATCATAGATCTGCACGCGGTCGGTAGACATTCTTAAACCTTCAAATTTACAAAGTTGAGTTTTTAATATTGTTCGGTGGTCTAAAGAACATTAATTGACCCTCCGCAGTGATTCTGCGGAGAAATTATCGATCCTCGTCTGAGATTAAAACGTTTAATAGCCACATAACGATGGTATCACGACCATTACGTTTAATGAAGACAGTGGTACGAATATGGAAATATCGTTATCTTCAAGGAACACTCAAAGGAGAAACCAATGTCCACAGTTTTAATCCGCCTAAAAATTAAAGACGGCATGGAAAAGCGTTACGAGGAAATTCAAAAAGCACTATATGAGCAAACCCACCGATTGGAAAAAGGTGTCCTTCGGTACGAAGCGTGGAGATGCCAAGATCCAGGTGTTTATTATTGTCTCCTGGCCTTTGCCGATTACAACACTTTCTTAATAGGCCACCAGATAAGTGATCATCATGAGGAAGCTACACCTCCTCTAATGGAAGTAATTGAAGATGAACAGTTGGAATGGGTTGATCCAGTACAAGGTGCATCTCCATTGCCTCCAACAAATCCACAAGAACTTCCTGAGGATGCCCCAGATATCGCAAAAACATATGATGAAATACTGCGAATAGTAGCGCCAAATTGGTGGAATGAATTACGTTAACAACTGGAAATGGTAAGAAAACAAGAGCCCGCTATAATTAAACTGTCCATTCTCAGAATAGAGGTGTAAATGTCGCAAGTACTATCAGAGCTAGCGATTTTCTCGGGGCGCACACATCCTCAGTTTACTGATGGTGTCTGTTCAAGCCTCGATTTAAAAGTTGGCGAAGTAGATGTATTTGAATTTTCAAACGAAAATATTTTTGTGCAATACCAAGAAAACATCCGTAGTCGTGATGTTTTCTTAATTCAACCTTTTTGTAGTCCTGTTAACACTTCCTTAATGGAATTACTAGTCATGATTGATGCAGCACGACGTGCATCAGCAGGAAGAATCACGGCTGTAATTCCGTATTTCGGCTATGGCAGGAGTGATAAGAAAGATCAGCCACGAGTACCAATAACTGCCCGTTTAGTCGCTAATCTTCTAGAAACAGCTGGTGCCGATCGCATACTCACAATGAATTTACATGCTGGCCAAATTCAAGGATTTTTTAATATCCCGGTTGATGAATTAACGGCTCTCGACCCGATCTCACGTTATTTGCAGGAACAAAACCTAGCTGACTATACAGTCGTTGCAACAGACGCAGGAGATGAAAAAAGGGCGAGAGATATGGCAGTACGACTATCTTCACCTTTGGCTATTATTGACAAGCGCCGAATTGGCAACTCTGGTGAAACTGAAGCGTTAAATGTCCTAGGTGAAGTCAGTGGCCGCAATGTCTTTATCTTAGACGATGAAATAGATACTGCTGGAACAATGGTGGAAGCGGTACGAATTCTAAGGCAGAACGATGCTAAAGACGTGATTATTGGAGGCTATCACGCGATATTGAGCGGACCGGCAGTACCACGGTTAAAAGATGCCGCAGTAAAAGAAATTCTTGTAACGGACTCTGTCCCTGTACCGGAAGGAAAACGTCTGGATAACATGAATACCATCTCTATTGCTCCCCTGTTTGCACAAGCAATTGAACGCATCCATACCGGCCAAAGTGTAGGGTCTCTATTTAACGGAACAGATGACCCTCAGAATTAATCATTCTCGAGTTCATTTGAATGTGTGTCGCTTTGGCCTGTGATTGCTTGACCCAACTTACGTAATTCTTGTTCAAAACGGATCGAACGAGGAGCAATACCTGCAATAAAAATCTGGCTGCCAGTAAAAGAAACCCACAAACGTCGACGTGGGATATAAAAAGTGATACCCAATCCCAAAAGGCCCAGCACAATTGCAATCCATATAAAGGTATCACCAGGATCACGACGTACATCAATACCTGAACCTTCAACACGTTCGAGGAAAGTGAATGAGAAACCATCTTCAGAAGACCAAGTTTTGTCTATCGGTAACACAAGACCCTCCCCATCCAAGCGAAGACCAATAATATACAAATAATCAGAACCCCATCGATCCTTCATTAATTGCACAGTAACTTTTTCATTGCTTGTACCTGGCATATCTAAGACGTTTATTGCAGGAACAAGCAAAGGGTTTTTAAATGTGACTTCGTATAGATTTGAGCTCAAAGACTCACCTACAAAAAGCTCAGTCACCCTAAGATCAGGGCTTGTTATCGTAACCTTCATATTCTCAGCAGAATTATCTTGACTTGGTAACCGCCAAGAAATGGTATAACTGCCATTTCTTAAATTTAATTCCGCCAAGGCAGTCATTCCTTCAGCACTCTCAACAGTTGCCATTTGAGGAACGGCTTCATCAAAAAGAACTTGTCCATCTTGTGCTATAACAGAAATAACTGGGACTAACGCCACCTGATTTTCAAAATCTAGAACATCTTCAAAGAGGAGTTTTCCTTCAGGATTAGCAATGGAAAATAGGGCAAGATCATCAAAAAATGCAGCTTGATGGAAGCGATATCCGTATGCATCACAAGGATCATTAACAGTAGCCTCACAAAGAATATTTTCATCACCACGACGGACCATAAATTTGCTTCTGAAATCTATAATGTGACCATCGCTATCAACACCCTTAACTGCATCTAGCATTTCAACAAAAATTTGTCCTGGTCCAGGATCACGAAAAAGTGGGACAGCAGATCTTTTTTCGGAAAGTGAAAGGGTGCGTGAATCACCAGCCAAAGCAGTTAAAAGCCCTCCTAATAACAGCATTAGTAGTGCTAAATGGGATATAAATGTTCCATATTGAGCCCAAGAAAAACGTTGCGCAAACAAATATTTTGCGCCCGGTACATCAGTATTACCCTCTACTTGTTCAACCGTATATCGTAATCGTTTTAAGTTGTCCTCTATTACATTAATTTCACCTGTATACGAAAAATGGGTTCGGTGGCTAGCTTTCTCAAAGTATGAATCGGGAACAATTTTTTGTGGCCTATGAATACTTCGCCAAACGGGCATGAATCTGCTAACTGTACAAACTGTTACAGAAACGATGACAACGAACCAAAGAGAAATAAACCAAGCACTATGAAACACATCAAATAGTGCAAGTGCATTCAAAAATTCAAACCAAACACCAAAATCGATATGTTTCAATTCTAGCCAAGCGGCACGGGCAACTGTATTTTCACGAGCTTCTGCTGGGATTTGTGGAATTAAAACACCCAATAATCCAGAAAAAACAGCAGCGAATACGAGTGCAAGTGCAAATTTTACATTCGTTAAAAGCATCCAAAGAGCCCGCAGTGGATCGCTTATTAAAACACTTTGCAAAGTAGAAAAAGTATTCATAGCAGATACGTCAGTATTAGATGTTCATACTGCTCCTCTGAAAGAGCTCCCAAATAGATTTCACGAATTACGCCCTTTTGATCAATTAACAAGCTAACAGGCAAACCAGTAGAGATAGCATAAGTACTAGAAACTTGACCGCGAAAATCAAGTAGTAAGGGGTAAGCTACCGAAAATTGAGACTTGAAAGCTATAACAATTTCCGGTAACTCTTGCTGGTTAATACCCAAAACTGTTAACACCTCTGGAAAACGTTCACTTAATTCAGACAAGTCACGAACTTCCGCACGACAAGGTCCACACCAGGAAGCCCAGAAATTAAGTAACACATACTGACCTCGTAAATCACTAAGCTTAATAACTTCGCCATGTGTATTGGGGAGCCTAAAATTGGGTGCTAAACGGCCCAGAGCAGCCACAGCAGGCTGACTTTCGGAATCAAAATCACCTTCTTGCTCTATAACTCCAAAGACATCGGCTCTTAGAACGTTACTTTCATTCTCGCTCCGTAATTCAAAAAACCAGAAAACAAATCCAACAATTAGAATGACAATAATTGCGATTCCTAAAGTCGTAAAAGGGCCAGAATACTCACGACGTCGCTGGGGTTGTTCGTCTGGAAGATTAGCCATCAAGTTAACAGTAGCTACTTCACAACACACACACCACCAAGTCTTGAAAGTTCAACCTCTTACAAGCGCAACATAGGTTCTATAATTGACCAAGCCTCCTCTACAACATCCATAGGAGACTTTGTTGCGTCGATTCTTTTCCATTTTTGTTCTGACGAATTAGACATCAAGTCCTGGTACCCCGAATAAACACGTTGGTGAAACTCTTCTTTTTCAGAACCAGTCACAATCGGGTCATTTTCACCAGCCTTTCTAGCAAGACCATTACTAACAGGAATGTCACAAAAAATAATTAGATTTGGCTCAAGATCTTCTCGTATTACAGAATCAATCTTTTGCAGCAGTTTGAGATCAAGGCTTCTGCCATATCCTTGATACGCAAAAGTACTGGGACTAAAACGATCACAAAGAACCACATCACCTCGCTTTAGAGCTGGGCGAATCACTTTTTCAATTAAATCTGCACGAGCTGTTAGAAAAGCTAACGCTTCCCCCCAAGGCGTAAGTGGGGTTTTTAAAATCTCTCTAAGTGTTTCAGCAACAGGAGTACCACCTGGTTCACGTATTACGACAAATGAACGACCTGCATTCTTCAAGCGCTTACCAATTGCTTCTGTGAGTGTGGACTTACCAGCACCTTCACCGCCTTCAAAAACTATGAAACAACCCTCGTTAGACACTGCTATACCAAAAAATCCTATCTTTGCTGCGGTCGAATACGTACTCGACGTTCTGGTTCATCGCCATAGCTTTCGCTATCAAGGTTGAAACGCCCAGCCAATTCGTGTTGTATTCTTCGAATATAAGAATTTGCAGGGGGCATTTCTACTGGAAATCCCTCACGTTGCACTTGCGCAATTGCATCTTCAGTCTCTCGATACGCAACCGTAATAGGATCGTCAATAACAGACCGTTCATTAAAATGCAGAAGAGTCTGCTCGATCTGAAACTGAGTGTTACTTTTCATGACATATATCGGCAATGCCCTATTTTCAGCCTCGCGAATCAAAGCAGGCTTTTTTCGATACGAATGCCTTAATGTAATTACAGCATCCGCATCCTCAATTGTATCTACTATCTCTACCGCAGCAGAAGTGCGCTGGATTGCTTGCCTCAAACGGCTCCGTGAAATACTGAATGGTAAAACACGCAGACGTCCCAGACTAGTTGCATTCTGCGATTCAAAACCATCCTTTCGAGCACGGCTAGGAAACATTACGTTATCAGGTGAATAACTTGTATCTGTCTCTCGAGTTTCTTCCAGAACCTCAACCTCTCCTTTCCCTGTAAGTTCGCGGACTTCTGGTGCAGCAGTAAATCCACGTAACTTTGAATCAACAGTCTTTGCGACATCCTTATGGAGGGCCACTTTATGCCAAGATTGAATTTCAACGACGCCATCAAAAGTGGGCGGGGCCTTACGCTCTAAAATAGACTTCTGAGTGCCTCTACGCCGCGCTTCCTCATCACCCAGCGTCACTGATTGAATACCACCGATTAAATCCGCTAATGTCGGATTTGCCATCAAATTTTCTAAAGTATTACCGTGAGCTGTTCCAACGAGCTGAACTCCGCGTTCCGCAATAGTACGAGCTGCTGCTGCATCAAGCTCAGTACCTATTTCATCAATCACAATGACCTCCGGCATATGATTCTCAACTGCCTCTATCATCACAGCATGTTGCATCGCCGGCGTAGCAACCTGCATTCGACGGGCTGCACCAATAGCAGGATGGGGAATATCACCATCACCTCCAATTTCATTTGAAGTATCTACTATGACAACTCTTTTTTTTGCATCATCGGCTAAAACACGTGCAACTTCACGAAGCATTGTTGTTTTTCCAACTCCTGGACGGCCAAGAAAGAGCAAGCTCTTACCACCTAAAACTAAATCCTCCACAATTTGAATTGTTCCGTAGACTGCTCGACCAACACGGCAAGTCAATCCAGTGATATTTCCGCGTCTGTTACGAATGGCAGAAATACGATGCAGTGTTCTCTCGATCCCAGCACGATTATCATCACCAAACGCACCAATCCGATCCGTAACATACCGCAAATCAAAATCAGTAACTTCTGTACGACTGAGTACAACCTGTTTATTTGGGTACCGTGCTTCTGGCAACCTACCGAGGTCCATTACAACTTCAAGAAGATCGTTCTGATCATTACTAAGATGCAAAGATTCCAAAAAACGTTCTGGCAAAGTTGTGATCAAAGCCTCAAGATCATCAGTTATTATCCAATCAGGCAAAATAGAGAGCTTTGATTGAGAATCACTTTCCTCCATTTCAAAGCTAGCCATACAACACCCCAGTTGAATTAATATACTTAAGCATACTTAAATTCAGGCTCCCCCATGATTGGGCGTAAATTGTAACATTTTGGCTCAGGAAATACAGAAATGTCACAAATGATGCGAAAATTACGTTGACCTTGTAACTTTCGCATGTTTTTTAGGCTGGCAAAATGAAGCCGCCATTCACGCAGTTCTCCCGTACCTCATGTGATTTCGTGGGACTTTCAGCGCAACCTATCATTCGTTCGTTGCTAGAAAACAACAATGCTAGGTATCCTTAACTATAGTTAACGATATCCTAACCAAAGAATTCCATACTTTCTCATGAATAGAGTTGAAAAAACAAAAACCGTTAGTGCTCGTACCCTGTCTATCGAAGGGGTGCTAAATGCTCGTGAATTAAATAATCTACCCCCCAAAAAACAGGCTTCGAAATATCTTCGACCATCACTGATCAGGTCTGCCGCACTTACAAAAATTACTGAAAACGGTTTTCAAGAGTTACAGAAAAAAAACATCACCACAATCATCGACTTACGAACAACAAGAGAGTACAGCAGTGCCCCAACCCCTGATTTTGTCCGGAACAACATAGCCATTGTAGAAGCACCCGTATTTGACATCACAGATTCACCGATCAAACAGTCTGAACAGCAAGGTTTTGCAGGATTTACTCTGACATACCGCAAATTCCTGACTGAAGGATCATCCACATTCCTGAAACTATTCGAAACAATAAATGATAGTGATGGCGGAGTATTATTCCACTGCGCAGTTGGGAAAGATCGAACTGGGGTTGCAGCGGCATTACTCCTTGATTTAGCTGGTGTTGCTGACGATTTAATAATCGCAGACTACGCTGCCTCTGCAAATGAACTATCCCCTGTAATGGAAGCCCAAGTAGCCAGGATGATTGAGCATGGTATTAAAAAGAAGGAAGCAGTTGCATTGATGCAAAGCCCTCCAGACGTAATGGAATCAACACTTCGCTGGATCCGCGAACAGTGGGTATCCACGGAAGGTTACCTTCAATCTATTGGGCTTAGTGAAAAAAACTTAGCTAACGTTCGTGAAAAAATCAGTAACTAGACCAGCTAATCGATCATACTTAAAAATAGATTATGTAACCTCACATCTGTTGTGAGCTCTGGATGAAACACCGTTGCCAAAAGGTTGTGCTGTCTCGCAGCAATAATCTTTCCATCAGGAAGAGTGGCCAGTATTTCGACTGATGCATCGACATCGATAATCGCTGGCGCACGAATGAAAACAGCAGGAAATTCACCATCTGAAATGCCATCAATCGCAACCTGCGACTGGAAAGATTGAAGCTGACGGCCAAATGCATTTCTTTGAATCTGTATATCCATAGCTTGAATCCCTGGGCGATCAAGTTCATCGACATCGCGGGCAAGCAAAATTGCGCCAGCACAAGTACCCCAAACTGGACGACCGGAAGCACAAAAGTCACGTAATGGCTCCAAAAATCCATACTGTAAAACCAACCGTGCAATAGTCGTTGATTCTCCTCCCGGAATAATAAGTGCATCAAGATCGCACAAAGCGCTAGGAAGACGGATCTCGCAAGAAACCACATCCAGCATATTGAGCATCTCAATGTGCTCACGAAAATCCCCTTGTAGGGCAAGCACACCAACTACTGGCGCATTCTCACGCTTAATGTTTAGGCCAGTGATAGATGTATCGTTACTCGTAATTGCCACAGGATGTTATACCATTGTGAATAGAAAAAACCATACAATAGTTTAGCATTGCTTTAAACGTAGGCTCTTAATGTGCTCTAAACAAAATAAAAAGGATTAACATGCCAGGAAAACTTACTACACAAGAAGTTTTAGAATTTCTCGATAGCCGACCAGGTTGGATTACTTTCACGACAATAGGCAACGATGGATACCCTCACAGTATACCTATCGGGTACTTCCGAGACGGGCCAGATGTACTAATTGGGGGTATGGATAAAACACAAAAGATCCTCAACGTCGAAAGAAATTCAAAAGTGAGTTTATCTCTTGAAAGTGGCAGCACTATGCAAGATATCAAAGGTGTACTGATCCAAGGTGAAGGAACAGTCGTCAGAGATCCAGAAGAAGTACTCGAACTGACACGTACAGCGGCACGTTCTCGAGGAGCTCCTGAAGACCGTCTTCCAACAGAAGCAAGGCCAGGTGCAGCCTATGTACGTGTACAAATTATCAAAGTTATCTCTTGGGACTACTCGAGGTAATTTTTTTTGAAAACCCATCAAGTCCTTTAGGGAACCAACGAAAAGCTTCCAAATTAACTTGACCTTTTCTGAAATTAACCTTCTCGTATTCAAGTATTTCACGTTGGAGATCAGCAGCCGCGACCGAGATTCTCTGAATACTGGTCTCCCCATTTGCATTAAGCACCCTCCACCAAGGAACATCAGTACCATCAGGCAAATTACGCAACGCATACCCCACAGCTCTTGCTGATCTGGGAGCACCAAGAGCAAGAGCTACTTGCCCATAAGTAACGACGTACCCCTTAGGTACCTTCCTCACAAACTCATATACACGCGTATAGAAATTAGGAAGTTTATCCACGTGTATGGTAGGCACGTTCAAATTCGTACCAACCAGAACCGAGAACTTTTAAAGAACCATTGCCAGGCTCTCGACCAGGCCATGCGTCAGGATCACGTTGGTATTCATTTAGAACTCGTTCAGCTTCTTCCGAACTCTCAGCATCAACTTCATAGATGCAAATATATTCTGAAGGGCTAGGAATCCCAACATGCTTACCAGTCAACTTATAAACACTGCCACTCAAAAAATTAGGGCACAGAGCGGTATCCTCGATATGATTACCTAAATACCATTCATCGAAATCTTTTTGCTGCTCCTCACTTTGAGGCTCAACCAAACCAACTAATATAAAACGCGCCATTACAAACTCCATTTTTGAAGAGAATAGCGTTTCAGAAAGCTGAAGTCATTGTGAATTCTAGGTCGAATAATGTAACGTGTGCAGTGTCCTAAACAAGAAGTGGAGAATACTATGGGAACTCGTTTCCGATATTCAATTTGGGATGGAACACAAACAACAAGCGATATAGACGCCGAAGACCTCCTAGATTCCCTATCCGATGACTTACTGAATTTTGGAGATTTACAGCATGCGATGCGTAACCTCATGCAAAGGGGTGCTCGAGATCTCAACGGAGAGCAAGGACAAGGATTACGTGACCTATTACAGCAACTACGTCAACAGCGACGTGAACAGCTCGATCGATTTGATCTCGCATCTATTTTCGACGATTTGCAAGAGAAATTGGATGAAATACTCAATCTAGAACACGCAACTTTGGACAACAGGCTAGAAGATGCTACTAGAGAATCCCAACCCCAAGAAAGTAACAGCCTAAATCACGAAAATAAACAACCAGATGAAACCGGATCAGAAAGTCAAGAACCAGAACAGGAAAATCCAAAAGACCAACCACAAAATGCAGAAGGTAACAAAAACCCGAACGACCAACAAGAATTCAGTGAACTATTAAAAACAATCACGGAACGAAAAAAAGAACAGCTAAGCGATCTTCCAGACGACACTGCAGGACAAATTCAAGGTCTTCAAAATTATGAATTTATGGACAAGGATGCTGAACAAAAGTTTAGAGAACTAGTTGATTCACTAAAGCAAGCGATGATGGACACTTTTTTTAAAGACTTGTCAAAGCAGATTTCCGATATGTCTCCTGAAGATATGGATCGTGCAAAAGAAATGGCTAGTGATTTGAATGAGATGCTGAAACAAAAAATGCAAGGCCAAGAACCAGATTTTGACAATTTCATGAATAAGTACGGCGATATGTTTGGAGATAATCCGCCAGATTCATTAGAAGAACTATTAGCTCAGATGCAAGCACAAATGGGAGCAATGCAGGGGTTAATGAACAGCCTTCCTCAAAATATGCAAGACCAGCTGCAACAACTCATTAGTAATAAAATTGGTGACGCGGAACTTGCGAATACGCTCAGTGAACTTGCAGAGAACATGATGCAATTTATGCCGCCCAATGGACAAAATAGCCGTTACCCATTTAGGGGGGATGAGGATTTAGATCTGTCAGCAGCTATGGAATTAATGAAGCATATGCAAGAAATTGATGAGCTCGAACGACAAATCGAACGTACACAATTTGGTGGCGACTTAGACGACATCGATATGGATAAACTTGAGAATCTTTTAGGTGAAGAAGCTAAAGAAACAATTGAACAATTAAAACAAATGCTCGAAATCCTTGAAGATGCTGGCTTTGTAAGGCGGACCGGTGATGATGATTGGGAATTAACCCCGAGAGGAACGAGGAAAATTGGCCAACGCGCACTTGTTGAATTGTACTCACAATTAAAAAACGATAGTTTGGGAAAGCATGAAATGCACGAAACCGGCCAAGGTGGTGAACGTACAGATGATACGAAGCCCTATGAGTTTGGGGATCCTTTTCATTTAGATATCCGCAAAACAATCATGAATTCGGTATACCGCAATGGTCCCGGCTTACCAGCTGACCTAAAACCTCAAGACTTTGAGGTAGCAAGAAGTGAAAAAATCACTCAAACAGCAACAGTGATAATGCTTGATCTCTCTTGGTCAATGGCATTAAAAGGAAACTTCCAAGCTGCAAAAAAAGTGGCACTTGCTTTAAACAATTTGATTTCAGCCCAATTTCAACGTGACAGCTTATATATCATTGGGTTCAGCGCATACGCAAGAGAGCTGAAGGCAACTGAACTACCTTTTGTTCATTGGGATGAATCCGTCCTTGGTACCAATATGCACCATGGTCTGATGATTGCAGAAAAATTGCTAGCAAAACATACTCAAGGAACTCGCCAAGTAATAATGATCTCCGATGGGGAACCGACCGCTCACCTAGAGAATGGACGAAGCTATTTTGCATACCCGCCTAGCCCAATAACGATTCGTGAAACCCTACGTGAAGTTCAACGCTGTACAAAAAAAGGAATCACGATTAACACGTTTATGTTAGACCGTAGCCACTACTTAAAAGAATTCGTAAATAAAGTTGCGAAGATCAATAAAGGCAGGGTTTTTTACACAACACCAGACAAATTGGGGGAATATATCCTCGTTGATTATGTAGCTCAAAAACAACAAAAATTGGCTGGCCGAACCTAGGTGACTAGAGAACAACAATGGAAGAACCATTAATTGGCATAACAATCGGGGATCCATGCGGAGTTGGACCCGAAGTAGTCGCAAAAGTCCTAAGCCGTACAGATATAGCGCAATGGGGGCGTTTATTTGCAATCGGGAATACAAAAATTCTCGAAACATCACTGAATTTAATCGGCTCATCAAAAAGGGCGGTTTCTATTGAACATCCTGAACAGGCACATATCAGTTCGGAAGCAATTAAAGTTCTTGAAGTTCCCCAAATAACAGTTGAAACACCGATACTAGGAGAAAACACTGTAAACGCAGGCTTAGCTTCACATGCATGGGTTGAGGAGGCAGGGAAATTAGCACTTGAGGGGAAGGTCGATGCAATAGTTACAGCACCAATTAACAAAACCTCATGGACTTTGGCAGGTATCAAAGAAACCGGACACCAAGAAGTATTTCAACGATTATCTGGCTCAGAAAAAGTCTATACCATGCTTATAAGCGGGGAGCTTCGATGTATGCATCTCACTACACACCTTTCCCTGCCCGAAGCTTGTACTTTTGTAAAAAAAGATCATATAAAAGAAGCAATTTCAATAACTAATATGCATTTTCAGAGATGGGGCTTCAAACAGCCAAGGATTGCAGTTGCAGCCCTAAACCCACATGGGGGAGACTCTGGACTTATTGGAAGAGAGGAAATTGAGGAAATCACGCCAGCCATAGAAGATGCACAAACCCTTGGAATTGCAGTAGAAGGACCGATACCGGCAGACTCAGTTTTTAATCAGGCAATTCAGGGCAAGTACGATGTAGTTGTAGTGCTTTATCACGATCAGGGACATATCGCGATTAAGGTACACGGTTTCGAAAAAAGTATAAGTATTAATCTTGGGCTACCATTTATTAGGACATCTGTTGATCACGGAACTGCTTTTGATATTGCAGGTAAAGGTATAGCTGACGAAACCAGCCTAGTAGAAGCAATCCGGACAGCATCAGAACTTGCTGCAGGGGCTGGAATAAAGGCCTAGATTAAAAAGATAGCTCAATCCTTCCAGCTATCCCAAAAGAGGACGTCATCTACTGGTAATCTTCGAGTAGGACCAAAATTTGCGTCAGGATAACCCAGAGGTATGAGTGCACACGGAAGCGCGTTTTCTGGAATTCCTAAATACGGACGTAACTCATTGAGTACGGGAGCTTGAAAAGTGGTGAGTACCGTCCCCAAACCCAATGCGCGCGCCACCAGTTGAAGATTTTGAACAGCACCGTAGATCGATGCGCCTGTTAGTACATTGTTGATCGGTGCATCTTGGCGATCATCCCAATAAAGGCAAGGAATAATATATACCGGAGCCTGATCGAGATGATTCAGAAGACTTAGAGCACCTGTAAACATCAACCGACGACCAGTGTCATCTGATTTAGCACCCTCGGTAAAATAGTCTCGTATTCCTGGATCATTCTCTGCATTGACTCTTATCATTTCCGCAATTCTTGAACGCTTCTCAGAATCGCGAATAACCAAAAAACGCCAAGGCTGCCGGTTAGTACCACTTGGAGCTTTAGTTGCTGCCTCAATTACATGACGCAACGTTTCATCGGACACAGGATCTTCTTTAAATTTGCGAATTGCACGCTGCGAATAAACAGCTTCAAATATATCCGCCGTTCCTTCTGGTCCCGATGTAAGGTTCTCTGGTTGAAAATCAGGCATTATAAACTCCCATTCTATAAATCATCACGTATGCTAGATATATTAGTTTGCCATGAAATCGATTCCTGAGAGGACTTATGATTTGGTTAACCGCTATTGTCATACCCGCAGCAGTTTTGGTTTATTTCTTTTTTTGGGTATGGTTTTGGGACCGTAGACGTAAAAGGAAGAAAACAAAATGATGCCTGTTATTCCTGGATTTATAGTCTGCAATAATCCTGAACACGGAGTCCAAAATCAGTAATCCAGAGGAAAATGAACCTCCCAAGAACTTCGCAAATAAGATGTTCCGTGCATTTGCGATTCCTTCTTTTCGTTACTTATGGATCAATACCATTACGTTTTCACTTGTTCAGGGAATGGCCCTACTTACATTTCTCCAACTTGCTAGAGAATTAAGTGAAAGCAATACTGCCCTTGGTTTTTTTGGATTTGCAGTCGGAATCCCAGTTTTAATTTTTGGATTACCCATTGG
>CAYFHW010000011.1:0-25067 GCA_964343095.1 uncultured Anaerolineaceae bacterium | reverse complement strand
AGCAAATGCAAGTGTCACAAACGACCCTGCAAAAGCACCTTGGTATCTACTTAATTTGCAGGAACTGTTGCTCCATATGGACCCTGCACTAGCAGGCATAGTTGTACCAACAGCTTGGCTGATTATCCTCATGGCCTTTCCGTTTTTTGATCAGAACAACAGAGGTCAAGGTAAATGGTTTGCTGATGCTGGCTCAGTTAAAAACACCATTTTCTCATTCTTTGTAGGTGCAGCTGGAACTTTAGCCCTAATCATCTGGAACTCAGGGAAGTTAGCACTCTGGCTGAATGAATGGTTCGGATGGTCTGGTGGGAAAACCTTAGCATTTTTGGAACGGGCAAAGGCTATCCAAAACAACTTACCCTGGCCAGGTTGGGCAGATGAGATTCCCTATCTCTGGTTTAATCTAAAAATATTAGATGAGGGACCTGGGGCTGGGGTTACAACTTTTCAAAAAATAGATTTACCTTACGTTGTTGTCGATCTTGGACTACCGACAATGCTTATGGTCGGACTCCCTGCACTTCTTATATTTGCTTTATGGCGTATAGGATGGGTTGTTTCACGTCGTGATGCACTAATCACCCTTATGAGTGGCTTCGTTGGTGTTTTCCTAATGTTGACCCTCATTGGCACCGCATTCAGAGGTCCAGGTCAGGAATTAATTTGGCCATGGGACCTTAAAACCCTTGAAGGTATTCCAGGGGAGGAGCACTGACCTATGTCGTCCACGGACCAAACTGGCAAAGTTGAGCAAGCAAGACAAAGAGAAGCGCGTCAGGTAAGTCGCCGCTCGTTTTTGCGTGTAAGCACTTTCGCAGGTTTAACGTTGTTCGTAGGTGCGATGACTGCAGGATTCCTTGGCTTCTTCAATCTTAGAAGCCCCAAAGGATTTGGCCGGCCGGTCACAGTACCAAAAATACAAATACCAGAGCCTGGAGGAGAACCTGTACGTATTTCTGAGGGAAGATTTTGGCTCGTAAACCTAGACGGTCGCGAAGGTGATGTATTGGAAGAAGGTGGAGAGGGTGGATTGATCGCGTTGTACTGGAAATGCCCTCACTTAGGATGCACTATTCCATGGAGTTCAAGCTTCGATGGTGCTGCCGTTGCCTTCCCCGGAGTAAGAGGTTGGTTTCGCTGCCCATGTCATGGATCTACCTATTCAAAAGCAGGCGTTCGTGTGTTTGGGCCTGCACCAAGGTCAATGGACACCTTTCTAGTAACAAAAAATGATGACGGCTCAGTTACTGTTAATACCCGAGGAATAACTCTTGGGGGAGAGCCCCCAAATCCAACACGTGCATTACCGTACTCGGGTTAAGGGAGGGACAATAAAGTGAATACCCAAAAGCAGATATTTTTGATTATCACTTTAACTTTCGCTATAGCTGGAAGTTGTGCAGCGTACACAATGATTGATCTCCCAGTACGTGCAGAAAGACAATCAGATTTCTTCATGGACGAATCTATCGAACGCGGCGCATTACTTTTCGCAAACAACTGTCGTACATGCCATGGTATTCGCGGTGAAGGTGGAGTAGGACTAGCACTAAATAAAGCATCTTTCCAAAACCAAGATCCTCTAGTACTTGCGGCGAATCAAAGTATGATACGTCGCACCCTCGTCTGTGGAAGAGCAGGCACACTAATGCCAGCTTGGCTGAATTCCAATGGCGGTGCTCTAACTGCAAATCAAATTGAACATCTAGTGCGACTACTAACAGCACCAGTGGATGAAGAAACACCTAATGAATTAGGACGACCGTCTAATGAAGGCTGGAATGCTTCCGTAGAATTCGCACATAACCTTAATCGTCACACTGCGGTTTCTATCGCGGGAGAAACACTTGGAGTAATTGCAAAAATTTATGACATAGGCCCAGAAGCTCTTGCACAAGAGAATTCAATCACTATCAATAGCACACTTAAAAATGGCTCATTCTTACGATTACCAGTTGATGGTAGGATGGTGAAGGTTCTGCCGAATGAGACTGTCAAGAAAGCTGCTGAACGATGGCACGTTGGCGCAATGATCATTGCGGATCTGAATAACATTGAATTCACTCTTTCTGAAGATGGGTTCTTTTCGCTTCCTTATAATGGCGAGAATACCGATATGATTCTTGATTTAGAAGCTACGCCTGCTACTACAGGATTAATACCTGGTGAGGAATTAAAGCTACCTGATGGAACAATGCATACTATTCAAGGTGGCAATATTGAAACAACCGCATCAGAGTACGGTAACGTTACAGCAGCAACTTTAGCTGCTAAAAATAATTTAACACCAGAAACGATTCTACCTGTCGGAAAAGCACTTGAACTACCTGATGATTCATGGGGAACGATTCCTGGTGATGCAATAAATAGTGGTATTGCCTGTATCCAAGATGCATTACCACCCAGTGTCTTTGACACATTACCCGGTCTAGGAGAGCCTTTACCACCAATAGAAGACCCCGGTTTTGTTTCTAGCGAAGTTGAGATTCTCGCATATGAAACATCATGGGTAATAGTTGCTGATGGCGTTGAACTTGAGCCTAACAGAGGTGGGGTAAGAGTAAAAATCAATACGGAAATTCCAATAGTTGGAATGGTAGGATTACACACGGTAACCCTAAATGGAGAAAAAGACGGTGATGATTTTGATGCAGGAATCACAAGAACGATTTCCTTTGGGACGCCAGGTGCATACGAACTTACCTGCGATTATCATCTAACGATGCAAGCAAAGATTTGGGTGGAATAAAACTAAAATGTTGCACCGATTAGCAAGCATCTCTACGATTTAAACACAAAAAGGAGCGAGCAATGTCTGCGCAAACAGGAAAACGATATACCTGCCCGAAATGCAATTCGGAATTTATCGTAACAAAAGGTGGAGAGGGTGAACTAAAATGTGGTGACACCCCTCTTGAATTAAAGAAATAGGTAAATATGGCTGTTCAACTTGGCAAAAGATACAAAGATGAAGAAACCGGCATAGAAGTTCTGGTAATTAAACCTGGTGATTGCGATCTTAAAATCGATGATCGAGACATGGAGTTAATGCAACCAAAGGTACTGCCTTCAGCCGATTAGTCTTTAATTCTTAAGGAAACTAATTTCATATATAAACCCTATGAAAGAAAAAATTTTTCAGGACCTTAAAGAAGCGATGCGGGCACAAGATGTAGCTCGTAGGACAACACTCCGGATGGTAGTAGCAGCGATCAAAAACTTGGAAATTGAAACTTCTTCTGAGCTCGAGGCTGGTGATGTACTTCAAATTATCCAAAAACAAGTGAAGTCAAGACGTGAAAGTATCGAAGAATTCCAGAAAGGCGATCGTGCGGATTTAATTGCAAAGGAACAAATTGAGATTGATATCCTCAAAGAATATTTACCGGAAGAAGCAAGTGCGGAAGACATTCGGTCCGCAGCAGCGGAAGTTATTGCCACTATAAATGCATCAGGACCACAAGATATAGGAAAAGTAATGCCCAAGTTAATAGAACAGTTCCAAGGACGTGCTGATGGACGTACTATTAACGGCATAGTTCGAGAATTGTTGGACAAATAAATCAGCTCCTCATTAAGAGGCGTTACTGTATGATCAAGGTGCGTCATGCTGCGCAGTAAACCAGTTCCAGTTGTTTCAAGTTTGGGTGCCGCGCTATTTGGTGCAGTCATCGCTCTAGGTGCGGCACTTTTAGTGATACCTATCTTCCCCGAAAGTGAAGACCTAGTTGTCGGGAACATAGTTAAACGAGATTTAGTTTCTCAATATGACATTAGTTATGTTTCAGACAAGTTAACCGAAACTGAGGAAGAAAAGGCTGCAGCTGCAATCGAACCAGCAACACTACCGCTTCCATCAATAAAAGAAACTCAGCTTTTTAAATTGAATACTTTATTAGCTGGCATTTCTGCAATTAGGCAGCGAACCGACCTTACAACTGACGAAAAAATTACTGCACTAGAAGATGTACCAGAAATCGAAAACATAAATGATGACACGCGACTTCTCCTAGTCAGCTTAGATCTAGAAGCCTTTGAGTCATTAGAAAATTTATCTACAACAGCAGTTAAAGCAATCCTATCAATACCTGTATTGGAAGAAGAAATCGAAGAAAAAATTAATAGTTATATAGAAGCACCAGGGCGAATCCCAATGTTCCAAAATGGATATTCAGTTATGCAAGAACTGCTTACCCTTTACGTGGAACCTAATCTCCTAATAGATGAAAAGGCAACAGAGTTGTTAAGAATGGAGGCACGCTCCAATGTAGCTCCGCAAATTAGAACCTTCACTACTGGACAACTTGTGGCAAAGAAGGGAACGGTACTCGATAGTGAGTCAATTGAAGCACTTCAAAGAACCGGAGTAATTGACCGCTCTTTCAATGCCTACGATATAGCAGCAGGACTTATTTTTTCCTTAGGGCTCGGAGCATTACTTGGTGGTTATGTCTACTCATTACAACCAATAACACGACCGTGGCGGAGAAGACTTGCCATGATCACAATTACGATTTTAGGAACACTGTTAGCGATGAGACTGACCCTTCCAGCCTTACTTCCAGACGATGGTCAACAAGCCTTACCCTACGCACTTCCCTTATCTGCTGTAACAATTTCAGTTGCTGCAATAGGTGCGCCTAGATTTGCAGCAATTGTAGCCATTGGTATCGGCCTTTTCGCAGGGTTTATCGGAGCAACTTCTTCTAATTTAGTAGGAACAGAATTTCTTGGGACTATGGATGCACTTAAGTTAGCTATGGTTTACATCGCAGGAGGATTAGCTGGAGCCATAATGAGCGAAAGAACTTCCAATCTAGCTCAATTTTTGTTGGCTGGTCTGACCGTAGGAATAACTACGATGCTAGTCCTTTTAGGTTTCTGGCTACTCGAAGAACCTCGTACAACTCAAACTGTCTTGTGGATCCTACTAGCAAGTACATTAAATGGGATAGGTTCTGCAATCATAGCGCTCGGAATCCATATATTGATTCCTTTTATGCTACGCGTTACCACAAGAGTCCAATTGATGGAACTAACATCAATGAATCACCCTCTCCTTAGGCGTTTACAAGAAGAAGCGCCAGGCACTTACCATCACAGCACAATAGTTGCTTCAATTGCAGAACGGGCGGCAGATCAAATTGGTGCGGACTCATTAATGGTTAGAGTAGGTGCTTACTACCATGATATTGGAAAACTTACGCAACCAGAATACTTCATTGAAAATAATATTAGTCGAGAAAACAGCCCGCATGATGAGCTACCGGCCGAAGAAAGTGCAGCAATAATTCGAGGCCACGTAATAGGAGGTATTGAATTAGCACGCCGTTATAGGTTACCCGATGTCATAAGAGATTTTATCCCTCAGCATCATGGAACACGATTGATCACATACTTCTACCATAAAGCTGCTGGCGAAGGAACTTTAGACCAAACACCTTTCCGCTATCCAGGACCACTACCTCAATTAGCTGAACATGCAATTGTGATGTTAGCTGACTCTTGCGAAGCTACCGTTAGAGCTAATCAGCCTCTAAGCAATGAACAAATAGACACAATAGTCGAAGGAATTTTTACTGAACGTATTAGCGAAGGCCAATTAGATAAATGTGACTTGACGATGAATCAATTACGAAAAGTTGCAGATTCCTTCAAATCAAGCTTACAGGCAGTGCATCATCCGAGGATAGAGTATCCTGAGAGTCGACGTGAAGAGTTACAGAAATCAGCCGATGCATAGTGGGGCAGTAACATGCGTTTCGCAATAATTAGATTTCCCGGTACTTGGAGTGATCGGGATTGTGCACACATTCTACAAAACATACTTGGACAAAAAGCAGACATCCTTTGGCATAAAGAAGAAAACTTGGAAGAATACGATGTAGCCATTCTTCCTGGCGGCTTTTCGTATGGAGACTATCTCAGGTGTGGCTCAATAGCACAATTTTCCCCAATTATGAAAGGGATCGAACAATTTGCCTCCTCAGGTCGAGCCATAATAGGTATATGCAATGGATTCCAGATTTTATGTGAGAGCAATTTGTTACCCGGGGCATTGATTCGTAACAATAGCCTCAGATTTAGGTGCGAACCTACTTACCTACGCAGTGAAGGCGGAACTGGCCCGTGGATGTCAGGCATTCCTGCTGGGGAAATTCTATCTGTCCCCATAAGTCATGGTGAAGGAAATTATCAAGCAGATGATAAGACGCTCATTGAATTGGAAGAAAATCAGAGAATAGCTTTTAGATATTGCAGTGAAAATGGTGAAGTAAATGCTGCAACAAACCCAAATGGTAGCGCAAACAACATAGCAGGCATAGTAAATGAGGCGGGTAATATTTTAGGTATGATGCCCCATCCCGAACGCGCAGGTGAAGCAATTGTCGGCGGAACAGATGGGAATCAAATTTGGGAATCTGTAATAAAGTACGCAATTGATAAAACAACTTAAACCAAATGGAAAACGCAACAATAGACGAAAAAAAGATAATACTCGACCAAAATCTGGCAAGTAGATGGCGTCGCCTTATTGGAGCGATAATAGATCTCGTTGTACTGATAATTATTATGTCAATTGTTTTGGGTTTTTTTGGTGAATTTCCAGAAGTATCTGAAGCAAATACACTCTCAGACGTCCTGCAAAATGGGGAAACGGCAAGTTTATGGGCGCAAGTAACATACTATGGCAGCTACTTTTTGATTATCGGACTTTTCGCTTTTCGCAGTCAGACTCCTGGAAAATTTTTTACTAAAACTTACATCGTTAGAGAGGACGGAACTCCTTACGGATTTTTCCAGACCATACTGCGAGAAGCGCTCATCATAGCCTCCTTATTTTTCATTATCCCTTACATTATCGCTGGTTTGTGGTGCATATTCGACGAAAAGGCTCAGTGCCTATGGGATAAAGTTTTCTTCTTTGTGCCAAAAATTGGCCGTAGTTACGTTATAAATAAAAAGGCAACATCTCCCGTATCCACAATACAAATTATCGATCAGCAAAAAACTCATGAGATTGAAATAGAGAAATCACCACTACATGGACGCTCACAGATTGCAGAAGATCTGCGAGAAATTGACTTATTACTAGAGCAGGGTGTCATCAACGAAAAAGAACACTCTGAACGAAGACATGAACGCATCCATGGGAAAAGTTAAAAAAGGTAATAGCTTGCTAAGTTATGATGTAATTCAAACACTAATTAATAAGCGGAGTTTCTCGTGTCTGTAACTCAGGATTCCCTTGATGCAGTTGCACTTACGCGCGTTGAATACGAACAACTAGAATCTCGACTTGAACGTATCCCAAACGATGTCGAGCTAGGTATGTTCGGCTCATTATGGAGTGAACATTGTGGTTACAAGCACAGTAAACCACTTCTTAAACTCCTGCCAAGTGAAGGGGATCGTGTTTTAACAAAAGTCGGTGAAGAGAATGCAGGCGCAATTGATATCGGTAACGGATGGGCAATAGTTATGAAAGTAGAGTCCCATAACCATCCTTCAGCAATTGAACCTTACCAAGGTGCAGCAACAGGAGTAGGAGGAATTGTTCGCGATATTTTTGCTATGGGAGCTTATCCCATAGCTCTCCTCGATTCCCTCCGTTTTGGCCTTTTGGAAACTGAAGGAACCCAATACCTTCTTGAAGGAGTTGTGGCCGGAATTGGAGGCTATGGAAACTGTCTTGGAATTCCAACAGTTGGTGGAGAAATTATTTTTGACGAATCCTATCGAGGTAATCCACTAGTGAATGCAATGTGTGTCGGATTGGTAAAGACTGATGGCCTTATCGGTGCAACTGCAAAAGGTCCCGGAAACGCATTACTGTTAGTAGGTGCTGAAACAGGACGTGATGGCATTCATGGAGCAAGTGGCTTAGCTAGTCGTACTGACCCCGAAGAGCGATTTGAGGAGATGAGACCAGCGGTACAAGTAGGAAATCCTTTTATGGAAAAATTGTTGATGGAAGCTTGTCACGAACTGGTATCACAGCACCGAAACTGGCTTATTGGATTGCAAGATTTGGGAGCAGCTGGATTAACAAGTTCGATCGTTGAATGTTGTGGCAGAGGAGAATCTGGAGCGGTCTTAAACCTCGAAAAGGTCCCATGTCGAGAAAAAGGTATGACACCTTACGAAATAATGCTTTCGGAAAGTCAAGAAAGAATGCTTGCTATTGTTAAACGCGAGCATTTAGAAGAAGTCCAGGAACTTTTCACAAGGTGGGAATTAATTTCTACGGAGATTGGTGAAGTTACAGATGGTAATAGCGTTATTCTTCGTAAAGAGGGTAATGTGGTCGGAGAAATTCCAGTAAAGATTGCTCTAGATCCACCGCAATACAGGATGTTTGGAAAGAGAGGAACAAAAGCACGTACACAAGCACAAATTAACCCAGCTGCTTTCCCAGATCTCATTCCCGATCAGGCAGGAGATATCTTACTACAACTTTTGAAACGTCCGAACTTGGCAAGTAAACATAAAATTTATCGTCAATACGATCATCAAGTTTTGACAAATACTGTTGTTGGTCCAGGGGGAGATGCAGCTGTTTTAAGAATACCTGAAACACAACAGGGTATAGCAATAACCACTGATTGTAATGGGCATTATTGCGAACTTGACCCCTATACTGGCGGAGCAATTGCAGTCGCAGAAGCCGCAAGAAATATCGTTTGTACTGGAGCTAAGCCAGTCGCAGTCACAGATTGCCTGAACTTCGGTTCTCCAGACAACGAAGAGGTAGCATTCGCGCTTGAGGAATCCATCAGAGGAATAGCAGATGCATGTAATACTTTTGGAACACCTGTAGTAAGTGGCAATGTAAGTCTGTATAACGAAACCAGTGGTAAGCCAATTGCACCAACTCCAGTAATCGGGATGCTTGGTGTTTTAGAAGATGTAGAGAAACACTTACAAGCTGGTTTTACCGAGCTCGATGCAGACGTATGGCTCATTGGACAAAAACTGGACCAAAATGCATCAAAACTTAGTGGTAGCGAATATTTGGCTTTACAGCATGGTAATGCACCAGGAACGCCACAAATTAATTTAGAACACGAACTCGCATTACAAAAATTTATACTGTCTGCTCATCAACAAGAGCTGCTCCTTAACGCCCATGATTGCTCGGAAGGTGGGTTAGCTGTTGCGTTAGCGGAGTGTTGCTTACTAGGAAATTATGGGTTTTATAGCACATTTCCAAAAGTCAAACGATTGGATGCCACCCTCTTTGGAGAAGGGCAATCACGCATTGTAGTGAGTACACGGCCAAAACACAGAAAAAAGCTTGAACAGCACGCTTTAGAACAAAATATGCCGTTAACTTATTTGGGAACAACCAAAGCCAAAGAAAATGGCTTTAGTTTCGGACCAATCACGGTACCTATAACAATCCTTAATGATGCTTGGAAAAGTATCGACTGGTAATAGCTTTGTATGTAGGTTTAGAGCACTAATTCTGAAGCAATCGCTTCCTCATTAAGGTCTGGACCCACAACCGCACAATGTAATTTATTTTCTTTAAAAAGATCATTAGCTAACTCAAGGATCTCATCAGTCGTAACTTTTTCCGTATCTTCCACATAGCTCTCGATCTCTTCTATTTCTCCTCGCATAAGTAAATGTTCACCATGACGTTGCCCTAGTGAAAACGCGGTTTCAAGAGAAAGTCGGAATCTACCAATCGTATGTTCCTTAGCTCTCTTCAGTTCATTCACAGCGACTTGTTCTGTTTTTAGTTTTCTCAGCTCATCGAGACACACTTTGATTGTTTCAAGTAGGCGATCATTGTCTACTCCAGCTGAAACAGAAAAAACTCCTGAGTCATCTAAGTAACCGTAAGAAGAATGCACTGAATAAGCTAAACCTCTGCGTTCACGAACCTCATGGAACAGTCTTGATGACATTCCGGCACCTAAAATATCATTGAGTAGACGTAAAACAGGCACTCGCGGGTCATTGCGACCAAAAGATGGTAGCCCTAATATCAAACTACACTGATCAATTGGCCTAGACTCGACTAACAAGCGTGACCCTTCAATATGTGGATCATAGGGAGCGTAATCTGGAGTTTTCCCCGCTGGAATTTCATCAAATAGAGGACCTGCCAAATCAATAACTTGCTCATGCTTTACGTTGCCGGCAACAGAAAGCACAATATTAGAACCAATATACCAACCATTGATCAGTTCCAAAAAATCAGGACGTTGCATTTTTCCAACCCCCTCAATCGAACCACCTACATCCCAACCACAAGGCTGATCTCCATATACTGCTTGTCCAATTAATCGCGCTGCCCAAGCGGCAGGATGATCATGGTTTCTTTTTAATTCCTGCTGAACTACGGTACGCTCCCGATCAATTTCCTCAGCTGCGAGAGTGGAGTGCAACAACATATCAGCTGTAACATCTAGGGCAGTCTCAAGGCGGTTAAATGGAACAATCTGCCAATAGCACGTATTCTCTTTAGTTGTATAAGCATTCAGACTGCCGCCAGCGCCTTCTATCTCTTCTGCAATCATGTTTGCAGCGGGCCGCTTCTCTGTCCCTTTAAAAATCATATGCTCCAAAAAATGCGTTATCCCATTTAAATGCTGCGGCTCTGAACGTGACCCGACACCTACAAAAAGAGATACTGCTGCGGCTTGCGTTGTTGGGATCTGAGTTGTAACAATTCGAAGCGCGTTAGGAAGTGTAGTAATTTGCCATGGTTTTGACACAAGGCCTCCAAATCTGAACTATTGTAGACAGATTAAAAGCACACTACAAACTTATAAGTAACTTTTCAAATAAAAAAACCAATTCTTTGATTATGTGTAGGGTTTATCAAATAAAGAAGCTATTTCACTACGATTTTCTAACCAGCAACATAGACTAGGTATCATCTATCAAATCTACGCCTACAGAAAATAACAAAAAGAAAACCTACGGCCACAATTATAATTATAAGCAATATATTTACTCCACTGCCGCTTCTAAAATTTAACGCAGAAGGAGATACTGTTGTACTGGAGAAGAAAATGACTGATAAACCACTAAGCGATATAACAATTCTCGATCTCACTTGGGTGTTATCGGGGCCATATGCCTCGATGGTACTTTGTGATTTAGGTGCCGAAGTTATTAAGATAGAACGGCCTCCTTTCGGTGATGTAGCACGTACAAATGGACCTTACCAAAACGGCTGGAGTGGGTACTTTTTCAGTATTAATCGAGGCAAGCGTTCAGTTTCAATAGATCTCCGTACACAAGAAGGAAAAGAGATTTTTTTAGATTTAGCAAGCGGGGTGGACGTACTGGTAGAAAACTTCACACCAGGAACAATGGACCGCTTAGGTATCGGATATAGTACTCTCGCACAAAACAACTCTGGTTTAATTTTTACTAGTATCTCGGGGTTTGGTCAGACAGGACCATATAAAAGTCGACCTGCGCTCGATGTAATTGTACAGGCAATGGGCGGTGTTTTATCTATCACAGGAGAACCTGATGGCCCTCCTGTAAGACCAGGAATTTCATACGGTGATATTTCTGCCGGTCTTTTCGCAGTTATAGGTATCTTAAGTGCTCTTCATGAACGAGAACGAAGTGGTTTAGGACAGGCACTCGATATCAGCATGCTAGACTGCCAAATCAGTGTTATGGAAAACGCTATTATGCGATATGGAGTTACTGGTGAATCACCGAAGCCATTAGGTACAAGACACCCAACAGCTACCCCATTCCAAGCCTTCTCTACTGCAGACAAACCAATTGTAATAGCTCTAGGCTTTCAAGCTGATGAACAGTGGGCACTTTTATGTGGACTCCTCGGGCTTACTGATTTAATTGATGATACTCGTTTTAATACGGGCCCCAAGCGCACAAGAAATCATGCAATTCTAGAACCTATTCTGATACAAGCATTTCAATCTAAAACTGCAATTGAGTGGCTTCACGAGTTAGAAGCAGTCGGGATACCTTGTGGACCAGTCAATTCGATTCCAGAAGTTTTACAAGATCCGCAAATACAGCATCGAAAAATGATTCAAGAAGTAACTCATACTGTTGCAGGAACCATCCCAATTGCAAACACTCCATTTCGCTATTCACGCTCACATACAGGGATCTCGGGGCCACCACCAAGTTTTGGGGCTGACACCGAAGAAATTCTTAAACAACGACTAGGACTTTCAGAAAGCAAAATTGAACACCTAAAGGAAAACGCCATAATTTCGACAACTGGCGACCCCGATGTAGAATCACTACTTACCTAATCTCAGAATAGGACTTTAGATCCCCTGGTCTGTGTTCGAAACCTAACTTACCGTTAATTGCTTAAAAAATTATGTCAAAAAAAGAAGTGGTGGGTATGTTAACGTAAGAACGATCAATCCCGGTAGAGATTATTTGCTGCTATATAGTTCTGAACTAGTGGAGGCAAAAAAGTACTTGTCCGTCCATCTTTGATAGCTTCTCTAGCAATTGTAGAGGACACGTGTCGCATTGTTTCCTTGAGTTCCAATACAATTATCGACTCCTTCCAAGAACCAGAATTATCATCAATCCACCGATGTACCTTATCCACGTCATCTTCATTTCGATTTGCCGTAATCAAACGACATCTGTTAAAAAATATACTTAACTCTCGCGTCATAGACTTCGAATTTTCATAAAACTTTTCGTCAAAGAATCTGACTAAAGTATCAAAGCCTACAATAAAATCGAACGCACAATTAGGAAAAGTAGCTGATAAAACCGATGCTTGGTCAACAATCTTTGCTTTATTACAACCTAGGACATGCACATCTGCTGTTAGTCGAATAGTCATAAGCATGGCTAAACGATGCCGAAGTGACTCTTCCTGGATAATTTTTGAAACATTCTGCGTAGTAAGCATCGCAGCAGCTAGGTGTGTACCCGGAACTGCCTTACTTAATTCAAGTAGTTCCAAATGCGCGACAGTAGGAGGATTAAAAGACGCTGGCAGTACAGCTACCCGTCCTCTTAACATATCAGATGGAGTAAAGCTAACCGCCCTCGGCACATCACTATTGCTCAACATCTCCATAGATTGAAGAATTTCCTGTTCCATTACATGATTGTACTTCGCATAGCCAAAAACAATAAAACACTCCTACCAAACCAGTATTAAACTACAGACATGAATACCATCCTCTTTGATATAGATATGACGTTAATTACAACTAACGGTGCTGGACGAGCAACTATCAAATCAACACTGAAGGCAGTCCTAGGAAACGCAACTCCCATGGAATCGATAAGCGTACATGGCAAAACAGATTCATGGATATATACCGAGGCACTGAAACAGCTGGGGATCAAAGTAGAGCCAAAAGTTCTCCAGACCTTGTATGAAACACATATAAAATTACTGCCACAAGAACTAGAAAACCGTGATGGGAAAATCCTCAACGGCGTAACTTCACTTCTTCAAAAACTTTCGCAGCAACCTGTTACCTTAGGCCTCGCAACTGGAAATCTAGCCAAGGGTGCAGAGATTAAACTTCAGCACTTCGGACTTTGGGAACGATTTACTGGAGGAGGGTTTGGAGATCTTCATAAAGAAAGACCTGACATTGTCCAAGAAGCATTACAGAGTTGTGGTAGTGAAGCGTCTAATACAATCGTAATTGGAGATACCCCTTGGGATATAAGTTCAGGAAAAGCTATTGGCACACGGACAATCGGTGTTACAACTGGAATATTTGGAAAGGAAGAATTAGCTGAAAATGGAGCAGATTTAATAGTCGATACTCTTGAGGCAACTGAGGAACTATTCGAATTTTTGCTTGCTAGAAATTATTAGCCCAAAAGATCAAGGCGCTCACGTAAGCCCTGCACTCTCTCTTCAGCATCTTTAAACCGAGTACGCATTGACATCACCACATTTTCAGGAGCTTTTTCCAAGAATTTTTTATTCTCAAGTTGGCCTTCCAACTTTTTCAAATAAGCCTCAGATTCAAACAACTCAGTATTTAAACGCTCTCTCTCAGCAGAGACATCCACCTCAGGAAGAGCAAGCGCCACCTCAGTAGACGTAACACGAGCGAATGCAAAATCTCCAGAAGGCAACTCATCATTTGAGCTCAAAACAGTGAGTTCTACATGCGAAGTGAAGCATGTTGCTTCACTTGTTGCCAATAAATCATCTTTAAAAATATCTGACCGGACAAAAACATGTGGGCGTGTACCTGCAGGAAGACCTTTTTCCATACGAATATTCCGAATGACACGATTCACTTCGATCACATGAAGCATTGAAGCTTCTGCGGAGCTATCTAACCAAACTTCATTACTCACAGGATAAGCTTCAACAATTAATGGTGTTATCAATGCATCTGAATTAGCAGTATCAATTACATGTGGTACTAAATAGCCCCATAACTCCTCTGTAACAAACGGCATAAATGGATGAAGTAATGCCAAGGAACGTTTTAAAACGTAAAGAAGAATACTCACAGTAGCCTTATCGTTCGACCGCAAACGAACTTTACTTATTTCCAAATACCAATCACAAAATTCAGTATATAAAAAGTCATGAATTCTACGTCCTGCTTCTCCAATTTGATAAGCACTTAACAAAGAATGCACTTCGTCCTCAAGCCCTGAAAGACGAGATAAAATCCATCGATCTTCAAGCGGAAAATCTAAGCGGTTCTTGATATTTGGTTCTGCAACCTTTTCATCCTGCAGATTCATCAATATGAACCTAGCGCTGTTCCAAAGTTTATTTGCAAAATTACGTGAGGACACTAAGCGCTCCTCGTTATATTTCATGTCCTGACCAAGTGTAGAACCTGTTAGAAGAGCAAAACGAAACGCATCTGCTCCGTAAGTAGATGCTGAAATTAATGGATCTATTACATTCCCGCGAGACTTTGTCATTTTCTCACCCTTTGCATCACGAATAAGACCGTGAAACAAAATATTTTTAAAGGGAATATCACGTTCTGTAGCACGCTCACTGCCCATGTTATATAACCCAAACATAAGCATACGAGCACACCAAAAGAACATAATGTCATAGCCCATCTGCATATCGGTAGTTGGATAAAAGTACTTCAGATCTTCGGTGTCATCTGGCCAGCCAAGATCAGCATGTGGGGCAAGTGCAGATGAAAACCACGTATCCAACACATCTTCATCTTGTGTGAGCTTTGTTGAATCACAAAATTGACAAATTTCAGGATCCTCTACCGCAACTGTCATCTCACCACACTCACAATACCAAACCGGTATTTGATGTCCCCACCACAGCTGACGACTAATACACCAATCACGAATCTCATCCAACCAATTAAGAAAAATGCGGCCAAAACGCTCTGGGACTATATTCACCCGCCCTTCACTTATAGCTGCATATGCATCTGAGGCAAGTGTCTGCCCAGGTTTATATTCTCGGTTAACACCCACCCACCACTGCTCTGAAGGCAGGGGCTCCACTGGGTTCTTACATCTGCTGCACTGGCCAACAGTATGGGTATATGGCACAACGCTTTCGAGAAAGCCCTGTTCTTCTAAATCTCTCACAATTGCTTCACGTGCTTCAAATCGATCAAGACCCACGTAGGGTCCTCCATCATCTGAAATCTTCGCTTCGCGATCGATAACAACAATAGATTCAAGATCGTGGCGTTGTCCAATCTCCCAATCAACGGGGTCGTGTGCTGGGGTAACCTTTAGGGCCCCCGTTCCAAAATCCAGCTTTACTGCATCATCAGCAACAATCGGAATCTCCCTACCAACTATTGGTAACAAAACAGTTTTCCCTATCTTCTCTTCAAACCTCGGATCCTCGGGATGTACTGCAACTCCTGTATCACCGAGCATTGTCTCAGGTCTAACAGTCGCGATAACAAGAGCGTCCGGAAGAGGCATACCTCCCTCACCAACAATTGGATATCGAACATGGTAAAGACTAGCCTCTTCTTCAACGTAATCTACTTCCAAATCACTTAGTGCAGTCTCACATCGCGGACACCAGTTGATCATTCGTAGCCCTCGGTAAATTAAGCCGTCGTTGTACAAATTCACGAACGTCGTTCGAACTGCCCGAACAATCTTAGGATCTAACGTAAAGACATCACGAGACCAGTCGGCAGAAGCTCCTAATGCTCTATGCTGCTCGTAGATTCGACCCCTATATTGTTTTACCCACTCCCAAGTTCGTTCTAGGAAAGCCTCACGACCTATATCATGTCGAGACAAGCCTTCATTAGCTAACTCGCGCTCTATAACATTTTGGGTTGCTATTCCTGCATGATCTTCACCAGGAAGCCATAAAGCCTCGAAGCCGCGCATACGCCTCCACCGGACAAGTGTATCTGTTAAAGCATCCTCAAGACCATGTCCAAGATGTAATTGTCCCGTCACATTTGGTGGCGGCATGATAATTGCATAGGCATCAGCATCCCGGTTAGATTGGGCCTCAAAAAAACCACCATCTTCCCACATTTGATATATGCGTGACTCAACAGTGGAAGGGTCATACGTACTCGGCAAGGTAGACGGCATTGGTGAAGTTTACCGGAGGAGTCTAAACAGCTAAAGTCTCGCCAAGCGTTTTGCGGCTTCTGCTAAGGTATCGTCAGATTTACTAAAAGTGAATCTGACGAAATGGTTTCCTTTATTTCCCGAATAAAAAGATGAACCCGGTACCGGCGCAATACCATAATGACGAATCAAATGATGAGCAAAGTCAACGTCAGTGCCTTGAAATTTGTGACCCGTAAAGTCTGCCATAATGTAATAAGCCCCCTCTGGTGTATGACATTCAAAACCTGCTTCACGCAAAGGTAAGAGTAGAAAATCACGCTTTTTTTGGTACATTTCGATGAGACTTGGATAATACGATTCCCCCTGCTCTATAGCAAAAGCAGCAGCTTCTTGAAGAGGAGCAGGAGCTCCCACCGTTAAATAATCATGTACTTTCCGAACAACTGCACTAATTTCTTCCGTGGCTAGCACATATCCTATCCTCCACCCGGTAACACTAAATGTTTTGGAAATTCCGCTGATAATGATAGTTCGCTCAAACATTCCTGGTAGAGACCCCAAAGAAACATGCTCTTGACCATCAAAAATAATATGCTCGTATATCTCATCAGTAATCGCTAAACAATCATATTCGAGGCACAAATCTGCTATTATTTTTAACTCCTCACGCGTAAAAACTTTGCCGCTAGGATTATTTGGAGTGTTAACAATAATAGCCTTTGTTTTACTTGAAAAAGCTTCTCGAAGCTCAAGAGGATCAAAGGAGAAATCTGGGCTATTCAAAGTAACAAATTTCACAGTAGCACCGCTCATCGCAGCATCAGGAATGTAATTCTCGTAAAAAGGTTCGAAGACGACCACTTCATCACCTGGCTCAATAAATGCCAACATGACAGCCATCATCGCTTCTGTGGCACCACAGGTAACAGTTAGATGTGTATCTGGGTCAAGCTCAAAATCATAATTTTTCTCATACTTCTGTGCTAACGCCTTCCGCAAACGAAACGCACCCCATGTAATAGCATATTGGTTCACATCATCACTAATTGCATCAATGGCAGCTTTTTTCACGAAGTCTGGCGCAGGAAAATCTGGATATCCTTGAGCTAAATTAATCGCACCATGTACTTGGGAGAGTCTTGTCATTTCACGAATAACTGACTCAGTAAAAACACTGGTTCGCCCAGTTGGTTTAAATCGCATCTTGCGTCCTATCGTTTTGAAAGAACGACTACTGGAATTACACGCCCAGATCGCTCTTCATATTCAGCATAATGAGACATTGTCTCCACGAATCGCTTATAAAAACGTGTTCGATCAGGCTCATCCGCAAGAATACCTTTCATTAAGAGCACCTTGCTGCCGACACGAACAGAAACATCAGAATCCGCCTTAATGTTCCCCAACCATGCAGGGTTTCGAGGGTTACCACCTGAGGATGCAGGTATCAAAAAATTCTCGCCATCCTCCAGATATAGAAGCGGTAAAGTTCGTAGACGTCCAGACTGTGAACCCCGGGTGGTTAAAAGAAGGAATTTAAGAGAGCCTAACTGGCTACCAACATTACCACCCGTTAAAACATATAGCCATCGATGAAGAAAACCAATCCAATGCATAATCACGGGGTGCATTCAAAAACCCTAACGAATTCCTTTTGACTCTAGCAACTCTGCCATCGTAGATCCTATTTCAGCAGGAGAATCACTTACTACTGCACCTGCAGTAGCTAATGCCTGTTTTTTATTCTCTGCTTTTCCATCATCACCTGAAATAATCGCACCAGCATGACCCATTCGTCGCCCAGGAGGCGCTGTTGCACCAGCTATAAATGCAACAACGGGTTTTTGAACATGTTCTTGAATATATAAAGCCGCGTCTTGCTCTGCAGATCCACCAATTTCACCAACCAAAACAATTGCATCAGTTTCAGGATCTTCGTTAAGCAATTGAACCGCCTGTTTTTGTGTAGTTCCAATTATTGGATCACCACCAACACCTATACATGTGCTTTGGCCAATCCCTTCAGCTGTGAGCTGGGCAACAACTTCGTATACCAGTGTGCCTGAGCGACTTACCACTCCAACTCGGCCAGGAAGAAAAATATCACCTGGCATAATTCCTGCACGGGCATTAGCGCTGGGAGTTATAACCCCGGGACAATTAGGCCCAATTAACATGGATTCACTGCTACTAAGTGCATGCTTAACGCGAACCATATCAGCAACAGGTATTCCTTCAGTGATACAAATTACAACAGGTAGCTCAGCTGCGGCAGCTTCTAAGATTGCATCTGCAGCAAAAGGCGCAGGAACAAAAATTATACTTACATTAGCTCCGGTTTCACGGACAGCACTATCTACTGTAGAGAAAATAGGCACGCCATCCTGCTCCTCTCCACCACGACGCGGATGAATAGCTCCGACTACGTTAGTACCGTAGCTAATAGAACGACGCATATGGTTGGCACCCTCAGTGCCTATACCTTGAACAATTAATCTCGTATTTTCATTTAATAGAACGCTCATTGTTTCCCTTACTGCGCACGCTGGACACGCACGGTACAGTTACATGGGCAATACACCCGAACGCATTGTAACCAGAACAAGCGTGTATGCACCTATAATTTTAAGAAAAAAAGGAAAAAAGGAAAAAATATGGTAATGGCACTAGATGGAATCAAAGTACTAGACTTATCAAGACTGGCTCCCGGCCCTTATTGCTCAATGCTGTTGGCAGACTTTGGGGCTGATGTTTTACTCGTTGAAGCTATCCCAGGATCTTCTAAAAAATTAGGTAGCGGCCCACAAAGTGGTAACGAAGGGGCGCAACGCGCAGCTGCATATAACGCATTAGGGAGAGGAAAACGTTCAATATCCCTAAACTTAAAGGAAACTGCTGCACGAAAAATTTTCTTTGAGCTACTTGAAGATGCAGATGTGGTTCTAGAAGGTTTTCGCCCTGGGGTTGTAAATCGTTTAGGCGTCGATTACCAAACTGTTTCAGAGCACAACCCGGGAATAGTATATTGCTCGCTTTCTGGATTTGGTCAAAATGGTCCTTACAGTAATCTTGTTGGCCACGACATTAATTACATCAGCATAGGAGGAGGACTAGGTGTTATTGGCCGACCAGGAACTGCACCAGCAATACCAGTAAACATGCTTGCAGATTTCGCTGGTGGAGGCTTATTTGCAGCATTTTCAATATGTGTTGCACTCCTTTCAAAACAAACCACGGGAAAAGGACAGTATATTGATATGGCAATGAGTGATGGAGTCCTTTCCTTAATGACAAGTGCATTTACCGGTTTTTTTTCAACGGGTACACCTTTACGGCCTGGGGAAGGTTTCTTAACCGGAGCACGCCCTTGGTATGACACTTACCAATGCAGCGATGGACGTTGGTTCTCCATAGGCAGTATTGAGCCACACTTTTACGAATCTCTGTGCCAAATACTAGGCACGGAAGAATATTTAGGAGAACAACACAATGAAAAACTTTTCCCGGAAATGAAAGCTAAATTCAGTGAAATTTTTTCAACTAAGACCGCAGATGAATGGATGCAATTAATGTCTGCGCACGACATTTGCGCGGCACCAGTACTTGAGCAAGAAAAGGTTCCGACCGATCCACATAATGTTGCGCGTGAGATGATAGTGAACCTCGAAACAGCAATAGGAAATGTTCAGCAAATTGGAATAGCGCCAAAATTAAGTGAGACCCCAGGTAAAATTAGTAAAACAGCCCCTCTCGTAGGGGAGGACACTGAACTAGTGCTTCGAGAATTAGGCTATACAAATGAAAAAATTACAGAACTCAAATCCATGGGAATCACCGGATAAGGAGAAATAATGACACCAGAATACCGAGTAGTTGCAGAAGGACTACGTTTCCCAGAAGGGCCATTAGAACTGCCAAATGGCGATATCCTAATTACAGAAATTGAAGCCGGACGTTTAACCAGGATAAAACAAGATGGCTCAAAAGAAATCTTTGCCATCACAGGTGGTGGTCCAAATGGAGCAGCAATCGGCCCTGATGAAGCAATCTATGTCACACAAAATGGAGGGTTTGAGTGGTCCAAGTCATTGCAAACAGACGGAACACATCTTCTTAGACCAGGAGACCGTGCAAGCGACTACACAAATGGATCGATCCAACGTGTAAGTGCAGACGGAAATTCCGTTGAAACGCTCTATGACAATTGCAATGGGGAACCACTTAAAGGACCAAATGACTTAGTTTTCGACCATGAAGGGAATTTTTATTTCACTGACCTAGGAAAACGATACGGAAGACAAAGGGACATCACAGGCCTATATTACGCTTCCCCAAACGGAAAATTTATTAAAGAAATAGTCTTCCCGTTTGAAAGCCCCAACGGTATAGGATTAAGCCCAGACGAAAAGACTCTCTACGTCGCTGAAACACCAAGCGGACGTTTATGGGCATTCGACATTATCAGCCCAGGAGAAGTGAAAAATAGACGAGTTCTAGGACATGCACCGCCAGCAGAAGGAATTAATCAAGCAATGTTTGATTCTCTTTGTGTAGACAGTGAAGGCAACATCATAATCGCGACCATCTTGAATGGTGGTGTTACATCAATATCCCCTGATGGAAAACATATAACACACATATCACTTCCAGATGGAATAACGACAAATCCTTGCTTTGCAGGACCTGAACTAAGAACACTATATGTAACGCTGGGTAGCACTGGCCGGCTAATAGCATTCGATAACTGGCCTACACAAGGACTTAGACTAGCTTTTCAAAAAAGAGTAACCACCTAGAAAAACCTGTTAGCAACTCCTAGGGTATTGCTACAGTACGATATTGGTGTGAGCAAAAGAATTCTTATAACTAACGATGATGGATTTGATTCTCCTGGACTCTGGGCTTTGGTAAGAGCCTGTAGTAAGCATGAATGCGAAATTACCGTAGCAGCACCACGCGAAAATCAAAGCGCTGCAGGGGCAAGTCTTACATTACGCAAACAAATAGAGTGGGAATCCGTTAAAAACCCGCCAGTTGCTAATATTCAGGCTTGGGCAGTAGGAGGACGGCCTGGTGATGCTGCAATAGTCGGGCTTGATCACTTAAGTGAATCAACAGACATACTCATTTCAGGAATAAATCAGGGTGCAAATATAGGCTTTGATTTATCAATAAGTGGAACCGTTGGAGCTGCTCTGCAAGGCTACTTTCGTGGAATTACTTCCTTTGCAATCTCATATGCAATGACACCACAAACGGAAGTAAATTGGGAAACTGCTGAACATATAGCAAGCATTATCTGCGGGAAGGCACTATCGGAAGAAATTCCAAAAAAATCATTCTTAAACATAAATATTCCTCTTGTAGCTATAGAGGAAATTGCAGGATTAGTAGTAACCAGAGCCGAAGAAGCTGGTTACTTTCAACTCGAAGACGCAAAAAACAACTCCAGCAAACTTAAAAGGAAAACCGCTGAAGACCCTAGGTCAATTCCACAGGCAGGAACAGACCTCTGGGCCCTTTCGCAAAAATATGTCAGTATTTGTCCGATTCAAATAAACTTGACGGACTATCGCAAAATGGATGCCTTAGGAAAAATACTTAACGAAAATTGGAAAGAAAAAGAAATCTAACTTACTTGAACATTCACTATCGATTTGGAATAAACTAACCCAATGAACTACATTCAACTACACGAGTACGAATATTTTCCTCCTACTGGGTTTGCACTAACTGGAGGGTTGGAACCCGGTACAGTAATTGATTACGAATCTCGTCTACGAAATTCGGGGACGTGGAGCGGGAACCCCCATGGCAATGTAATTGGATTCGCTCAATTTGATGAATATCAAGACTTTTCAACCGAAGAAAAACTTAACTTACCCCCCGGTGACATCTACTCAATAGATAAACCAGTTATCTCCTCACACCCTAAAGTAGATATGCACCGCTGGATTGGCAAAAAAGTCAAAGAGTTCGAAATCCTCGACGGCTTTTCACCATTCCCTCAAGTTACTGATACCGTAAAAGCCCTTGAGCAATTAATCGAAAAGTTTGTGGAAAAACATGGTGACTTTTTTTCAAATAATGTACATGGCGACAATTATGTAGAGCTCTCTATCTTCGACTGGTATAACGAGTGGAAAGCAATCGGAATTGCAGCCACTGATGCAGCAACCGAGCAAGGGAAAGAAAAACTCCTAGCTGGTGCAAAAGACCAGAAAACTATACTAAATGAGTATCTTTATCCACAAAATAAAAACGGCGAAGATCGTGAACCTATTACAATCAAACCAGACAGTTTGCTTGATTGGTGTTGGGCTTTAGTTGCTCGTGACATTCTTGATAATGTCACATACAAGAAATGTATTAACCACAAAAGCGAAAACAATCCTAACGGCTGTGAACATGAAGTCCCTTCAATAGATCTGAGTGGAAATACAGGCCAAGAATACTGCAGTGCAGATTGTCAGGAAACATAAATGTCTGGTCACTCAAAATGGGCATCTATTAAGCGAAAAAAAGCGGTAACTGACTCGCGACGTGGTGCATTATTTACTAAGCTTGCTAAGGAAATACAAATTGCAGTAAAAGCCGGAGGCGGGCCTGATCCTGAAGCCAACTTCAAGCTTCGCTTAGCTATTCAACGAGCAAAATCTGCAAACATGCCAAATGATAATATCGATCGATCAATTGCAAAGGCTTCAGGTGGAGGTGACAGCGAACAACTGGATGAAGTCAATTACGAAGGGTACGGTCCAGGTGGTGTTGCTGTATTGGTTCAAACTGTCACAGATAATCGAAATAGAACTGTCTCTGAAATACGACATGAATTTACCCGCGCAGGCGGGAATCTAGGAGAAACCGGTTCTGTGGCTTGGCAATTTGAAACCAAAGGTACCATAACTATCGGGGTTCATGACAACGAAGAGGAGCTAACCTTGATGGCAATTGATGCAGGAGCCGAAGACGTTGAATCGTTAGACACAGTGCTAGATCTTCAAACAAAACCTAATACTTTAGAGGAAGTTAGGAAAAAACTAGAAGAGCAAGGGGTTTCAATTGAAAATGCTGATATCGCAATGATACCTAAATCGACATTATCACCTGAAACATCTGATGCGAAAAAAACACTACATTTGTTAGACAAACTTGAAGAGCTAGAAGATGTTCAACGGGTTTATTCAAACATCGAATTTAAAGATGAAATATTGGAAGACTACGCTGAATAGCTGCATGGAAGCTCCCTTTCTTATCAACATATGCGTATCTTAGGTATTGATCCCGGGCTAAGTGCCACAGGCTATGGGGTATTAGAATTTGATGAGCAAAGTGATAATTGTAATCACGTTGCTCACGGAGTAATTAGAACCAAAAGCTCACAGGATTTAACTATAAGATTACAAATAATTAGAGATGGCATCTCTAAAATAATCTGTGAATATAGTCCGTTTTCCGGTGCTATTGAAGGAGGTTTTGTTGGTACCAATGCTCGGAGCGCACTAACTCTAGGACAGGCTAGAGCGATAGCTATTCTTGCACTAGGTGATGGGAACTTAAAAGTGCATGAATATTCACCTAATACAGTTAAACAAGCAGTCGTAGGCTACGGGAAAAGTACCAAGCAGCAAGTTGCGGAAATGGTAAGACTTCAATTGAATCTTGAGCAACTACCGAGACCTGAAGATGCTTCCGACGCACTTGCAATAGCAATAACTCACTGGGCATATCTCAGATCAACTATCACTGACGAAATTAATAACGACCACTTAACTTAGTATGATCCCATGAATATATATTTTGTGGACGTATCCTCACGGTAATTCGCTTTGATGCTGCCTTAGACGCAGAGCCATTATCATCCATATTCAGAGGTATACCTCTATATTTCTCAGCTACCTTTGCCATAACATCCGCGGTATATTCAATTTCATCAACTAACTCAGCAGAGCCTTGCACTACCAAACCCTGCAACTCAGCATATTCTTTTCCAGATTCAAGCATTGCAGTGACATTTGGGTTTCTCCGAATGTTAAGAATTTTCTGGCTTTTTCGAAACGTCGTGAAGTGGATCATGTCATCCTTCATGATGTACCACATAGCCGCAAGGTGAGGAAATCCGCTTGAACTATTTGTTGCAACTTGCAAAGTCCAACCTTCTTCCAAAAATAACTTCTGCTCTTCGTCTGAGAGCGTAATTTGGTTTCTTCGACTAGGCATTTTAAATCTCCTTCCACATATTACATGAAACAAAACTTAAGCCAACAGAGACAGAAACAGAGTTGGAATGTATGCTAAGGAAATGAACTTTGATACCATTTTCCGGAGCATAGAACGCTCATTTCGTGATTCTGCGACAAGGCCGTGGGCTCTTGCAGCATCCGTACTGATTGCCGCAGCTTTTGTCTTATTAATTCTTATCTTTGTTCTCCCAAATAGTGGGGAAAGCTCTGTACCTGCAGCTCCTATTGAATCAACAACTGAACCAACACCAGAACCAACACCAGAACCAACACCAGAACCAACACCAGAGCCAACACCAGAGCCAACACCAG